>JAVEWN010000069.1:0-18779 GCA_034004515.1 Anaerolineales bacterium | reverse complement strand
CGTCCAAACGGGACGCGCGCGTGCCCGTGCCCAACCAATACTTTGGCGCCTTTCAAGATGGCACGCTCAAGTATCGCGGGGTCGAGTTGCGCCGCAGGGATACGACCATGTGGGTGAGGAAGGTTCAACTGGCGGCGCTGGAAATTCTGTCGCGCGCAAACACTCCGCATGAATTTTCCGTCCGCATTCCGGAGGTCATGACCCTGGTGGAACGCGCGAAGAGGGAACTCGGGACCGGACGCGTTCCATTGGAGGAGCTGGTCGTCCGGCAGAGGCTGAGCCGCGCCTTGAACGAATACAGATCCCCATCGCCCGCCGCGCGCGCAGCGCTGCAGCTGCAGGCACAGGGCAGGCAGATTGCTCCAGGGCAGTCGGTGGAATTCCTTTTCATTCACAACGGAGTACATGCCTGGGAAATGGGTACGAGAATCAACTTTGGAAGGTTGGATGTAAAAAAATATTGTGGACTTTTGGACCGGGCGATCCTTACTATACTTAACCCTGGTTTCAAAATTATTATGGGTGCCGCCTTCGACCCTGCCAAAGTGCTTCCCAAAGATTTCAAGGATTAGGTCTCCCGCCAGCAATCCGTCGAGCACGCCAGGCCGACCACAGTTCAAGGCCGTCAAGAGCGCTTTCGTGAATTATCTACAAAGTTACACCGGCGATACCAGCCCCAGGCGAAACTGTGGACCGGCCAGCGCAGGTCCTTATCCAGCCCAAGTGGGATACACAAGATGCTGGCACGCTATGCCCGGGCCGCCAAGCTGCCGGACGGTATTCCTGCATACGCCCACACCCTGCGCCACACCTTTGCCTACCTGTTCCTGAAGAAGTTTTCCGGCGACATCCGCACCCTGGCCGCTTTACTGGGGCACAACGACCTGAAGACAACCATGCGTTATACAGCCTCGACCGGGACGGACAAGGCGGCCAAGATGGCCGGGATGGATTGATGTTGGTGTTCATCACTACGGATGCTGCTGTACAACAACCGCAAATTCAAAACATTCTGGTCACTTGACCAGGATGAAATCTAACTAACTGGCGGGAGACAAATTGACCAATAAAAAGTAACCTGAATTCATGAGAAAACTTTTCCTGCAATCCTGTTGGTTTGCCTATATCCAGTCTTATCCCAACCATTCCGTTGACCCTGGCGCTCCTGCTTGTTATCGTTCGGGGATGGCATGACCTGCCCCGGCCAAGAATAATACGCCCTTATAGCCTCCTGATTTTCGGGGCCGCGATTTCCTTCCTGTGGTTTCTATACTACTGGAATCTGCTGGGTCTTCAATTTTGACAGATGACATTGGTTCACCGTACAACGATATTCGGCACTATGATTTTGGAATCGGATGTGATATTTCTATCCAGGAGATACCGGCATGGACAACGAAACCATACTTCCCGACATTCATTTCAAACGCATCAACGCCCAAACGGTGATCGAGATTTGCATGCTGAGCGAAACCCTGTCCTCGCAGCAACGGCTGATGGTCACCGATAACGCCATCTCGATTGCCCAGGCGCACTTCTCGGAAAACGTCTGGATGCGCGCCATCTACGCCGACGACACACCGGTCGGATTCATCATGCTGCACATCGGCTCCGATTATGACGACGGTATTGACTGTCCCGGGGTCTTCCTGTGGCGCTTGATGATAGCCGCCCCCTTTCAGGGCAAGGGCTATGGACGCCAAGCCATCGAACGCCTGCTCGAGCATCTGCGTGCCCAAGGTGCTACCGAACTTTACACCAGCGTTCATCTGGGAGAGCAAAGCCCGGAAGAATTCTACAAAAGACTTGGATTTGAGCGCACAGGCGAGTATTACGGGGATGAGCCGGAACTGAAACTCAAATTCTCCTGAACTGACATGACCGCAAACAAGCTGCCCAAACTGCTGACAGAATCTTCGCCCGGATTTTTGCGATTCGGCGGTGCGCGTATGGCTTTGCTCGATATTGGCGCCGGGTTTTGGGGATTGCGACGTCACCTCCAAGCCTTGCTCGGCGTTTCATTGACAAATTCGGTTTTACAACAAGTGGGCGCCAATGGCGGCGCATCTTTTGCGTCTTCATTTACTGCATTAGGCAAGGATGGTGACCAACAAGATGCCGCCTTTGCAGAATGCCTCCAGGCTTACCAGCAGGCAGGATTCGGTCAGTTTAAGATTATTCAGCAGACATGGCCAATTGGAAGACTGGCAGTCCAGGGCAGGGATACCTTCGAAGCTTGGATGATGAAAGAAAACGGGATACAGGCTCAAGGTCCGGCCTGCGCCTATACTGCTGGCGTGCTGGTCGGTTTTATTAACGTAGTCAGCAGCCGGCGAGATGTGGTTTGTATCGAACATCTTTGTCAGGCAAAGGGGGACGAGTATTGCGAGTTCGAATTGTTGCCAGCCTCCGAAGCCAGCCAGCAGCCTGTGATTACCTACAGGCCAGACGCCAACCCGGAAAGCCAGCCCAGTTTGCAGGAAATCAACAGCGCTCTCGAACAGCGAGTTCGCGAACGAACTGAAGAAGCCGAGCGTCGCCAGCAAGCCGCCGAAAGCATGCGCGACATTATAGGGATGATTAATTCCAACATGCCATTGGATGAGTTTCTGGAAAAAGCAGTCAAACTGGCTGCCGGGCAACTCGGAGCTGGCGGGTGTGTGCTGCACCAAATCGACTTGAAAAATGAAATCATTACTCATGTAGCCAGCTATGGCATGGATGATGTTTTTAAAAAGCGCGGCAGTCGTCCGTTCTCGGCTTTGCACCCTTCCGGGGGGGAAGCCTACCTACAGGCCTTGTTCAATCGACAGCCCACTTACAGAAATTATCCACCGATGCCAGAGCGGCTGGCTGAAATCCAACGTGACACCGGAATCCCCGAACCTTTTAAGAGAGAAAGAATTGCCCTAAGGAAAAAATTTGCTGGTTCACTCTCCGTGCCGCTCTACATTCAGGACAGGCTCTACGGCGGCATGGTTTTTTACTACACTGAAAATCAGGATTTCGAGGAAGAACAAATTCAACTGGGGCTGATTTTTGCCGAGCAAATGGCAGTGGCCATCGAGAATGCGCGTCTGTTCCAGGACACAGAACAACGCCGCAACGTGGCCGAGAGCCTCTCTGAAATTTTGGAAGTGCTCAACTCCACCCAAACCCCACAGGAGATTTTCAACTTTATAACCAAACGGTCTGCGGCATTGCTGGCAGCAGACGCCTGTCTCTTATATCGCCTGGATAATGAATTTGTCATCCAAGAATCGGAATACAATCTCCCGCCCGAGTTGGCGGATATGAAAACAGGAGAACTATATCCAGGCAAAAACAATCTTTCCTTAATACATCGTCAACCTGTCGCTGTACATGATGTGGATAATTATCTCAGCCAAATTCTGGCCCAACCAGATCTAAATGCCTTTCAACGCAATTGGTATCAAGGTGTGCAGAATAACTTCAAGGCCTATTTGGGCATTCCGTTGGTTGTTAATGGAAAACTTTTTGGCGGACTGGTTTTTTATTATAAAAATCCACATCGATTCACAGAAGAGGAAGTTCACTTGGCCAGCACTCTGGGCGCGCATTCGGTGCTGGCGATAGAAAATGCGCACCTGTTCCAGGAAGCTGAGCGCCGCCGCAATGTGGCCGAGAGTTTGCGGGAAACGCTCTCGATTTTGAACACCGAACATCCCCTCGATGAAATTCTGCAACACATCGTCTCACAGGCTCAAGTTTTGTTGCAGGCCAAGGCGGTGGCAATTCACCAATTGGATGAGAAAGGATTGCTCTGCCCGCAAGCCGCGAGTGGGCTATCACCGGAATATGTCGCCAATATGCGCCTTCCGGTCGGGCAAGGCGCATTGGGACAGGCGGTTGTGACACGAAAACCCGTCGCCGTCCACGATACCAGCCAGGTCTTCACTGGTCAGCAAGCCCGCGCGGCAGATGGGCAAGCGATTAATCTGGATTCTGATTTACTCACGAAACTACAAAAGTTTTCCGACCGCTATGGAGCAGTATTAGCTGTGCCAATGACGGTCAAAACCCAGGTTTATGGCGGGCTGGTCTTATATTATGGAACCCCGCGCACCATCCAGCTTGAAGAAATACAACTGGCCGTCACGTTTGCAAACCAGGCTTCTCTCGCGATTGAAAACGCCATGCTGCGCGCCCAGGCCACAGAAGCCGCCACACTTTCAGAGCGTAACCGCCTGGCGCGTGACCTGCACGACGCCGTTTCACAGACCCTTTTCTCCGCCAGTCTGATTGCGGATGTACTGCCCAAGCTTTGGCAGCGCAACCCAGATGCCGCCCAGCAAAAGCTGAACGAATTAGGTCAACTAACCCGCGGCGCACTCTCCGAAATGCGCACCCTTTTGCTAGAACTGCGTCCAGCCTCGCTGTCAGATATCGACTTGGGCGACCTGCTGCGTCATCTTGTCAACGCCATTATCGGACGGACGCGCACCCCGGCGGTGCTGGAAATTTCCGGTCAATTGGATCCACCCGCCGAGGTCAAGTCTGTTTTTTATCGCATTGCGCAAGAAGCCCTCAACAACATCGGCAAACATGCCCAGTCCACACAGATACAACTCCATCTGGAGCGCTCGGAAGACCAGGCCCGGCTGGAGGTGTGCGATAACGGACGCGGCTTTAACCCGGATAGTTCGCGTCCTGGCAGCCTGGGGCTGGGAATCATGCGCGAGCGCGCCGAATCGATTGGTGCGCAGTTAACCATCGAGAGCCGTCCCGGCAACGGCACGAAACTGGTGCTGGTCTGGACCAGTAAGAAAAATAAGGAGTTATGATGAGCGAAAAAATTCGTGTGATGCTGGTAGATGATCATACCGTTGTCCGCAGTGGACTGGCGACCTTTTTGATGACCTGTGACGACATGGAGCTGGTTGGTGAAGCCGCCAGCGGCGAACAAGCCTTGAAGATGTGCGAAGCTGTCCGCCCCGATGTAGTGCTGATGGACCTCGTCATGCCAGGCATGGACGGAGCCACCACCACCGGCCTGATTCGGGCCAATTGTTCTGATATTCAAGTCATCATCCTGACCAGTTTCAAGGAGCAGGCACTGGTGCAGGGCGCGTTGCAGGCCGGGGCAATTGGCTATCTGCTCAAAGATGTGAATGCCGATGCACTTGCCAGCGCCATCCGCGCCGCTTATGCCGGCAAGCCGACTTTGGCCCCCGAAGCCGCCCAGGCTTTGATTGCAGCAACTCGTTTACCAGCGGAAAAAGTCGGTTTTGACCTGACCGAGCGCGAGCGTGAAGTGCTGTCTCTGATGAAAGAAGGCCTGAACAACACTCAGATTGCCGCCCGCCTGGTAGTCAGCGTTTCGACCGCCAAATTCCACGTCAGCAGCGTGCTGTCTAAGTTGGGCGCAGCCAGCCGCACTGAAGCCGTGGCAATCGCCTTGCAAAACAACCTGGTCACCTGACCAGTCTGAAAATCCATCACCTGAATAGTCCCAAATCTCCCTGGTTGGCGGATGCCGCCGGGGAGATTTGGTTTTAAAGTAAGGTTGTCAGGCATTTTGCAAACGGAAAAGGAGAAATCTCATGCAAAACAAAAAACTCTTCGCCTGGATTTTGATTATCGTGGCAGCCCTTTTGGTTTCAATGGTAATCATATTTCCGCCGACGCTGATATTTTCAGGTTATCAAAAATATCAGGAAAATGTCGAGACGAACGCTGAAAACCAGGTGCAGCCAGATGCTGTTGTACAGGCGTTCTACGACTGGTATCTGACCTATGAAGGCAATCCGATTGTCGAGCGGGCCTATCAAGACAGCGATCTATTGACTCCCAGCTTTGTCGAACACGTGGACGAGGTGTTGGCCGGTTTCAGTGAACAGACTAACTATGACCCCTTCCTGTGCGCGCAAGACCGACCCGAATGGGTGATGGTTGACAGCGTTTACGCGCACGGAGAACAAACTAGCCTGTTAATGCGCTCCAGTTTCCCTGGCCACGTTATGACCATCGACCTGCAAAAGCTGGGCGACGGTTGGAAAATCGCCAGCATCACCTGCGCTGCCACCCCGGAAGGAACCGCCAGGGCCTTCTACACCTGGTACCTGGCTTACATCGGTGATCTGGCGAGCGATCCCTTGCGCATTCCGTTGGCTGATAAAGCCTATCGCGAAAGTGGCTTTCTGACCGAAAAATTCATCATGGCACTGGATGATTTGGGGGCAGAGAGCTTCGCCACTGACCCAATCCTGCTTGCTCAGGATATCCCGCATGGTTTCAGCGTCGACCCCGGCATAGAAATTGGAACGGCCATCGTCCGCCTGCAATTCGGAAAGGATACAGTCCGTCACGTCAAAGTCGAAATGGTGGACGAACTGGGAACCTGGAAAATTGACAGCATCGTCCAGGCTGACCTGCCCAAGTGACCAGGTCCCATTCTCATCACCTGACCAGTCTCAAATCTCCCCGGTTCGCCGATGTGACCGGGGAGACTTTCTTGTATCCTTGAGATGAAACCGGAAAGGACTATCACATGAGCCAATCGGACACGATCATCATCGAAACCAAAAACCTGGGCAAAGCATTTGGAGAAGTACAAGCCCTGCGCGGGGTGGACCTGCAGGTGCCGCGCAACTCCATTTTTGGGTTCCTTGGCCCCAATGGGGCAGGCAAAACCACCACCATGAAAATCCTGCTTGGACTGTCCCGCCCCACCAGCGGCAGCGGCACAATTTTCGGGTTGGACATCCAGCACGAGAGTGTTGCCATCCGTGAGCGAATAGGCTACCTGCCCCAGCAGCCGCGTTTCATCGACTACATGACCGCCCGTGAAAATCTCGAATTCGCCGCCCGATTCTTCTTTAACGGCCCACAGTCCAGAATCCGGGCGCGTTGCGATGAAATGCTCGAACTGGTCGGGCTGACCGACAAAGCGAATCGCCCCATTCGTGGCTTTTCCGGCGGTGAAAAGCAACGGCTCGGCATTGGGCTGGCACAGGTCAATTATCCCGACCTGCTCATCCTGGATGAACCCGCTTCGGCCCTCGACCCGCTAGGGCGGCAGTCAGTGATGGAAATCATGGAGCGCTTGCGCAAACATACCACGGTGTTCTACTCCACCCACATTCTCGATGATGTGCAACGTGTCAGTGACACGGTGGCTATTCTGAATCATGGGCAGATGGTTGCCAGTGGGCCAATCGAGCAAATTCTGAGCGGGCAGGATGGGGTGGTCTATACCATTGTCCTGAAAGATTCACCGGATGACTTTGCAACATCCTTGTCAGAACTGCCCTGGGTTGCACACACCAACTTCCAAACCCAAAACGGACTGACGACCTGGCATATCAGTGTGGATGATGAATCCGCGGCCGAATCCTTGCTGCTGCGCCATATCCTTGCCGACCGGCGCATCACCGTAACCGAATTTCGCCGCAAGAAATATGAACTGGAAGAAGTTTTTATGCAAATTGTGCGAGGTGACTTCAATGACCGCTAACCTGAATTTCCAACCTGCAAAAGAATGGAACAGCCTGCGCGGATTTGCCAACCTGTTCCGCAAGGAAAGTCGCGCCTGGTGGGGCACCCGCCGCTGGTGGGTTAACGCCTTACTGTGGACAGGCATAATGGGTGGTATCACCGGGCTCATGCTCTTCATCATGCCTTCAATGGCAGAAGCCAGCGGCGACCCAAGTGTCGAAGCCGCAGGCGGCCCGCTGGCTTTTGGATTTCAACTTGGGCGATCCATCTTCTTCGACCTTGGCACGCTGGTCATGGCGATTGGTGTGGTTGTGCTTTGCATGGACATGATTGTGGAAGAAAAGCACTCCGGGCTAACAGAATGGCTGCTATCCAAGCCGATTGCTCGACGCTCCTACGTTCTTGCAAAAATCTGTGCTACCTTGCTGGCTGTCCTTGTGCTCGTAGTTGCCCTGCCTGCGCTGGCGGCTTACGCCATGCTCGGCCTACGCATAGGCGCGCCTTATCCACCCATACCTTTTTTGAGCGGTGTTGGCATCATGGTTATCCATACGTGGTTTTATCTGACTCTGACAATAATGTTGGGCACACTTTTTACTTCCCGGCCTCCCATTTTGGGCATTGCGTTTGGTATGCTGTTCGGCGGAAACCTGGTGGCCACCCTGTTCCAACCGTTAATTTATATCATGCCGTTGTCACTGAGTAAGGTGGCCGTGCTGGTAGCAGAAGGGCAGGCTCTCCCAGCCGGGTTGTTGTGGTCGCCGTTATTCTTCACCGCTCTTTGGAGTTTGATATTTATCCTTGTGGCTGTAAAAAAGTTTGAAACAACTGAGTTCTGAGAAAAATGGAAAGCACAATAAGGAAAAAAACATGACTATCCATCTTTTTGGCTACTTTCTCGCCTCCGCAGCCCTGTTCACCAGCATCGCTATGGCCCTGATGGGCGCGCGCTGGCAGGCCGTCGAACAATCTGCATACGCCGGCCAGCGCCGGCCGTGGTGGTTCATTGTCATCAGTATCCTGCTCGTTGGTTTATATCTTGCGGCTCTGGTCACTTTCGTTGGTGCGCCGGAAAAGACCTGGGCTGGCTGGCTGCTGATGGTCGTCATCCCGGTTGGTTGGGGTCTGAAAGCTGCGCTGGTTATCTTCAATCCCAAAGGACGCCAGGCTGTCTCCGCTATTGAGGGCGACCAGAACTGGCGCAAAGTTGCCCTGGCGCGCCTGCCGGTTGCCATCTTGCTGGCCGTCCTGACCTGGTTTGCCTGATATTGGAGTACAGCTGTGATTAAGAACTTATTCTGGGACCTGGACGGGACGCTCTTCGACACATACCCGGCCATCACTTACGCCATCAGCAAATCGCTTAACGAACTGGGCGGCACAATCGCACTGAACGTGATTGAAGGACTGGCCCGCGAATCCATCGGGTACTGCCTCGAGACCCTGGCCGCGCGATTCAAGCTCGACCCGAACCTGCTGCGCACCCGATATGTTGAAATCCACCGGGAGTTGCCCCCTGCCAACCAGCCCCCGTTCCCCGGTGCACGCGAGACCTGCACCTTTGTCCACCAAAATGGCGGACAGAACATCATCATTACCCACCGCGAAGTCGCATCCTGCCATCTCCTGCTAGAAACGCACAAAATGTCCGCGCTGTTTGATGACGTCTTCAGCACCGAACAGGGCTATCCGCGCAAACCCGCTCCGGAGATGATTCTGGCCGCCCTTGGCAAATACAACCTCGATCCAGTCGAAACCATGATGGTTGGCGACCGCGCCCTCGACATCCAGGCCGGGCAGGCGGCAGGTGTGGCAACCTGTTTGTTTGGACAGGCAGGGATCTCCAGCCTGCCCAGTCTGTACATCCAGAAGTATGACGAACTGCTGGCATATCTCAATGAATTGTCAAATAAATAAAGGAGAAATTATGGATCATGTCGTTTATCTGGACGCGCAAGCGGATGAGTTGGAAAATCTTCTCGCTGGCGAAAAAACAATGATTGTCCGCGGAGCCGCCGGGCGCAAACTCCCCTACGGCAGGGTGAATCACGGCGATATCTTGTACTTTCTCAATAATGACGGTAAAGGGTTGGTGCAGGCGCGCGCTAAAGTTTGCCAAATCCTCAATTCCGAGCCGCTCACACCCGAAGCGTCACAAAAACTGCTGGCAAACCACCAAAGCGCGCTTAAATTGACAAAAAAACAGCAACAACGCTGGAGCGGCAAGCGATACCTGGTATTGATAACGGTAGAGGCGATTCGGAAACTGGAACCCTTCCGAATCGACAGAAGTGGTTATGGCAACATGGATGACTGGCTGCCTGTCGGCGACATCAACAGCGTCAGGATTTGATGCAAAGTTCTTTTTTGGAGAAAAAACATGAAAAAATATCCTCTTATTGCGTACTTTGTTTTGCTTACCCTTCTCAGTGGCAGCATGATCGCTGGAATGGTGTCGCTTGGGCCACAGGGAATCATGCTCGTCCAGGCTTATATGCTAGCCCCAGCGATTGCCGCCCTGCTCACCCGCGCTTTTTTCTACGCGCCCAAATTCAGTGACGCCGGTTTGCGGTTTGGCCGCTGGAAGGATTATCTCAAATTTTGGATTGCGGGTATTGGCATTACCGCGCTCTCCTACCTGCTCTTTACCATATTAGGAGGCATTTCCTGGGATCTGAGCGGGCAGGCATTCCTTGATAATCTCACCACCCAATTTGCCCTCTCCGGGCAAAACATTAACGACACCCTGCCGCCTGGCTTTACCCCTCAGATGATGCTCTGGCTGTTCTTCTTCGGCGGGCTGACGGTCTTCAACATCCTGCCTGGGCTGATTACCGGTTTTGGCGAAGAATTCGGGCATCGTGGTTTCATGTTCCCAATGCTTTACAAAATCAATCCCTGGCTGGGTCTCGTGGGCGGCGGCCTGCTCTGGTATGTCTGGCACCTGCCGCTTGGCTTGATTGCCCCTGCCGCGGCGCAAACGCCGGTGGGTGAACAACTGCTCAATCATTTTATCCTGGCAGTTGGATCAGTTTGTACCTTTACCTACCTTGCCTATGTGTATGTCAAAAGCCGAAGCATCTTTGTCACTGCGCTGGCGCATATTGTTCTAAATAATTCCGCGGCATCGTTTTCTTACTTCGTCACCGTGCAAAACCAATTGTTGGCAAATCTTGGCCTGAGCCTGACAATGGTGATCGTAGTGGTCATTCTGTATCTTCGCAAAGAGTTGGTGACCTTTCAGAGAAATCTATCCGTATAAACCTGATTATTCGTTGACGTCAATCCGGAAAAATGAAGTGACAAAATGAAACCAATGATCAAAAAACACTGGCAAAAACACGCCTTGTCATTAGTAGCCATCTGCTTCATCTTTGGTCTTATGAATACCAGTTCCAACCCGATGATAATTCGGCAACCAGACTCGCTCAAAGCGTTTACAGCCTATCTCAATGAGCGTATCCCTGCGCTCATGAGCCGATACAACATCCCCGGGGCGAGCATTGCGCTTGTTCGCGGCGGCAAATTGGTTTGGTCAAACGCTTACGGTTACGCCAATTTGGAAGAAAGACGCCCCATGACAGTTCATTCTGTTTGCCGGGCAGAGTCAATTTCCAAATCAGTAACTGCGTGGGGCGTTATGAAACTGGTTGAGCAAGGTTTCGTTGAACTTGATGCTCCCGTGCAGCGGTACTTACGTCATTGGAAATTACCGGATTCGGAATTTGACGAACAGACAGTGACTGTTCGAATGTTACTGAGCGCCAGCGCAGGTATGCCGTTGGGAGAAATCGGCAAAGCGGTTGAGTATGTGCCTCAAAGCGAGATGCCATCCTTACAAGACTATCTAACCCGCGAAGCCCGCCTAATTCAGAAACCAGGTGATGGGTATCTTTACTCCAACGTTGGTTTCAATTTGCTTGAATTGTTGGTTGAAGAAGTCACCGGGCTAGATTTTGCAGAGTACATGGAAAACGAAGTGCTGCGCCCGCTTGGCATGAATGCTTCCAGTTTTGCCTGGGACGAATCCTTTGGCTCACTCATCCCGAACGGTCACGAACTGAATGGCGCACCAGTACATCCGTATGTGTATCCCACAAAGGCGTCGGGCGGCCTGTTTACAAGCGTTGAAGATATTGCCCGCTTTATCAGCAGTGGGATGACAGGACGCTATTATGCAAGTTACGGTGTATTAAGCCAGGATAGTCTGCGTCAAATGCACATCCCGCAGGTAAAAGTGTCTGGTGTCTACCGTTTCGTTGCTGAATCATACGGATTCGGCTATTTCATCGAAACGTTGCCCAGCGGGCAAAAAGCCATCTGGCACGGTGGACAGGGACACGGCTGGATGACGCATTTCCACTCTGTCCCAGAGACAGGCGACGGAATTGTCATACTGACCAACAGCCAGCGCAGTTGGCCGTTTATCGCTGACCTGTTGTTCGAATGGATGCGTTGGAACAAATTTGGTTCAATTAAATTTGAAAAGATAATCTACGCAACCGCCGCATCCTGGATTTTCATTGGACTAGTTACCCTGCTATCGCTGACACTGACGTTTAACCTGGTGAGAGACATCGCGAATGGAATGCTCAAGTTCGCGCCTTTTGTGACAGATGCGAGCCATGTTCGGTTGTTCAAAGTGGCAACCGGTATGAGTATCACAGCCTTTCTCGGTTGGCGAATTTCGCAACCCTATCTATTTGAGACTTCAATTTTCCCTACCAGCGCGGGCTGGGCTGGGCTGGCGCTCTTGGCTCTGAGCGTTGTTTTGATCGTTTCGGCTGTCTTCTCCCGTGGACAGTAACATGATCGAAATTTTGAAATCGCGCAACTTTTCATTCCTGTTTGGCTTCTTCCTCTTCGTTGGCATGATGTCTTCCGGGTACTACTACAACCTGACCTTTGTCCAACTTGGGCTGGAAGATTTGGGTACCCGCCTGCTCGGGCTGAGCGCTGCCTCCGTCGCCCGCGATATGGCCCTGTTGGCCCTGCTCACCTGTGTCATCGCACTGGCCTTTGGCCGCTGGATGACCAGGCAGGGCTGGGGACGGCAATTCCGGCGCAAACTGCAACTTTCTTTTGGGGTTCTCGTTCTGCAATCAGCCCTGACCTTTATCAGCGCATGGGTAAACAGCGAAGCCGCCTTCCTGTTCTGGCTGGCAGGCGTTTCACTCGCCCTCGGCGTCGGCGTGCCGGTCATGTTCTCGCTGACCACCGACCTCGTCCCGGTACGCTGGCGTGGCTGGGCGGCAGCCCTGGTCACCGCCTTGGCCTACTTCGTGGCTGCCGCCTTCTCCGACGAATGGCGCTTCGAGACCTTCCGACAAATCTCGCTGCTCCTGCTGCTGGCAGGGCTGCCTGCCATTGGGCTGCTGGCCTTCCTGCGTCATTCCTGGCTTGATGCGCTCTCCGCGCAACACCTGCGCCCCGAATTCGCCATCGGACGCTTTACACGCGGCGGCGTTTCTCGAAAACAATTTTTCGGCTTCATCATCGCCATGTTTGGCATCTACTTCGTCGACAGCCTGGGATTCCTGCGCCTGCTCAAAACCCCGCTCTACATGGAAAGTGCCTGGCAATCGCCCGATTTCGACATCCGACTGTTCATCGCTATTACCCACGTCATCGGCGCAATGGCCGCCGGAGCGCTTTACACCTCCCTGCGCCTGCGCCCGCTCTTCCTGTGGGTCTTCGGCATCTTCGCCCTCACCCACCTGCAATACAGTTTCCACATCCGGGTCGAAGCCGAAAGCGGCGTGCTTTCCATGCCCATGCTCTACGCACTGGCCGTCAGCATCTACACAGTGCTCAACTTTGCCATCTGGGCAGACCTGTCCACGCCCGACACCATCCCCTTCAACGCCGCCCTGGGTGTAGCCCTCTCAGGCTGGACGGCCACCTTCCTGAGCACCGGCCTGGCAATCGCCTGGGGTGAACAACTTTCGCTCGATCGCCACATCCAGATAGTAGACTCGCTCGCCATGCTCTTCTTCCTGGCGCTGTTAGTCTTTGCCTTCCTGCCCACCCGCAAAACGGAGACCGCATGAAAACCAACCGTTTGCTCTTGCTTCTCGCTTCGCTATCCCTGCTGCTGACCGCCTGCGGCGCAAATGGTCTCTACCAGGTTACGCTCATCACCGACGGCGAGCATCAACTAACCGGCGCCTACCCCGGCGATCTGCTCATGCTCGGCGGCGATGCAACTCTGGCTCCCGACGCCAGCCTGCAAGGCAGCCTGCATCTCGTTTCAGGGCAACTCGACCTGCAAGGCCAGGTTTTGGGGGATGTCACCCTCCTCGGCGGAGACCTGACCCTCAGCCCCTCCGCCCGTTTGGGCGGCAACCTGAACCTGGGCGGTGGAACGCTCCACCCTTCGCCAGGTTCCCTTATCGAGGGCCGCACCCACACCGGAAGCGGCATCCCGTTCCCCGACCTGCCTGAACAGAATTCCACGTCGTTGGGCGGAACCTTGCTCCGCAACCTGCTCAACTCCCTGCTGCTTGGGCTGTCCGCCGCGTTCCTGACGCGCTACTTTCCCCGCGGCATTGCCCGGGTTGGCGAGGCCGCAAGCCGCCACATGCTGGTCAGCGCCTCGATCGGGTTGCTGGTTGGGGTGGTTGGCATCTCCCTGCTGGTGACAATGGCCTACACCATCCTGCTCATTCCGGTCAGTTTGCTGGGGCTGTTCGTCCTCGGCCTGGCCGTCGTCTTCGGATGGATTGGGCTGGGGACAACAGCAGGCAGGCTTATCGGTCGGGTATCGAATCGTCCGCTCTCGCCCGTAAAATCAGCCTTTGTCGGGACGCTGGTTTTCGTCCTGGTCCTGGAATTACTCGCATCCATTCCTCTGGTTGGCGGCTTGCTCGGAATTATTGTTGCCGCCATTGGCCTGGGTGCTGTCTCACTCACCCGCTTCGGCTGGCAAACGTTTGTCCCGGCTACCGAAACAGGCCTCCCCAACTAACCAGATGCAACCCCATCCAAAAATGAAAGGATAACCCATGAAATCGCTGCTTGCTTACCTGTGGAAACTGCCCCTGTGCGGACTGGCCTTTTTCATCGGCATGATACTTGGCGGAATCTTGCTGCCCTTACTCGGATTCACACCGCCCGAAATGCCAGCCGGCACCGATACAGGAACCGTTACGCTCTGGTTTCTGCTAGGGAGTATGCTCCTGGCTGTTTTTCTCGCCCAAATTTCAGGCCATTTGCAAGTCAGATGGTTGGCACGCTGGGGAATTCTCAGCCTTTTCACCTGGATTTTTCTTGCCGTGGGCATGGTACTGGAGTCATTTCTTTTCATGACGACCGGCGCGGTTTCTTCGATAGAGAACAGTCTTTTTACCATGCTCAACTTCCTGGCGCCAACCCTGTTCCTGAGTGGGATGGTGACCAGCCTGTTTCGTCCCGCTTCAAGTGCAACAGCCTGCCCGGGATTTTCCCCACAAAACCTGAAAGATTGGCTCTGGCGTATCACCCTGGCATTGCTAACCTACCCGCTGATTTACTTTGCCTTTGGCTTACTCGTCCAGCCGTTTATTAGCGATTTTTACAGCACCGGGCAATATGAATTAACCATCCCCACCTGGGGCCAAATGATTCCGCTTCAATTGGCACGCAGCTTGCTCTTCCTGCTGGCTAGTTTGCCCGTCATTGGATGTTGGGGTGGCTCTCGCCAAGCCGTGTGGCTCTCGTTGGGATTGACCATTTTCGTCTGCACCGGGTTTATGGCCGTCATCACCGCTTACTGGTTTCCCTGGCAACTGCGCCTGTTTCACGGGCTGGAACTGCTGGCAGACGCCTTGCTCTACGCAGCTGCCCTGATCTGGCTGTTTTCGCATCACTCTTCGGGAAAAACACCTCCCCAACTGACCAGATAAAAATCCCCCCAGTCAGGCAATCTCTTTTCTAACCGCCCGACGGATGTGCTGCGCAGACAGTTTGTGTAAGATAAGTGCAGACAAAAAGGAGATAGCCATGAACGAAATATTGCCAGTTTACGCCCTTTTGCTAAAGCGCCCGCCAGATTGGAGTCTTGAACGCGCGCCACAGATTTATGACCAAACCCCAAATCCGGTCTCTCGCAAAGTATCGAAATTTCTCAAGAAAATTTTGCTGGCCTGCATGCAATTTATCCGCGAAACTCCTCGTGATCTTAGCGAGCCCCGGCAGATTACAGATTGACACAACCCATTCCGGCTGAAACTGTGCTGTATGATCCTGCACAGTTTCAGCCGGCGGATTATATATCATCGTTACGGAAACAAAAATGACCATCTCCTTCCGCAACTGCCAGCACCCCGCAGATTACCAGTGCATCAGCGACTTCTTGATTGCCAACCATCAACCCGGCAGCCAGAACGGCAACTGGCTCAAGCCAGCCTGGGAATACATGCACTACCACCCGGCGCTGCAGCCTGAACGCCTTGCCCTATGACCTGCCTGCCGGATTCACCACCTTGCCGCCGAACGTTCCGGCCTGCTCTCGGACTCTGGATTTGCCATCCTGTACACCCCGCCTGCCGCAGTCAACAGCCCATATGCAATGGGGTGGGTTACCGAAGGATGAGCGCAAGATTGCCAACGCCCCTGTCAGTGTGTGGCTGCAATTGCGGATTTCGGCACTCTTTCTGATAGGGCCGCCTGCCTGATGAAACGCCACAACCCTTTCCCTAATAATGAGAGAAACGCCCCAGAAGGAGTATCGATGAAATCTCAAATCTGCCAAACCGCTCTAACCAGATCAGCCCAGGACTTTATGCAGGTCGACCACCTGCTCCTGCACGGCAGCAACTTTGAGATTGGCCGCCAACTGGCAAAAATCGCCATCCAGGAGCATCGCATCCATAAACATCCCGGCGACCCGGCCAAAATTGGCGCCCAGCGCCGCTACATGCAAAAAAACTTCCCCCTGCATTATGAGCGCATGCGTGGCGCAGCCTCGGCCCTGGGCGTGGACATCGAAAAAGACGAAGTTGATTGCAGTTACCTCAACTACGCGCCGCGCCTGCCAGCCTGCTCGACCGTGTACTACCCCCCGGCCTTTACCGTAGATGGGCGCGCCCTCCTCAGCCGCAACTTTGATTTCACTACTGGCACTTTCATGGCCACCCCAACGGAACCCGGTGAAATGCCCGCCGCCGCCCGCGCCTATGTTATCGAAACCTACCCGGATGAAGGCTACCCATCCCTCTACATTGCCGCCTTCGACCTGCTGGCTGGTTGCACCGACGGCATTAATGCCGCCGGGCTGATGGTTGCGCTCAATGCCGATGGCGAGTCAGGCCAGAAATTCCCCATCATGCCCACGTTTGGGAGCGCAGTGGGGGTTAGTGAAATCCAAATCCTACGGCTTTTGCTGGAGACCTGCGCCACGGTTGAAGAAGCCAAGGAACTCATGCTGGAAAGCAAGCACTTCTACATGTGTGCTCCCTGCCACTACCTGATTTCCGACCGTTCCGGCAAATCGTTTGTTTGGGAATTTTCACCCACGCGCAATGCTGAATTCATCATCGATGGTAATCAGCGCCCACAGGTGCTGACCAATCACCTGCTGCACTGCTACGCTTCGCTGGATGACCTGCCGCGGGACGATTTTAGCGCCAGCACCTACCAACGCTGCCGCACACTGACCGGCCTGATAGAAAACAACCCGCCACCCTTTACCCGCGACCAGATAACCGCCTTCAATGCCGCGGTCGCCATCACCGACGAGTCCTATCCCGAACCTCAGCCGGTCCCGGACCGCACCCTCTGGCAGACCCTCTACGACGCCGAGTCCCTGACTATGAACGTGGATTTCTACCTCGGCGATGATATCCTATCAACCGAACCGCTCAAGCGCAAACCGCGCCGCTCCGGTTTTTTGCAATTCAAACTCGGTTGATTGGGAGAAAGGATATTCTCATGAAACCACAAAAAATCCTATTCACCCTTTTGGAGGGTACCTAAAGGCAAAGTGACATAAAATGGAGGAATGAAATTTCCAAACTGCAAAGCACTAACCAGGCAAGTGAAAAATGGGTTCAATGGCTCAGGTAGCCAGAAGTATCTCTGTAAGGAATGCGGACATAAATACACCCCTGAGCCAAAAGTAAACGGGTATCCCGCGGAAACGCGTCAGTTAGCTGTCCGCATGCATGTGGAAGGCAATAGTTATGGCTCGGTCTCGAACATGTTCGCCGATTACTTCAAAGAGTTTTTCTAGAATTGGATCAGCCACATCATTATTTCAGAAACCGCCCGTTTTTGATTCGGTGATTTTCTTGCCTTCTATTTCACCCTACTTAATGTAAGGACAGTTTCATTAACTTGCTCTGGTGCAACTACAAGAAGTGTTGATTGAAAATCAAATTCGTTTATGTTATAAGGCATATTCAATGATCGCCAGAGTGGCGGTCATAACCCTACGGGCTCTTTTAAATCAAAAACCACAGGGTTGTGTAGAAATGCTTCCCCGTAGCCCGCAAGTCTGCGGTCCAAGATTGAAACTCATACCCGAAGGTCGCAAGTTCGAGTCCTGTCCATAACTACACAAGAACGCATCGATGTAATGCGTTCTTGTGTAGTTGTTATTCCCCTACCGTCCCGGCCAGCCGATCTGTCCCTGCCCCTCGCGCACCGCCCAATAGATGATCCCGCTCCAATTCCAGGATCGCTGGTATTGCGGATTGTTGATGCTCCCACCCTCATCCATGCGCCGCAGGGTCAGGTTGTTGTCCCAGAAGGCATCGGGCGTGCCGTCGTTATTCAGGTCGGCCATCAATGCCGGGGGCAGGTCCGCCACAGCTGATGGCGGAATCTCGCCGCCGCTGGAATTGTTTTTCCATTCATATCCCGTGATACCGCGATGTCCGGTTCCACCGCCACAGTTGTAATTTCCGTTGCCATTTGGTCCGGGGAGACAGCCCTCGATGGCTTCGTACTCCTGATAACGCAGTTCCCAATACAACTTGTACGGCGCGCGCCCGTAGCCCGCGAACAAAGGCATGTCGCCGGGCAGTTCGTCCAGTCCACTGACACTGCCTGCGAGCGAACTCGCTCCCACAGTCGGATGGGAAGGCACATCCCATTGAATGGATTGCATCGCGCCTGCGGGCAGCATCAGATCGCCGATGTGCGACAGGGTCACGAACATCGGTCCTGCCGGGTGCAGGGTCAGGATCAGACGCAAGTTCCGCCAATCACCCACCTGTGGATGAATGGGCGATCCGCCGCCGTTGGCGATGTAATTCACACCACCCGAGCCGGAAGACTCCGGCAGCCCTCCATTTCGGATAAAGGTCTGCCAGCGCACCAGGGTGGCGGGATAGGGGCGC
>JAVEWN010000173.1:0-3922 GCA_034004515.1 Anaerolineales bacterium | reverse complement strand
TTTATAAGCCCCAAAAGAACGCGGGATAACATCCCGCGCCACAGAAAAGGGTTTAGGGCCGGGATGCTATCCCTCCTTTTATAAGCCCCAAAAGAACGCGGGATAACATCCCGCGCCACAGAAAAGGGTGTAGGGCGGGGTGCTATCCCGCCTTTGCAAGACAAGAAAGCGCGGGATAATATCCCGCGCCACAGAAAAGGGTGTAGGGCGGGGTGCTATCCCGCCTTTTATAAGCCCCAAAAGAACGCGGGATAACATCCCGCGCCACAGAAAAGGGTGGAGGGCGGGATGCTATCCCGCCTTTTATAAGCCCCAAAAGAACGCGGGATAACATCCCGCGCCACGCACAGGGTAAAAATGACCGACTTCACTATTTCTTCCATTACTCTTGAAGGTCAACTGGTGCGCCTCGAGCCGCTGAGCCTCTCTCATAGCGCTGGCCTGGCCGAGGCTGGCAGTGATCCCGCTATTTGGCGCTATATGCCCTACGGGGATGTCAGCCTGCCAGGCGCGATGGATGCCTGGGTGCGCGACATTCTGCAAAGGCAGGCCGCCGGGACCGACCTGCCCTTTGCCGTCATCCACAAACCAAGCGCACGTCTGGCCGGGGCGACGCGCTATCTCGAAATCCGCCCGGCTCATCGCGGCCTTGAGATTGGCGGAACCTGGTATGCGCCTGAGTTTCAGCGGACCGGTGTCAATACCGAATCTAAATACCTTTTGCTGCGCCACGCTTTTGAAGTTTTGGGCTGCATCCGTGTCCAATTCAAGGCCGATGCCAACAACGAGCGCTCCCTGCGCGGCATCGAGCGGATCGGGGCCCAGCGCGAGGGTATTTTACGCAATCACATGATCCTCTCGGATGGCCGCCGACGCGATTCAGCTTATTACAGCATCCTAGAGAGCGAGTGGCCGGCTGTAAAAACGAGCTTGGAAGCGTTACTGATCCGCACTTGAGATATTTCGCTTTTGCTGGCAGCCCGCTTGCTTGCCAGGCTGAAACGGATCGTTATCCACAAAAAGCGCCGGAACATTCCGGCGCTTTTTTGCGCCTCGCACTTGACGCTTTGAGTCTTTCAACATAAGATAAGCGCGTTAGAACAAATTTACAGTCTTCTGGAGTCAAAAGTCTCCCGACTCTTGATTTCCAATATCGGAAGATATTGGACTCCTAAAAAGGAACCCTTATGGAACTAGGCCTCGTTCGAAAAATAAACATCGACACCGAAATGCAGCAGGCTTACCTCGATTACGCCATGTCCACCATTGTGGCGCGCGCCCTGCCAGATGCCCGTGATGGGCTGAAACCTGTCCACCGCCGTATTTTGTATGCCATGTACGATATGGGCATCCGCGCAGACAGTTCGTACAAAAAATCGGCCCGAATCGTCGGAGAAGTGCTCGGCAAATACCACCCGCACGGCGATTCATCTGTCTACGAGGCGATGGCCCGCATGGCGCAGGATTTTTCGATGCGCACCCTGCTCGTCGATGGGCAGGGCAACTTTGGCTCGGTGGACGGCGACCCGCCGGCAGCCATGCGTTATACCGAGGCCCGGCTTTCACCCGCCGCGCTCGATATTTTGCTGGATATTAATAAAAACACGGTCGATTTTTCTGCCAATTTTGACGACACGCTCAGCGAGCCAACTGTCTTACCTGCTGCCATCCCCAATCTGTTGGTCAATGGCGCAACCGGCATCGCGGTCGGCATGGCGACCAGCATTCCGCCTCACAATTTGGGCGAAATCAGCGACGCGCTGATTTACATGCTGCAGCACTGGGAAAAGCTGGACGATATCGACGTTTCGCAGTTGATGCGCTTCGTCAAAGGGCCAGATTTCCCCACCGGCGGCGTGATTATCGAATCGCATGGCGACCAGGGCATCGAAGCGGCCTACGGCACCGGGCGCGGCAAAGTCACTGTCCAGGCGCGCGCCCATCTTGAAGAGATGGAACGCGGCAAAAATCGGATCATCGTCACCGAGCTGCCCTATCAGACCAATAAATCCAGTTTAATCGAGCGCATCGCCGAACTTGCCCGGGATGGGCAGCTTGAAGGCCTGTCTGACCTGCGCGACGAATCGGACCGTCAGGGGATGCGGATCGTGATCGAACTGACCAAAAATGCCGATCCCGAAGTTATCTTGCGCGATTTATACAAGCGCACCCCGATGCAATCGACCTTCAGCATCATCTTGCTGGCACTCGTCGATGGCGAGCCGCGCATGCTCTCGCTCAAGCAAGCCCTGCGGGTCTATGTCGAACACCGTTTAACGGTCATCCGCCGCCGGGCCGAGTACGATCTCGAAAAGGCCAAAGCGCGCGCCCACATCCTCGAGGGCTATCTGATCGCTCTCAAAAACCTGGATGCAATCATCGAACTGATTAAGAAATCTCCAGATGTCGAAACGGCCCGCGAGCGACTCGTCAAGCGTTACAAACTGAGCGAGCTGCAGGCCAGCGCCATCCTGGATATGCAATTGCGGCGCCTGGCTGCGCTCGAACGCAAAAAAATCGAAACCGAACACAAGGAATTGCAGGCGCTGATCAAGGAACTCGAAAGCCTGCTCAAATCGCCCGCCAAAATGCGCGCGATGGCCGCCGAAGAAATGCTCAAAATCAAGGCCGCCTACGCCGACAAACGCCGCACTCAAATTGTCAGCCTCTCAGGCGGCAAAGAAATGAAAGCCCTGCTGACCTCCAATGACTTGCTGCCCGAAGAGAATGTTTGGGTTTCGATGGACAAAAGCGGGCTGATTTCGCGCACGTCTGAAGATAAATCCCCGCGCCTGAGCGGAATCGACGCCCCGGCTTTTCTTGTGCGCGGCTCGACTCACGATACGCTTTACCTCGCGGCTGCGAACGGAAAATCTGCCGCTGTGGCCGTTCACACCCTGCCCGAAAGCCCGGCCCCGTTTAACAAGGTTTGCCCGCTCAAAGCGGATGAAAAACCGGCCTGCGCCTTTGTGCTGCCGGCCCAAAGATCAGCCCTGCCCGAGGAAACTTACGTTTTCACCACCACGCGCGGCGGCATGGTCAAAAAATCGCTGCTGGGAGAATTGCCCGGCCCCTCCGCCCAGACCTTCTGGCTCTGCAAGGTCAATGATGGCGACGTCCTCGGCTGGGTTTCCCTGACCGACGGCAAACGCGAACTGCTCCTGGCGACCGCCCTCGGCATGGCGATTCGCTTCAGCGAAGAAGATGTCCGTCCGATGGGGCTGGTCGCGGCGGGCGTCAATGCCGTCAAATTGGGTGTCGGCGACGAGGTGGTTGGCGCGGAAGTGGCGAACGGACTCTCACACGCAGCCTCGGACAAAAGTGGCGATGCGGAGGTCTTCCTGATTGCCTCGGACGGCAAGGCCAAACGCGTCGCGATCAAGGACTTCCCGACTCAGGGCCGTTACGGGCGCGGCGTGATCGCCTGGGATCTGCCGCTCGGCAGCAAACTGGCCGGGCTGGCGACTGGCAAACCCAACAGTATGGTCACGCTCCACCTGCTCAAAGCGGCGGCAAAATCGTCCCGGCTCGACGAAGCGGGCCTCAAGAAACGGGCCTCCACGCGCGGGGACGGGGTCGTCGAGGTCAAGCCGGGAGATGCTGTCCTCGGCCTGACCGCCGTCTGGACGGTGGATCGCTTTGTGAACATGAAGGCCGAAGGCACAAAACGCGAGAAAAAGGAGGACAGCCCCAAGCCTGAACAATTGGAATTGCTCTCCCCCGCCAAAAAACCGGTTAAGAAGCGCAGCGCCGCAAAAACTTCCGCCGCCGCCAAACCGGCTGCAAAGGCCGCCCAGAAACCCGTCGCAAAGAAGCCGGCAGCGAAGACACCGACTAAAAAATAGTCGGCACGCCTTTTATGCAACAAGACTCTTCTGCAAAAAGTCGATTTTAACCGGCTGAAACTGGGCGCGGCGTCACC
>JAVEWN010000068.1:0-18953 GCA_034004515.1 Anaerolineales bacterium | reverse complement strand
TACGCCCAGCGCTGACGGCTCGGTTCAAGACAAGTGCAGCCTGATCTGGGCTTCGCTCGATAACGATGACTCGCGTGACCTGGACCAGCTTACCTTTGCTGAAGGGCTGCCTGACGGCAGGATCAAAATTCTGGTTGCAATTGCCGACGTGGATGCGTTCGTAAGGAATGATTCTGAACTTGACAAACACGCGCGCCACAACACATCTTCGGTCTATACCGCAGCAGAGATATTCCCCATGCTGCCGGAAGAAGTTTCCACCGATATTACATCCCTCAATTTCGAGCAAGCACGGCTTGCCATTATCGTTGAAATGCTGGTGGACGAGCGCGGTGCGCTGGATGATTCAAAAATCTACCGGGCCTGGGTGCGCAATCACGCCAAGCTGGCCTACAACAGCGTCGCTGTCTGGTTGGACAAAAAAGGTGAAACGCCCGAGGAGATGGCCGGCGTGCCGGGGCTGGCCGAGAATTTACAATTGCAAGACCAGGCAGCCCAAAGACTGAAAAAATTACGGCATCTGAATGGGGCGCTTAGCCTTGAAACCATTGAAGCCAGACTGGTCTTTGATGGCGATCAGCTCTATTCTCTCGAAACAGAAGAAAAGAACAGTGCCAAACAAATCATTGAAGATTTCATGATCGCGGCCAACGGCGTCACGGCCCGCTTTCTCTCTGCCCACGGCTCCCCGGCCATCCGGCGCGTGGTGCGCACACCCAAAAGATGGGAACGGATCGTTGAGATCGCCAGGGATAACCAGTTCACACTCCCGGTCGAGCCAGATTCAAAAGCGCTGGATGAATTTCTCGTCCAGCAAAAATCTGCAAATCCGCTGCGCTTTCCTGATCTGTCTTTGGCGGTGGTCAAGCTTTTGGGTGCCGGTGAATATGTAGCGGAGATTCCGGGCGAAGATTCTGCGGGCCACTTCGGCCTGGCGGTAAAAGACTATGCGCACTCTACTGCCCCCAACCGCCGCTATCCTGATCTGCTGACGCAGCGATTGCTGAAAGCCGCCCTGGATGGGAAACCCGCCCCCTACAACAAAGATGAACTGGGCGATCTTGCAGTTCATTGCACCAAAACTGAAGATGCGGTCAACAAAGTCGAACGCCAGGTCGAAAAGTCGGCTGCCGCGCTGCTGCTCGAATCCAGAATTGGCGAGCAATCCGATGCAATCGTCACTGGCGCTTCAGAAAAAGGGACCTGGGTGCGGCTTCTGAGTGTGCCAGTTGAAGGCAAGGTTACTCAGGGATTCGGAGGGATGGACGTTGGGGAACAAGTACGCGTACAATTAATAAATATCAATGTCGAACGCGGCTTTATCGATTTCAAGAAAGTCAGGGCGGCCCAACACTGATACAACCCAACTTGATGCATTCGTATCTGGACTTTTTAACATTGGATTAGGGTAAGCGAACCTTAACAAATTGTCTTGCTGCGAAATTCTGACAAAACCTGCTGCCCCTTTCACGCCGAGACAGGCGTCAATTCGTAGCCCCGCTCTTGGCCGCCGCAATTTTTGGGCCAGCCTGGGCGACAGCGTCACAGCGGGCAGGGTCGTAGCCACAGGGCAATGCCAACGAGCATTATAAGACATTAATCCGAAGCGTTATCCTGACGGTTCGTCTTTCGCTCACCGTGTCGAAGGGCCTTAGGTCGCGTCAGGTATAGGTCATTTTTTACTGACTTTGCTGATCGCGTATTCGGCCAGGGCGGCGATCGTCAGGCTGGGGTTGACGCCGGGGTTGGCGGGCATGATCGAGCCGTCGATCACGAACAGGCCGGGGTAATTGTGGATCTCGAAATTCTCGTCCACCAGGCCTTCGAGGGCATTGCCGCCGATCGGCGCGCCGCCCAAAATGTGGGCCGTGGTCGGCAGCCCAAGCAGGTTTTCGCCGATCGAGCCGAGCGAGACGCCGTTCACCCGCCGCGCAAACTCGCGGGTCAGCGCGTGCGAGCCAGCCACCTGGGCCTGAATTTCGTAACCCGGCTCCTCCTGGGCAACCAGCCCCGTCCGAAACAGGGTAAACAGGCTGCGCCCCATCCGAAACCTCATCCGGTTATCGGCGTGCTGCATGACCAGTAAAATCGTCGTGTTGTGGGCCCAGCCTGGCAGGAAGGCGGCCCTCGCAAAATCCAGCGGGTGGCTCAGGATCCAGCCCAAAAAGCGCAGGACGCGGATGGCAACCGGCCCATCGACATCAATCAGCGGGGCCGCCAGGAAGCGCATCAGCGAGGAGCCGTCCGGGTAGCGCACCGGTTCGACCCGGGTCATTTCGTCCACATTAAAAATGGACGAAATCGAGACGCCCTCCGAATAGTTAATGTCGCTTTTGCGGGCCAGACCGCCCAGCAAAGCCTCCGAATTGGTGCGGACGACATCCCCCAGGCGCGCGGAAAGGCTGGGCAGGGATTTTTGGACATCGCGCAGACGGAGCAGTAGGTTCATCGTGCCGATTACCCCGGCGGAAAAAATGACGCGCTTCGCCAGCACGGCCTGCTTCCGTTTAAAAAAACTGGTCGAACGCTGAAAAGTGACCTGGTAACAAGATGTTGCAGGTTGAACGTTTAAGATTGAGGGATTGCAAGGGCGGACATCGCTGACTTCGGATTCGGGCAGCACTTCTACGCCCAGTTTCTCCGCAAAATACAGATAATTCTTGGGCAGGGTGTTCTTGGCATTGTGGCGGCAGCCAACCATACAGCCGCCGCAATGCTGGCAGCCGGCCCGCTCCGGCCCGGCGCCGTCAAAATACGGATCCGGGACGGTTTTTCCGGATTCGCCAAAATAAGCCCCGACCTCGGTTGCGCGGAAGCTGGCTTGTGTCCCCATTTCGACGGCCATTTCGCGCAAGATTTCGTCGGCTTTCCATAGTTTTGGGTTGCGGGCTGCGCCAAGCATCCGCCGGGCGGTTTCGTAGTGCGGCTGGAGGGTTTTGCCCCAATTAATCGGTGTGTTCCAGGCCGGGGTGGCAAAAGTTGCCGCGGTCGGCACTTCGAGCACGTTGGCATAGCCCAGGCTGCCCCCGCCAACGCCCGCGCCGTGCAAGACCATCACCCCTTTCAGAATGCTGATCTGCAGCACGCCAAAGGCCCGCAACGCCGGCAGCCACAGGTATTTCCAGTATTGCCAGTTGGTTTTGGCAAAATCCTGGTCGCGGAAGCGTTTGCCTTTTTCGAGAACCAGAACCGAATAGCCTTTTTCGGCCAGGCGCAGGGCCGAAACCGAACCGCCAAACCCGGAACCGATAATCACATAGTCGTAAACCTTCTCTGTCATGGCCCAACTCCTCCCGTCAAGTTTGGCTGATTATAAGAGGAAATTACACCAACCGCGCCCACTCTTCGAGCGAGAGGGTTTCAGCGCGGCGGATCGGGTCGATGTCCGCTTTTTGGAGCATCAGCCCGGCTGCGGCGGGACTGATGCGCAGCCCGGCGGAAAGGCTGTTGCGCAGGGTTTTGCGTTTCTGCGAAAAACCGGCCTTCGCCAGCCGGAAAAAACCATCCAGCTTCTCCGCCGGGATGAGCGGTTCGGCATATAAGTCGACCCGCAGGACCGCCGAATCGACCTTGGGTACCGGCTGAAAAGCCTCTGCCGGGATTCTGGCAGCGATGGAGGCCCGGCCATAGACCTGGACGCTCAAGGCCAGCAGGCTCATCCCGCCCGGCTGGGCGCAAATCCGCTCGGCAACTTCCTTTTGGATGGTCAGAACAATCCGGCGCGGGCGGGGCGGGTTCTCAAGCAGGTGACGGAAAACTGCCGAAGTGATGTAATACGGAATGTTGGCCACCACCAAATAATCAGCAGAGGGCATCAGGCTGGCGGGGGAAATTTTCAGAATGTCACCGTGCACGATGCGCACGTTGCCGAAGGGTCTGAGCACCTCGCCCAAAACGGGAATCAGGCTTGCGTCCAGTTCGATTGCCGTCACCGAGCGGGCAGAAAGCGCCAGATGGCGCGTCAGGCTGCCCAGGCCGGGCCCAATTTCCAGCACGTCATCCTGCGGGGTAATTTCTGCGGCAGAGGCAATCTGCGCCAGGAGCGCATCGTCTTGCAGGAAGTTTTGACCGAGGCCTTTGCTGGCATGCAACCCGTGCGCGCGCAGCAGGGAGGTTATATTTAAGGGAGGCAGGTTTTCTAGGGACATGAGAAAGACTCTCCGAGGCTGGCAGGCGTTGCGTTGTTCAAAATGAGGGGCGCGGGCGGCGGCCAATCGCCATTTTGGAAGGCAGCCGTGTAGAGGCGCATCAGGTTAAAATCGGCTTCGTAAATGAAGAGCTGTTTCTTGAAGATACCGTCGTAAATGCGTGAGGCGCTCATTGCTTCGCTGGGGAAGGAGACAAAGCGAATATTTTGGCTCTGAATTTGGGGCGCAAGGCAGGCCAGGGCGCCGATCTCTTTCGGGGAAAGGTCGGTTTGGATTGCGTCCTGAAAGGCGTTGATGATTTCAGGCAGGCGCGAGAGATTGGAGGGCCGCAAGGAGGCCTCTCGCAAGGCGCACAGGATCAGGCTTTGGTGGGTGTCGCGATCGGCATTGCTGCCGATCCGCAGGCGCGCCAGCATCAGCGCTTCGCGGCCAGCCAGGAGGTGCGGGCCAGCCTTAAAGTAGAGGTCGTTGCGGGTTTGCTGGTCAGAGCGGCGGCCATCGACCGCGTACGGCAAATTAACTTCGATTCCGCCGAGAGCATCGATCAGGCGTACAAAGGTCTGCATGTTAATGGCGGCGTAACGCTCAGGGCGCGCGCCAAAGTTCAGTTCAAGGGTGCGCGCCAGCAGGCCCGGCCCAAGCCCAGGCCCATCGTAATAGCCAAATCCGCTGTTGCCGTACAGGTAGGATTGGTTGAGCTTCTCGTGGGTGATGCCGTAATGATCAGAAATATCGGGGATTTCGACCCATAAATCGCGTGAAAATTCCAAAACGCTGACGCTGGGTGTCACAAAATCGATTCGCACCAGGCGGATGACATCGGCCAGGCCGTACATGTAGCCATTGGCGCGCGTATCCGAGCCAATCAGCAGGAAGATCATCTGCTCAGGCCCGCCGCAGCGCGGAATTGCGTCCGCCGCGCGCGGGGTGCGCGAGGGAAAAAGGGCCAGGCGGGCCAGCTCCCCCTGCGGCGCGGGCGTGCTTTGCAGCGCCGGGCCAGGCGCGGGGATGGTGCGCTGCGGGGTCAGAACAGCCTGAACGCCAAACACGGTCGGGGCGGGTTTCTCTGATTGAGGCCGCGCGGAGGGCCGGGGCGGGGTCGGCAGGCTGAGGCCCGCGCCGAGCGGCGCATCCCAGCGCTGCATCAGTTCAAAGCCGATTCCAAACCAGGCGGCGGCCAGAACCAGGAGCATCACGGAGAGCGCGGCTTTACCCCAACGATTCAACATGATCACTTCAGGAAATAAGGAATGCTGGCCGGGGCCGGAGCCAAAAAATAAACCGTGACCCAGCCGCCCCAGGTTTCAAAATCGTCATCTGAAAACCCCAGATCGACCCACGGGCGGCCATCCGGGAAACCGCCGCCGACATCGGCCACGACCGCCAGGCCATAGCCGGGAATGTAGACCTGCGCGCCGCTCAGCTGGTTGAACCACGCGCGCGACATCGCCACCACCCCGCGCCGAACCGGCAGCCCGAGCGCCGTCCCGGAAAAACAGCGGCCCGGAACGCCCGAACGGCAGGGCGAATAGGAAGTGGCGTACATGGAAATTGCGCGCCAAAATTGCAGGTTCTCCTGGCCCGGCACAGGCTGGAGCGTAATTTTTGTCCCGCGGCCGCTCAGACGGTCTTGCGCAGGCTGCACAACGGCCTCACCCTCCTCGAAACGGCCTGTTTCGATCCCATCTTGATAGCGGATGCGGGTGCGCGTGATCCGCACGCCCGGTCTGCCCGGCGCGAGAATCTCCTCGATTCCGAGCGGCGTTTCGGGCGCATCGACATATTGGGTTTGGAAAGGGATCGTTTTTTGGAGCAGGGCAAGCCCCTCGCGCACCCGCACAACCTGGATGACGCCGTCCCCTGGCAGCGGGTCAGACTCGGGCGGCAGGCTGAAATCCAGCCCGGCCAGCGCGATCCCAGCCGAGGCCAGGGCTTGCCCAACCGTCTCACCGTTGGCGGTTCGGGTCAGTTCCTGCCGATCGACCCGCACAAGGATTGGCCGCGCCGGACGATATTCAACCGTTACATTGGCGGTCAGGGGCGTCCCGGGCGGCGGCCAGATGAAATCACCTTCGCTTAAATCCAGCCCAATTTCCTGGAGGGCCTCGCCAACCGTGGGCCGCGACGATAAAAACAGCCGCTCGCCAGCGGGAGAAAGCAGCCGCACCTGCCAGGCTTGCGGCCGGGGCGGCCTCGTTGCAGGCTGCGGCGGCGCATCGGGCGGCTGGCAAGCCGTCAGCAGGAAGATCACCAGGAACAAAATCACAGTTCTCACACGCTGATTGTAATCCAAGATTTAATCGTCAAACTGTGATTTAATAGTCAGTATGCCGCCCGCCCCTTCTCTCTTTCAAAAAGCGCTTGCCGTCCGCGAGCCGCTTCTGGACGAAAAACACCAGAGCGCCCTGCGCCTTTTTAACGGCTTCACCGAAGGCAACCCAAACCTGGTCGTCGACCTGTATGGCCGCAGCCTGGTTTTCCACAACTACGCCGAAGTGCCCGTGCGCGGCATCGGGGCTGTCCGCGATGCGCAGGCTTTTTACCTGGCCGAACTGCCCTGGCTGCGGGCCATCGTCCTGAAAACCCGGCATGCCACAACCCAGCAGGAAAAACAAGGACTGCTGCTGCACGGCGAAACATCCGACCGAAAAATCTGTGAAAACGGCGTCTGGTACGCGATTGACCTGACCATGAACCGCGACGCCAGCTTCTATCTGGATACGCGCAATCTGCGCGCCTGGCTCAAAGATCATCTGGCCGGAAAAAGCGTGCTCAACAGCTTTGCCTATACCGGCAGCCTGGGCGTCGCCGCCCGGGCCGGCGGCGCGGCGCGTGTCGTCCAACTCGACCGCAAACGCGGTTTTCTCAATCAGGCCAAGGCCTCCTACACTTTAAACGGCTTTCCCATCCTCAAAAGCGATTTCATCAGCGCCGATTTTTTCCCGGCGGTCAGCCGTCTCAAGCGCGAAGGCCAAACTTTCGACTGCGTCCTGCTCGACCCGCCCTTTTTCTCGTTGACCTCCAAAGGCCGGGTTGATCTCGAAAATGACCCGGCCCGCCTGATCAACAAAGCCCGCCCGCTGGTCAAGAGCGGCGGGTTTCTGGTGGTCATCAACAACGCCCTCTTTGTGAGCGGGGCTGATTTCATGGAACTGCTGGACTCGCTCTGCCTGGATGGCTTTGTTGCCATCGAAAAGCTGATTCCGGTTCCAGAAGATTTCATCGGCGCACGACCCGCAGCCGGGGCCGCAGGCCATCCGACCGACCCGGCCCCCTTCAATCACCCGACGAAAATTGCCATTCTACGGATCAAACACACCAAAGGACAATAAACCATGACTCTTATCCTTATTCGCGGCGGCGGCGACCTGGCAAGCGGGGTCGCTCTGCGCCTGAAACATGCCGGTTTGCAGGTCCTCATCAGCGAGTTGGAACAACCCCTGGCCGTCCGCCGGGCAGTCTCTTTTTGCGAAGCCGTCTACGAAGGCCGCTGGCAAGTCGAAGAGCAGACCGCCGAACGCGTCGAAACCCGTCAACAAATCGAAGAGACACTCGCAGCGGGCAAAATACCCGTGATCGTTGACCCGCAACTAAAAATCTTTGCAACATTCAACCTGCACCCGGCGGCCCTGATCGATGCGCGCCTGCTCAAACACCCGCCCGAGCCGCTGCCCTTTCCCGTTCCGCTGCTGATTGGGCTTGGGCCAGGCTTCAGCGCCGGAGAGAACTGCCAGGCCGTGATCGAAACCCAGCGCGGACACGCCCTTGGGCGTGTTTACTGGCAGGGCAGCCCCAATTCTGACAGCGGCCTGCCAGATGGCAACCCGCAGCGCGTCTTGCACGCCCCGGCAAACGGGACGCTGGTCGGCCGCGCCCAAATCGGAGACCTGATCGAGCCAGGCCAAATCATTGCCGAGGTGGCTGGACAGCCCATTCTGGCTCCCTTCGCGGGCGTTCTGCGTGGGCTGATCCGCCCGGGGCTGACCGTCAAAAAGGGATTAAAAGTCGGCGACCTGGATGCGCGCAGCCAGCCCGAATACTGCTTCCTGGCCTCAGACAAGGCCCTCGCAATCGGCGGAGCGGTGCTCGAAGCGATTCTCTCAAGCCAAAAGCAGGAGCGATAGAGCGCCATGTTGAGCCTTGCAAAAGCGCTGCGCCTCTCAGACCCTGTTGCCTCAGTCGCCTTTGTCGGCGCGGGCGGGAAAACGACTGGCATGTTTCAACTGGCACGAGAACTGGCCCCGGCCCTGGTCGCGGCCAGCACCCATTTGGGCGCGTGGCAAACCTCCCAGGCAGATACACATCTGGTCTGGCAGGCCGGGCAGCCCGCGCCAGAAATTGAAACACAAGGAATTACGCTCGTCACCGGCGGCCTGCACCCGGAAAGCAACCGTTACGGCGGCCTGACCCCGCCGCAGCTGGACGAGCTGCGCCAGTTCGCTGAGCTGCACAACCTGCCGCTGCTAATCGAAGCGGATGGCTCACGCCAGAAACCGCTCAAAACCCCGGCGGAGCACGAGCCGCCCATCCCAGATTTCGTTGAAAGCGTGGTGGTTGTCGCCGGGCTTTCGGGGCTGGGCCAGGCGCTGGACGAAGAAAACGTCCACAGGGCCGAGCGCTTCGCAGCCCTGAGCGGGCTGAAAATCGGAGAAAAGGTCTCAGCCGGCGCGTTGGCCCAAGTCCTGAACCAGGCCGAGGGCGGGCTGAAAAATATCCCGAAAGCGGCCCGGCGGGTGGCGCTCCTCAACCAGGCCGACAGCCCAGACTTGCAATCGCTGGGCGGAGGCATGGCGGGCGAACTGCTCAAAAACTATGCGAGCGTGCTGGTTGCCAGCCTGCAAAACCGGCAAATCCATGCCGTTTTGGAACCGCTGGCGGGCATCATCCTGGCCGCCGGGCAGGCTTCGCGCTACGGACAGCCCAAACAACTGCTGGACTATCACGGCCAACCGTTTGTACGCCAGGTGGCAAAAACCGCTCTTGCCAGCGGACTTTCGCCGGTCGTGGTCGTGTGCGGGGCCAACGCGCAGGCGGTCGAAGCGGCCGTGGCAGGCCTGGACGTAGTCATTGTCCAGAATGGCGACTGGCAGGAGGGCCAGGCCTCGTCTATTCGGGCCGGGTTGGCCCATCCGCCTCAGCCCCCAGGCTGGGGAGGCGCTGTCTTCCTGTTGGCCGATCAACCGCACGTCACCCGGCACGTGATTGCGGCCCTCACCAGCCGACATGCGCAAGGTCTGTTTCCGATTACGCTGCCGTTAATCACCGACCGGCGCGGGAATCCGGTCTTGTTTGACCGGGCCACCTTCCCAGATTTGCTCAAGCTGGCGGGGGACGTGGGCGGCCGGGCGCTTTTTCGTCATTACCCGCTCGAATATATCCCCTGGCACGATGAAAGTCTGCTTTTGGATGTCGATAACGAAGACGATTATCGAAAGTTATTGGCCTGGGGCGTCCAGGATTAATCTAACTGAAGAACGAGGCAAATCATGAGCAAAGTGACGGCGATTGTGCTGGCAGCCGGGCTTTCGCGCCGGATGGGACAGCCTAAAATGCTGCTGCCGTGGGGCGGCACGACCGTGCTTGGGCAGGTTGTGCGCACCCTGCACAACGTTGGCGCAGATGAATTGATCGTCGTCAGCGGCGGCGCGCGGGAACAGGTTGAGGCGCAAGTCATGCGCCTGAAATCAGACGGGCTTCCAGTGCGGGCCATCTTCAATCCGCAGCATGAATCCGGCGATATGATCAGCAGCATCCGGGCCGGGTTGGCGGAAACCGGCCCGGAAACGCAGTTCGCGCTGATCGCGCTGGGAGACCAGCCTCAGCTGAGTCCGGAATCCGCGCGGCGGGTGCTTTCAGCGGCCGCGCGGCCCGATTCGCGTCTGGTCCTGCCCAGTTTTGAAATGCGGCGCGGGCATCCCTGGCTGGTTGAGCGCACTCTCTGGCCCGCTTTGATGAGGGCTGAGAGCGGGCGGGCTTTCCTGCGGGCGCATGAACACGAAATTTTTTACGTCGAGACCGATGAAACGGTCTTGAAAGACCTGGATACCCCTGAAGATTACCAGCAAGGCTTGAATATGCTTTAGAAAAATGCTATGCTTAAGTTGGACGTGCGTTCAGCGTCCGGGAGGTGCGCCATGACAGACCGTGAATTGATTGTGGAACACATTCAAAACGCAGTACAGGCTCTTGACCACGCCCATAACGCTGGAAATGATTTACGCCAGGCCGCAAACGCCGAAAAACTTCAGGCTTTTCGAGATGAGATGTATGCGCTCTGCGCCAAGCTGGAAAGGCTTAAGAATGCGCTGGACAATCAGGCCGTTTACGGAGAAGACGAACTGATCAACATGCTCAGCCTGGCCTTCAGCGGCCAGCCAACCCCCTACCGACACATTACGGAAGTGAAGCGCAAAAAGTAGAATTTAGAATTAACTGATACAAAAACCAGAGTGACGAAAAGACAGATCGTCACTCTGGTTTTTGTATAGTGTTGTATGGTTACATCCAATTTGTAGGAGAAAAATGTGAGCTATTTTATTATCGTCAACCCCATTTCGGGGCGCGGGCTGGGGCAAAAATCCATCCCACGCATCAAGGCTTTCTTTGAAAGCCACAGCATGGACTATACCCTGGCCCGCACCGAACGCCCCTGGCACGCCGCACAATTGGCCGAGCAAGCCGCGCGTGAGCATTATCAGGTTGTAGTCTGCGCCGGCGGAGACGGCACGTTCAACGAGGCCCTGAATGGCCTGATGAACGCGCGCGCCGCGGGATTCAACCATACGGCCCTGGGCGTGATCTCGATTGGAACAGGTAATGACTTTGCCGGAGGCGTCGGCATCCCGACCACGCTCGAAGAAAGCCTGACGGCCCTGGCCCAAGACAAACGCCGCAAGGTGGATATTGGCAAAGTTTCTGGCGGCGATTATCCAGACGGACGCTATTTCGGCAACGGGATCGGGATTGGCTTCGATGCAGCCGTCGGGTTTGCGGCAGCCCAATTGCGCTACCTGCGCGGGCTGCCCGCCTACCTGGTGGCGGCCATCCAAACGATATTTTTCTACTACAGCCCGCCGCGCTTGAAAATTAGCCTGGATGACGAAACGATTGAACAATACTCGCTGATGGTTTCGGTCATGAACGGCCAGCGCATGGGCGGCGGATTCCGCATGGCGCCCAATGGCGACCCGCACGATGGCTTGTTCGACCTGTGCATTGCCGAAAAAGCCGGTAAAATGCGGATTTTCAGCCTGATTCCGTTATTTATTCAGGGCAAGCAGGCAGGCCAACCTGAAATCAAGATGCGCCGCTCGCAAAAAGTGACCATTTTAGCCACGCAAGGCGATTTCCCGGCCCACGCCGACGGTGAAACCCTGTGCCTGAAAGGCAAAGAACTCAGGCTGGAACTGATCCCCGACGCGCTCGAAGTTGTGACCGCAAAGGTATAATGAACCCATGAATATTGCCCGCTGGATCGTTACTTATGTCTGCAAATTCGGCCTGGAAGTGATCTGCCGAATTCACAAGGAGAATTGGGAGAGCGTTCCCCAAGAAGGCCCGCTGCTGGCTTTTACCAATCATACCGGCATGGTTGAAGCCCCGATCTTGTATACCCAACTCCAGCCGCGCCCCAAAGTCACCGCCCTCGCCAAAATCGAGACCTGGGACAATTGGTTTCTAAACTGGGTCTTTACCCTCTGGGAGATCATCCCCATTCGGCGCGGCGAAGCAGATATGGACGCCCTCCGCAAAAGCCTGGAGATGCTCAAACAGGGCTACATTTTGGGAATTTCACCGGAAGGAACCCGCAACCGCACCGGGCAGTTAATCCGCGCTCATGGCGGCGTGGCCATGCTGGCCCTCAAAAGCGGCGCGCCGCTTATGCCGGTCGCCCACTGGGGCGGAGAAGATTTCAGCGCCAACCTGAAAAAGCTCAAGCGCACCCAATTCAACATGCGCGTTGGGCCAATGTTCACTTTGGACGATCACGGTCAGCGCGTTACAAAAGAAATCCGCCAGCAAATGGCGGACGAGATGATGTATCAATTGGCAAAACTGCTGCCCGAATATTATCGCGGCGAATATGGCGACTTCGAGAACGCGACCGAGAAGTACTTGCGGTTTGTGTAGCTTACAGGCTGATCTTCCTGGCAATCGCGCGGTCAACTTTGCCCATCGGGTAGTTGGGCAGTTCGGCAATCGCCACCCATTTAAGCGGGGAATCTTCAGGAAGGTGGAGCAGCTGACAGCGCCATGGGGTTTCCGTCAGCTTGAAATGGGTGTAGGCGTGGCGGATTTCGTCGCTGCGCGTCAGCGGACTCACTTTCAGCTTGTATTCCGTTTCAAGCGCGGCGGCCAACGCTTCAGGTGAGTCCGCCTCCACCTCGGCGGAAGGGAATTCCCACAAGCCGCCGAGCAGGCCCTGGGCGGGGCGCTGATTCAAAAGCGTTTTCCCATCCTGAATAATGACTGCCGCCCCTTTGCGCTTGTGCGGCACAAGCGGTTTGGCTTTCATGACCGGGCGCTGTTCCTGGATACCCAGCAAACGGGCCTGGCAAAGTTCATTAAGCGGGCAAAGCATGCAAAGCGGATTTTTGGGCAGGCAGATCGTCGCGCCCAAATCCATCAGGGCCTGGTTGTAATCACCGGCGCGGCCCGCGGAAAGATGCTTTTCGGCCAAATCCCACAGAATTTCCTCGCCCGCGGGGCTGTCAGCGGGCAGAGCGACATCGAATATGCGCGCAAAGACACGCTTCAGATTGCCATCCAGGGTGGCGATATCCTGCCCAAAAGCGATTGAAGCGATGGCGGCGGCAGTGTAACGCCCGATGCCGGGAAGTTTGCGCAATTGAGCCGGGTCACGCGGTAATTGACTCTCGTGCTGGCTGACGACGATTTTGGCCGCCTTGTGCAGGTTGCGGGCGCGGCTGTAATAGCCCAGGCCTTCCCAAGCGGAGAGCACGGCTTGTTCCGGAGCTGCGGCCAGGGCGCTGAGGCTGGGAAACTGGCCCATCCAACGCTCAAAATAGGGGATGACGGTCTCAACCCGGGTTTGCTGAAGCATGATCTCAGAAACCCAGACGGCATAAGCATCAGGATGCCCGCGCCAGGGAAGGACGCGGGCATGTTTATCGTACCAAGCAAGAATTCTGCTGGAAAAATCAGGCACTGCTAAAACTGAAACCCGCCTTTGGCATCAACCAATTTGTAGGTGTAGTTCTTAACGTAACCGAACAAATCTTCGCGCAGAGAGGTCCACTCGGCAGAATGAAGCGTGCGCTGGAGCTTGGGCAGGTCAGAAGCCAGCATGGCAATCTGAATTTGTGGATATTCGCCATAGATCGTGGCCCAGGCTTCGATCGGTTCCAGCCCGATCCGCTGCACGCCAGGAATGAACTGGCCGATCACAAACTCAAAATATTCCTGCTCGCGCTCAGGCACAATATCCCAGGTCATGAGTAGCTTTACCGACATTTTAGAATCTCCAATAAATCTAGCTGCCAACCGCTTCGAGTACAACCACTTTCGTTTCCTGGGGCAGGCTTGAACGAGTAACCTTGAGCGAAGGAAGCACATCAGGGGCGGTCAGGCCCATTTCGTTGAGGAACTTCGAGAGCGGGTCCAGCTCAACTTTGCTCTTCTCGTGTCCGTAGTGCATTGGGATGACGATATCCGGCTCGATCAGGCTGATGACTTCCGCCGCCTTGGCTGCGGACAGACCGTTTCCGCCGCCAACCGGCACCAGCACGACGTTGACCGTTCCAAGCGCTTCGATTTCAGCCTGAGTCGGCACCTGGCGCAGATCGCCCAGGTGGGCAATTGTAATCCCTTCAAAATCAAAAACGTAGAGGGTATTGCGTGGTTTTTCAATTGCCTTCTTGCCATTCGCATCGGTCTGAACGCCGGTGATGAAGACCCCGCCAATTTCATACTCGCCGGGGTTTTCAATCTCGTGGTTGGCCCCTTTGACCGCGCTCAGAAAATCGTGGCCGGGCGCTCTGTGGCTCACGGTGACAATATCGGCGCGCAGTTTAAGCGGTTCAAAGCCAACCACTTCGCTGTCAAAAGGGTCGGTCACAATCGCGGCCAGGCCGCGCTCGATCATACGAAAACAAGAATGTCCGTGCCAGGTAATTTCCATGGGTCAGTAATGCTCCTTCGGAAGCCAATTATACCTGAGACCAGCCTCGAATTTGGCTTTTAAGTTCTGGCGCGGGCCAGGCAAAACCGTCCGCGGTGCTTCGCTGCGGAGCAGGCCAAGCACCGGTTCGAGGTTTTTCTGATCCAGCGGCGCGGAACCTGTTTCTGAAATCTGACAGTGCCGGGCCGGTTCAACGGGCAGCTTATTCGGCTGGCTTGTCTTCCTTCGGAGCAGAGACAATCACCGGCCCGGCGGTCGAATCAAGAGTTTGGTGGGTCCCATCACAAAACGGGAATTTTTTAGAGCCAAAACAGCGGCAGAGGGCCACGGTTTCCCCACTGGCGAGCTTGACATCCGTGCGCAGGTGGCCGTTGCGCTCTTGCGTAGTATGTTCAGACATTTTTTGCTCCTTTTCTTTTCTCCATTATAATCCGGGTATGGTACAAGCGCGCACAACCCACGCCGGAAAAGTGGAAATCATCCCCAATGGCTGGCGGCTTGAGATTGAGGAGGGAGGCCCTTCCGCCTATCGCCTGGCCCAAGTGGATGACTACGCGCTGCTGGCGCGTCGCCGTTTTATCTGGCGGGAGCGGGCGACCCTCAAGCTGGGCTGCCGTGTCAGCCAGCCCAACCTACCCGGCACCTGGGGATTCGGCTTTTGGAATGACCCGTTTACCGTCTCGTTCGGCCTGCAAGGGATGGCCCGCCGTCTGCCGGTTTTACCAAACGCCTGCTGGTTTTTCCACGCTTCGCCAGAGAATCACCTGTCCTTCACCAACGGCCAGCCCGCCAGTGGATTCCTGGCGCAGACCTTTTCTTCGCCCAGAATCCCTTCAGGGCTGCTCGCGCCGGGGGTTTTGGGGCTGCCGCTGCTGCTGCTGAGGCCGCTCTCGCGCTGGCTGCGCACCCATCTCGCGGCGAAACTCATCCGCGAAGATGCCAAACGCCTGAGCGTAGACGTGACCGAATGGCACGAATACAGCCTAAGCTGGCAAGCGCAGCAAGTCCAATTTGCCATCGATGGCGAAACTGTCTTCGAAACGGCCACCAGCCCAAAAGGGCCGCTCGGCCTCGTCATCTGGATCGATAATCAATACGCGGCCTGGCGGCCAGATGGCTCGCTGGGGATGGGCGCGCTCGCCACCCCGCGGGCCTGGATGGATGTTGAATTGGACAATGAAACAAAAAAAGATGATGAGTGAACCCCCAACTGATCATCTTTTTTACTTACTTGACTTTAGCGTTCGTTTTTACGAGTCTGGAAAAACAGGAAAGCTGGTTTAAAAGGCGATTAAAAAAACCAAATCTGGACACGGATTTTGCGGATTGCACGGATTTACGCGGATTTCTTAAGAAAAATCCGTGAGATTCCGCGTAATCCGTGCAATCCGTGTACGAAAAAGCTTTGATTCAAATTGAACTCTAAACTCAAGTACTTAAATTTGTGAGCCTATTTGGCTTTTTCTTTGACGAAATTGAAGCCGGCCACGGCCAGGCCAATGGCCAGGGCAATTGCGCCAAGCCAGTTAATCCCCAGCGGCAGGCTGATCTGGCGAAAAACCAGGTCTAAAACGATCCCAAGCACAAACAGACCGCCGAACAGGCGATTGTGGTAGAAAGCAAAGCCGGAGAACCAGGTCGGCCAGAAAACTTCAAAGCCAGCCGGAGGGCCTTCCGGGCGGGGTTTGGTTAACACGGCAATCGCAAAAAAAGCGCGTTTAAGGGCGAAAAGCACGAGCAGCATAAAGATTGAGAAATAACCGACCGCTACCAGATAAATCACAACGCCATAAGCGATCAGGATGGTGGCGATGGCGGTATAACGGGCAAAAGTCTGCCCGACGCGGACGGGGTAAGTGCCGACTCCTTTTTTCTTATCGTCGTCGAGTTTGTCGGTATGTTTGGCAACGTTGATGCTGGCAACGCTCAAGCCAAAAGGGACGCCCGCCAGCGCAACCATCCACAGGCTGGCAGGAATAGAACCGCTCGCGCCCAGGGCCAGCACCAGGTAAACTCCGGCGATCATAATTGGGCCCCAGATCAGGAAAATCGACAGTTCGCCAATCGCCCAGTATTTCATCGGCCAGGTGTAAAAGAGCAAAACCAGCGATCCGAGGGCGAACAAAGCGATGATATACGGGTTGGCCTGCGTGTACCACAGCGCAAAAATACCGGAAAGGAAAGCAATAACGCCGCTCACCAGGAACCATTGAATTTGCTGCTGCCTGCTCCAAAAACCCTGGACGAGCGGATGGACGCCATACTGCGTGCGAAAATAATTGTCCTTGTCGACGCCGCGCGTGTAATCGGTGTAGTCATTCAGCAGGTTATTGGTGCCGTGCGCAACAAAAAGCCCGAGGGTAACAATCAGCCACGGCCAAAACGAGAAAAACCCATCGCGCCAGGCCAAAACCCCGGCGATAACAGCCGAATAAAGCGTGACGGTGGTGACTGCCGAACGGGTTGCGATCAACCACTTGGAAACGACATCCAGCGCATCCCACTCACTTTTGTCGTCCATTTGGATCAGTTCCCAGGCTGCTTTTTTCCACATTGCAAAGTTGATTCCCATAAAAAACTCCTTTTCTCAAAAAGATGGCATAAGGTCTGTGTGAAATCATACACTTATGTTGATGTTTTGTTAAGGTTAAACTTCATCACCCGAAAATTGCCTGCTTGAAGCAAAAAGGATGAGGCCGGCTCAAAAAGGAGCGATTTGCCGAAAAACACCTTCACCGAATTGCTGACCGGGTTGGGGCTTGCGCAGCTCGCGCGCCATCTTTTTATGCTGCTGGCATTCATCGCACTGTCTGGACATCTGCCCGTCCACCGAATCAGGCCTCGCGGGCAGGTCTCAGAAAGCCAGCTTTTTGTAAGGGCAACAGGTCGGCGCTTTGTTGTATACTTTTAGAAGCAGTCGCGGCTGCCCGGGGAATATCCCCGAAGCGCGGATGAGCGTCAATAGATTTTTAGCCAAAACCAACTCATTTTTAAACTAAAAGCCCATGACCAATAACACCCTTTCGTTGATTCCAGCCGACCAATTTAGCCTTGAAACGCTGGTCGCAATCTACAATCGCACCCGCACGGACTATTTGATTCCGATGCCGATGAACGTCCCCCGCCTGGAAGATTATATCCGCGCTTACGATGTATCTTTATCGCATTCACTCGTGGCCGTGCTCGAGGGGGAAGCCTTAGGCGTAGCCATGCTGGGCGTCCGCCAAGACCGGGCCTGGATCACGCGCCTGGGCGTAATCCCCGATACGCGCCGACTCGGCGCTGGCAAAGCGCTGATGACCGGGCTACTGGAGCAGGCCAAAAACGCGGGCCTCAACTTCTCCATGCTCGAAGTCATCAAAAACAATACGCCCGCCCATCAACTTTTCTTAAAAATGGGATTTTATGAAACCGGTGAATTGCTGGTTCTACGGCGCCCGTTCCTTCTTTCGCGGCTGGAACCAGTCTCAGCCGAGGTTCGTTGGTTGGAACGCGCCGAAGCCCTCGACCTGCTCGGGCGCGATCGCGGCATCCAGCCCTGGACCAACCAAACTGAATCGCTTTTTAACGTTCAAGATATTTCAGGGTTGCATCTGAGGCTGGCAGATGGGAGCACAGGCTGGCTTTTATTTCAGCGGCAAGAGTGCCTCCTGACCCGTTTCGCCTACAAGACCGAAGCGGGCGACCCCGTCCGCCTGGCCCTGGCTTTTCTGAACCACTTACACCACCAATATCCGCGCCTGGATACACAGCTTGAAAATATGCAGGTCAAGGATCCACACCTGGCGGCCTTTTACAAAATGGGATATGTGGAGGCTTTTCGCCGGATCGAAATGTGGCGCGGCGAGCCGCCTGCCAGCCTTAAACGAACAGCTCCGCAAGCGGTTAAGAATTCAGAACAAGGTTCTTAATTTGCTGCCCAGGGTAGAGGGCTGTCTGCCATTCCAAGATTAGAGCGCAATCGAAAACTTCCCACAAGAAATATTTTTATGGTATAAGAAAGGTAAGCCCTGCTGTGTTCGTGATGATGTATTATCGGTTCTGGGCCAACACCCCCCAACAGGGGTTTCATCTCTGGGCGAGGATGCGATAGGCTTGAGCCAAGGCAAAATTTCCCGGTAGAACCCCGACCTGCTTCTGCAGGTTCAGAACTTCACATCACACGGCACAAGCGGGGTCTTCCTTTTCCCATAGAAAAAGCGCGCCAATGGCGCGCTTTTTTGTTATTTCTTGCTCAACGCCGACCAGTCTTTTACCATTGGCGATCCCATAGTATTGGATAATCGCTCACCAATAGTAAATTTTTCAACGCCGATAATAGATTTTAAGGAAACATTACCCGTCCTATAGGCGTACCATATATCTGAGATATCAAAAGCACGTTCATTTTGAACATCCACAAGAAATGTCTGCTTTTGTTCAGTACCTCCATTGAGGGGTGACGCCGCGCCCAGTTTCAGCCGGTTAAAATCGACTTTTTGCAGAAGAGTCTTGTTGCATAAAAGGCGTGCCGACTATTTTTTAGCCGGTGTCTTCGCTGCCGGCTTCTTTGCGACGGGTTTCTGGGCGGCCTTTGCAGCCGGTTTGGCGGCGGCGGTAGTTTTTGCGGCGCTGCGCTTCTTAACCGGTTTTTTGGCGGGGGAGAGCAATTCCAATTGTTCAGG
>JAVEWN010000067.1:0-19013 GCA_034004515.1 Anaerolineales bacterium | reverse complement strand
GCGCTGTATGCTCTGCGGACTGCACTTCATGTCAGTAGACCACCTTGAAACACACCACCGGGACGGCAACCACAACGGCAACACGCCTGCTAACCTGGCCTTGCTCCATGGTCATGGCATCCCCTTTGGGGACTGCCCCGATGAAGTTTATCGGACGAAACGCTCATGACAAGAGCCTGTTTTACCGAAGAGCCGGAGGAAGGGAAACTTTCACGTCCGGTTCGCTGACAAAAACCGTCAGGGCAGGCGGGGGTGGCGGCGGGCTGGGTAACTGCCCCGCCGACCATAATGGGCACCGTTTTTGTTAAAAGACCTTTGGGCTTTCAACAGACTTGCTCGTTTTATTTTTTAGAAAGCCAATCTGACAAATGTTTCTTGACTCGTTCCAAGCGTTCATCAGAAATTTGACCCATTGCGCCGAGTAAAAATTCTCCTGATACAACCGCTAAACGCCCGACACGAATTATGCTTGTAACTTTCAGCCCGCTTTGTTCAAAATCATCATCGCTTTCTTGTACGATTTCGTCAAATCCAGCAACATAATGGCGAGTTTGTGATGAAATCATGCAAGTTAACCAATCGTCGTGTTCTTTCGGCAATTTCGCCAGTAAAAGCGCAGGACGCAACTTTCCTTTTTCAAGGTCGGTCTGTGGAAACCGAAACGCCACAATTTGCCCTGTTTGCTTTAAGTCTTGTGTCATGCGAAGATTATCCGTAAATCAGAAAGGCTGTACAAATCTGGCTCATCTTCCATATCACGCATTGCCGAAGATAGAGACAACGAAGCCCAATCCTGTTTTTCTTGTTGTTCAGCCTTCATAAGTAAATACTGAACAAAATCAAACAATTCTTCCTGAAGTGAATACGGAAGTTTCTGTGTGTATTGGTGAATTTTCTCGTCAAGTGTCATGGCTTGTACTCCATTAGTTGCTAAATGAGGATACCTGAATTTATTTTACACCAATAGCGCTTTGTTTTTGGAACTTTGCTTTTGCAAGAAAGGTGGCTAACGTTAAGCGTGAGCAGCTGTAAACGAAACGGAAAAAAGTAACCGTCAGAACCAAACTCTTAGCCGGGCAATTTCGTTCTGTGCAGAGTCCGCTCCACGCAATGTTGGACGAACCCAGAGTCTGTCTGGGGATTACGTTTTGTTTATAGCCTTGAAACTCACAAATTCTATTGACGTCAGGCAAAAGTGGCGTGTGCTTTTCATGGAATAAGCATCCAAAAGGCCTCGGAAAGCAGGCAGAATAGCCCAGTTTCGGCGGCCAGGCGTAATTCGCCGCTCCCGCCAGAGCAGGCCAGGCTTTCCAGGCGAAAAGTCAGAGAGTCGCAAACTTCCATCGCTCGAATAATCCCAGGAAGGACAAGAGATGCCTGCGCCAGTCAGAAACCGGGCCAAACGTATGGCGCGGAATCAATACGACATCCGCACCGTTCAGGAACTGCTCGGCCACCATGATTTGCACCCACGTCCTGCAACGCGGCGGACTGGCCGTCCGTTCTCCCTTGGACGAATAAAAAATAGTTCTATTCCCATTCTTGCGGGTTGTACTGCCGGATTTTCTTGAGGGCTCCGCGCTGCTTTTTTGCCGAGACGCGCGCGGCGCTGGCAGCCCGACCGGGCCGGGTCGGCCGCCGGATTTTGGGACGCTTGAGGGCTTGCTGAATGATTTCTTGTAGCCGCAGGACGGCATCTGCCCGGTTTTGTTCCTGGGTGCGGTATTTTTTTGCCTCGATGATAATCAGACCCTCGTTGGTAGCGCGCGCGCCCGCCAGTTGCAGCAGGCGTTCTTTTACCTCGGCCGATAGCGAGGGGGAGTGGGCCGCGTCGAAGCGCAGTTGGGCCGCCGTGGCGACCTTGTTGACGTTCTGCCCGCCTGGCCCGCTGGCGCGAATGAACTCAATTTTGATTTCTTCATCGGGAATCGAGAGCGTGGAGTTGATTTCGAGCATGGGCTGGAGTATATCAGGAATGAGAAACACGGAACGAGTGGAGGCAAAGCATTCTCCACTCGTTCCGTGTTAATATTTTGGAACAAACTTAAAACATCAAATCATTGATCGTTTTGATCGTTTCGGGGGCGGGCCGCAGCTCTTTTTCGGTCAGGCGGTTGAGCGGCGTCTCAACCAGGTTGTAGAGGTCGGTCAAGGAGGGGGATTCGGGCGAGATGTAGAGCAAGCCCGTGACCAGCCAGTTGTTGGCGGCGGCCTCATCCAGCGTCCGCAGGGCCTCGAGGCGGTTGGTCGGGTCGTAGTCTTTGTCGAGCGCTTTCAAGATGATGGTGGAGCCGTCATGCAGGGCCACCTCACGGATTTCGCCGTCGATCATATCGGCTTCAAGCGTTATTTCAGGCTTGTTTGGGACATACGAGACGGTGCTTTGCGGCCCTTCGGAGGCCTGGTGGAAGGAAATATCGTGGAGCGGGTCTTCTTTTTCCTTGCCGAAGCTGTAAGAATAGTAGCTGCTTTCCTGGTTGTTGAAGGTCACGCACGGGCTGATGATGTCCAGCACGGCAATCCCGTTGTGCGAGAGGGCCGCTTTCAGGACTTCTTTAACCTGTTTGGCGTTCCCCGCAAACAGGCGCGCCACGAAAGTTGCGCGCGAGGCCAGGGCTTCCATGCAGATATCGACCGGCAGGTACATATTGATGCCCTGTTTTTTGAGTTGCAGCCCTTTATCGGCGGTGGCCGAGAACTGGCCTTTGGTCAACCCGTAGACGCCGTTGTTTTCGACAATGTAGACCATATTGACGTTGCGGCGCATGGCGTGTTTGAACTGGCCCATCCCGATGCTGGCGCTGTCGCCATCCCCAGAGACGCCCAGGCCTTTGAGATGATGGTCGCCGAATAAGGCTCCGGTTGCCAGGGAGGGCATCCGTCCGTGCAGGCTGTTGAAGCCAAACGAACGGTTCAGGAAGTAGGTTGGGCTTTTGCTGGAGCAGCCGATCCCTGAAAACTTAATGATTTTTTCGGGTCTGACGTTGGCTTCGAAGCAGGCCGCGATAATTTGGTTGGAAATTGAGTTATGCCCGCAGCCCTGGCAGAGTGTGGTTGGGTTGCCGCGATAATCGTTTTTGCTCAAGCCGACGGTGTTTTCTTGCGCAGATGCGCCGGCCATTGGAAGTGGTTGGCTCATATTAATTTTCCTCCTTTTCGAGGATTGCAGTCCGAATCCAGCGCGCGGTGGGGGGCAGGCCGTCATTGAAGGCAATTGAAACCAGGCGCGTGGCGTATTCAGGGTATTTGATGGTCAGTAATTGTTTAAGCTGCCCATCGCGGTTCAATTCGACCACATAGATGCGCTCGTGCGCAGCGATAAATTCGCCGACTTCGTTGGCGAAGGGAATCGCGCGCAGGCGCAGGTAATCGCTGGGCAGGTTATGGTCGCGTTCAAGTTTGAAGCGCGCTTCCTCCACGGCCGGGTCGGTCGAACCGTAGGCGAGGATCCCAAAATTCGCGCCGGAGGCGGTCTGGACAATCGGTTTGGGCAGGTATTCTTTGGCGCTTTCGTATTTTTGTTGCAGGCGGGCCATATTGGCCGTCCAAACATCTGGCGCTTCCGAATAGCGCGCTTCGGGCGTGTGGCCGGTTCCGCGCGTGAAATAGGCGCTCAGCGGGTGGGTGTTGCCGGGCACGGTCCGAAACGGGATTCCGTCGCCATCGACATCTTTGTAGCGCCCCCACGAGCTGCCGCTCTTCTCAATACCTTCTTCCCACAGGATTTTGCCGCGATCCATCGGCGTATCAGGGTAGAGAAAAGGCGCGCTCATCCACTGGTTCATGCCAAAGTCGAGATCGATCAATACATAAACCGGAGTCTGGATGCGCTCGGCAATGTCGAAGGAGCGCCAGCCAAACTCGAAGCATTCTTGAATCGAACCCGGCAGCAGAATCAGCGAATCGATATCCCCATGGCCCATGTTGGCAACAAAGGCCAGGTCGCCTTGCGAGGTGCGGGTCGGCAGGCCGGTGCTGGGCCCCATTCGTTGGACATCCCAGATTACGAGCGGCACCTCGGCAAAATAGGCCAGCCCGGCATACTCGGTCATCAGGCTCATGCCCGGCCCGGAGGTGGCGGTCATCGCCCGCAGGCCGCTCCAACCCGCGCCGACGCACATTCCGATGGCGGCCAATTCATCTTCAGCCTGGACGACAGCGAAAGTGTTTTTACCGTCTGGGCTTTGGCGCAGCTGCGGCAGATATTCGTTCAGGGATTCGGCCAGGCTGGAAGCCGGGGTGATCGGATACCAACCGACAAATTGGACGCCGCCATAGATCGAACCGAGCGCGGCGGCGACGTTTCCCTCGGTCATAATCAGACCGTCAGTTTTGTTGAGGGCTTCAACCCGATACGGGTCGCTCTTGGTCAGGTTGGCGGCGGCCCAGGCGGCCCCGGCCCGCACCATGCTCATATTGAGCGAAACCGGTTTGGGCTTGTTTTTGAAATGGAACTGGAGCGCCATTTCAATTTTTTCCTGGTCGATCCCAAGCATCTCGGCCAGAATGCCGACATAGACCATGTTCGCCACCAAATCGCGCAGGTTGGATGGGATGTCCGGGTCGGAGCGCACCAATTGCTTGACCGGCATCGGGTAGATGCTGATGTCGTCGCGGTTAATGGGCAGTTTGATATCATCCGCGTAGAAAAACGCTCCGCCAGGTGAGACCTGGGCCAGGTCTTGCAGGAAAGAGGCCGGGTTCATCGCCACCATGATTTCCTGTTCCTCGCGCCGCGAGGTAAACCCCTCGCCACTAACGCGGATGGTGAACCAGGTGGGCAGCCCTTGAATATTGGACGGAAACAGGTTTTTGCCAGAAACGGGAATGCCCATTTTGAACAGCGCGCGCAGCAGGGTCGTGTTGGCGGTCGAACTGCCCGAACCGTTTGGCGTGCCGACGGTGATCGAGAAATCATTTAAGATCATATTTTGGGTCATATACTCCTCGGCTGAGAAATGTTATGGTTGTGAGACATCTCTACAGGCTTATTTTGCGGGGCGCTTGTAGAGGTGGTAGATCAAGTCAGTATGTTTGACCAACGCAGTGTAGCCTTCATCATATTTTTTATTGACAATGGCCTCCACCATTTGATGGTGATATTGCCAAACTTCTTGCAGGTAATTAATATCGTTATAGACGTTTAAACCAATGGCCTCATAGGCTTCCCAGTAGGCTTCCAGAATGCTGCTGACAAATAAATTATCGATATGCCGAAAAATGGTCAGGTGCAGCTGCTTGTGTTCCTCGTGCGGAATTTGAATCGGCGTGCCATGCAATTTGGCTATCGCGCGCTCCACCAGGCCTTGCAGGAATTGCTGGTCTTCCTCGCTCAACTTTTGGACGGCTTCGTGCCAGTACGCCGCCTCAAGGTGACGGCGCAAATCAGAAAACGCCATGAAATAGGACGTATCCAGATTCATAGCGTAGCCGAGACTTTTGCGGATGGTGGGTAGAAAGGTATAGGGCAAACGCCGGATGCCGGTCCGGGGACGCACGTCTACCAAACCGAGGGCGCGCGCCACTTCGAGCTGCTCCCTTAAAGTGGCGACAGAGATTCCCAGCTCGAGGCTGAGTTCCGTTAAGGACGGCAGGCTGTTTTCTGCCTCAGGGTGCGCCGCAAGATAACGCATAAACTCTGAAATACCGGCCTGTGAATTACGATCGTTGAGCATAAGTTGACCTGATAAAATTCGATTAATCAGATTATTACTATTAATATATCATTTTCGCGGGGGCAGGTCAAGATAAAAAATCACCCTTTTCGGGTGATTTTTTATAACCTTTTTCTTAATTATTCTGAATGACTTCGAGCGCGGCGGCGGTCATCAGGGCTGCGCTGCGCACAAGCGTCTCTTCGTCAAAGTCAAACTTGGGGTGGTGATGGCCATGGTTCAGCCCGCGCGCGTCATTGTTGGAGCCGACGAAGAAATAGGTGCCCGGCGCTTTTTGCTGAAAAAAGGAGAAATCTTCGGAACCCATCGTAACGTAGGCAGCCGTATCGGGCGTCTCAGCCGGAAAAACAGTTTTGGCAGCCCGCAAGACGCAGGCCGTGGTGGCCGCGTCGTTGATCACCGGCGGAGTCAGATCGCTAATCTCAATTTCTGCCTGACATTCCAGGGCAGCCGCGACACCCTCCAAAATTTCTTCCATCCGGCGCTGGACGGTTTCGCCGATTTCTGGCTCGAAGTAACGAAGCGTCCCGGTCATTTCAACCTGGGGTGGGATGACGTTAAAGGCCTCGCCGGCATGGATGCTGGCTACCGTTACGACCGCCGCTTTTTGGGCGTTGACATTGCGCGAGACGATGCTTTGCAGGGCGCTGATGATCTGAGCCGAAGCCAGGATCGGGTCGATGCTCAAATGCGGAATAGCGCCGTGTCCGCCTTTTCCGCGGATGACGATTTTGAAGGTCGAAGCGCCGGCCATGACCGGCCCGGCGGCAATTCCGAGCCAACCGAGCGGGCTGCTGTTCCAAATGTGCAGCCCCAGCGTGCGGACGGGCTGCGGGCTTTCCATTGCGCCTTCCTTAACCATGGTTTCTGCGCCGCCCAGGCCCTCTTCGGCGGGTTGAAAGACCAGCTTAAAGGTTCCGCTGAAATTTTCGCGCTGGGCGTGCAGCAGTTTGGCAACCGTCAGACCGATCGCGGCGTGGCCGTCATGGCCGCAGGCGTGCATCAGGCCGGGGGTTTGGGAGGCGTACGCTGCGCCGGTTTCCTCGTGGATTGGCAAGGCGTCGATGTCGAAACGCAGCATGACGACCGGGCCGGGTTGTGCGCCTTCGATCAGGCCGATCACGCCAGTTTTGGCGATGCCGGTCGAGACCTCCATCCCAAGTTCGCGCAGTTCTTTGGCAATAATGCCCGAGGTGCGCACTTCCTGAAAGCCAAGTTCGGGGTGCATGTGAAAATCACGGCGCATGGCCTGGCTATACGGGAACAGCGCTTGGGCCTGGGCGTAAAAATCGGTCATGAAGTTGCTCCTATCGGTTTGGGTGAATATCGACATTCAGCGTATCATTTTGAGACGCAGGCCCTGTCTGCGCCAGTGCCGCCAGCACAGGTGAGCGGCACGTTCTTGAGCGTCGTCGCGGGGCGGGATGGCGGGAAAGACTCTAAAAATAGGCTGGCAGCTGCTCCAGCGCTTTGGCGAGGCGTGTTCCGGGCCAGGTTAGCAGGGAGCCATCCAGCAAATGGATACGCTCATTTTGGATGGCCGGGGTTTCGGCAAGCAGCTTTTTCAATTCTTCCAGGTGGTTTTTGCCAAAAGCAAAAGGCTCATTCGGCAGCAGGATCAGTTCCGGTTGGGCTGCCCGGATTTCCGCGAGACTGACGCGCGGATAGCGCGTATCACGGCCTGCGGCGGGTTGGCTGGCTTCGTTTTTTAGATCCGCTTCGAGCGGGTAGCGGCGTTGGCGGGTGGCAAAGACATTCTCGCCGCCGAAAACCGCCAGCAGGTCGCTCAGGTAGGTTTCGGCGTTGCAGGTCATATACCAGGGTTGGCCGGCCTGCTCATCGCGCCAGATCGGGCAAAAAACGTGCGGATGTTCGCCATCCACTGCCACCGCGCTGACCAACTCGACCGTTTTTTCGAGCAGGTCGACGCTGATGTAGGCGTAGCGGCTCTGGAAAATATCGGCCAGGCGGCGCAAATCGGCCAGGGTTTCGGCGACAGTTTTAGGAAAGGTCAGCCAGATCGGGATGCCGGCCTGCTCGAGCGCCCGGACGATCTCTGGCGTGTTCTCTTCCTGGCTGGCGATGACCAACTCAGGCTGCAAGGTCAGAATGTCGGCGATGCGCGCGTTCTTGGTCCCGCCGACTTTTTTTAGGGCTGAGACTTTCTCTGCCGGGTGGACGCAGTAATCGGTCGCCCCGACAATGGCCTCTCCAAACCCCAGATCGAACAGGCTCTCAGTTAAAGATGGGACGAGTGAAACAACGCGCTTGGGAGGGCTGGAGAAGAAGGGAGTTTCCATGAAATCCAGAAGGTTGAATGATGAATGCAGAATGAAACCTTGTGCTGAGCGGAGAACGAAGGCCGTAGTCGAAGCACTTTTGACGATGATTTTATGAAGAATCGCCCTTCGACTTCGCTATCGCTTCGCTCACCTGTGCTGGCGCGCGGCGCAAGCAGGGCCTGGCACCTGATACCTGACACCTATCTGAAGACCAACCGCCTGAACTTTTCTTCATAGCGCGGGTTTTCGAGCGTGCTGTCTTCGGTATGGCGGGCGCGCAGGCGTTCTTCGAGTTTGGCGAGGTCTGGAATCTGGCTCTTGTGTTCTTTGATGGCGGCAAGTTTGGCCGGCCAGTGTTCGCTCACGTCCAGGCTGAGGTTGGGCTGGCTGGTCAGGGAGACCCAGGCTTCGCGCGGCGTGTGAGGCAGCAGGCCCTCCTCTTGGAGCAGCTCGGGGAAGAATTGGGGATTGCCCGCAGCCGGAAAAAGCGCGTCCAACACGACCTGTCCGGCGGCGCGGTGGTCGGGGTGGTTCAGGCCATAGCTGCTGGTCGGGAACAGGTTTTGCGGGTCACAGGTGACGACCACGTCTGGTTGTTCCTGGCGGATGAGGCGGACGATCTCGCGCCGCAGGGCCAGGCTGGGAACCAGATAACCATCCGGCAGGTTGAGCCAGTGGATGCGGGTGACGCCAAAGTGCGCGCCAGCGGCTTGCTGTTCAGCGTGGCGCAACTCGCATAGTTTTTGCGGGTCAAGCTGCGGGTCGTTGGTGCCTTTGTCCCCGCAGGTGAGCAGACAATAGCTAATTTGGTGTCCGGCCCGCGCCCAACGGGCGAGAGTCGCGCCGCAAAAAAATTCCGGGTCATCTGGATGAGCCAGGATGACCAGGATTTTTTGTTTTTCAGGCCAGGCCAGGTCAGGAGCGTCCATCCTGTCCTTTTTCGGGGCCTTTGTTCGGTTTTCGGCGGAAGGGTTTGCGTCGGTTGGATCGGTTTTCGGGCTTGCCGCCGGGCTGGCTTTCAGGCTGGCCGGTTTTGGGGGATTCCGGGCCGGCTGGCGGGCGGTTGTTGGGCTGACCATTTCGGCGATTCTCTGGTTTTGGGCCTGGGCGGTTGCCCGGTTTGCCGCTTGACCGGTTATTGGGCTGTTTGCCCGCTTGTTTTTGCGGTTGAGGCTCGGACTGCGGTGGGGTGAATGGCTTTTCAGTTTGCGGGTCTGCGGTTGGCGCTGTTTCTGCGATAGCCGCCGATTCGTCGGTGGAGGCGGAGTTTGCTTTGCCGCAGTCACAGCCGCCGCCTTCGTGGCGGTCGCAGGGCGCCGCCGATTTGCGGCGCAGGGCTTCGAGTTCGTCCCAGGGTTCGAGCAGGTCGCGCTGGAATTCCTTCCAGAGCGGGCGCTCTTGCGGATTCTTAGATGGCAGTTCAACCAGGACGGCATTCCGCATCGGATAGATGTCGATCACCTTGCCCTCGCCTTCGGGGCTGATGACGCGTTTGTTGCGCTTGGGCAGTTCTTTGCGGGCCGCGACATATTGCCCGTATTCGTAGATCAGGCAGCAGCGCAGGCGTCCGCACATGCCGGTAATTTCAGAGGGGGTCAGAGAGATGCCCTGTTCTTTTGCCATTTTGATCGAGATCGGGCTGAACTCGGTCAGAAATTGGGAACAGCAGCGCGTTTCGAGGCCGCAGGCGCCCATTCCGCCCAGCATTTTCGCCACGTCGCGCGGGCCGATCTGACGCATGTCGACCTGGGTTTCGCTGAACATTTTTTGCATATCCTTGCGCAGCGATTTCAGGTCGACTTTTTCGTCTTTTTCGTCGTTCTCTGTCGCGAACATGAAGGTCAGGCGGGTTCCGTCGAAGGAGTATTCGGCGGCGACGATTTTGACAGCCAGGCGTAACTCGGCAGAGCGCGCGCGGCATTCGATCATCGCGGCGGTTTGTTTTTGGAGCCAGGTTTGGCGCAGGAGCAGGTCGGCGGCGCTGGCGCGGCGCTCGATCGGCTTCCAACTGCCGTCAGGCGGGGGGGCGGGTTCGGCAATCTGCTGGATGACTTCGCCGATCTGCCGTCCGCGTGTGGTTTCGACGATGACGTGCTCGCCCGTCTTTAGATCGGGCAGGTGCGACGCGTCAAAGTGATAGATTTTTCCAATTTTGCTAAAACGGATACCGTAAATGTTTGGTTGCATGATTCGCAATTCAGAATGGAACGCAGAATCCGGAATCAGGGAGCTAAACCCCGCTGTCTTCCTGATTCTGCATTCTGTTTTTATACAATATTAATCGGGATGCTGCTATCACCGCTCAGGGCGGCAACGCTGACTGCGGCAGCCACCGCTTCGGCGACGGCGGTCAGGGCTTGGGCGGCGTCGCTTTCAGGGTCGCTAATCACAATCGGCTTGCCCGAGTCGCCGCCGATGCGCACGTTCGGGTTCATCGGGATGCCGCCCAGGAAGGGCACAGCGTAATGCTTCGCCATGGCTTCGCCGCCGCCTTGGCCGAACATGTCCATTTTAGAGCCGTCGGGCAGGCTCAGGTAGCTCATGTTTTCGACAACGCCCAGGATCGGTACTTCGAGCTGTTTCATCATCTCCAGGCCGCGGCTGGCGTCTTCAATTGAAACGGCCTGCGGCATGGTGACGATCACGACACCCGTCAGAGGCAGGGCCTGGGCCAGGGAAAGCGGCGCGTCGCCGGTTCCAGGTGGCAGGTCGATGATCAGATAATCCAGTTCGCCCCATTCGACATCCGAGAGGAATTGGCGGATGGCGCTGTTGAGCATCGGGCCGCGCCAGATGAGCGGCTGGCCCGGTTTGGTCAGGTAGCCCATCGACATCATCTTGACGCCGTAATTTTCGGCGGGGATGAGTTTGTTTTCGCGCGGGGCTGGCATACGGGGCGCGCCCATCATGGTCGGGATGTTGGGGCCGTAGATGTCGGCGTCCATCAGGCCAACCCGCGCGCCGCTTTTGGCGAGCGCAACCGCCAGGTTGACCGAGACGGTCGATTTGCCGACGCCGCCTTTGCCGGATGCCACCGCGATTGCGTTGCGAATTGGGGTGGTGACGATGCCGCGCATCCGGCCATCGTGCGGGACGTCTGAATCCAGTTTGACGCGCACGGTCTTTGCGCCAAGGGCTTCGACAGCTTCGCGCGATTCTTTTTCGATTCTGCTTTTGAGGGGACAGGCCGGGGTGGTCAGCATGACGGTAAAATCAACGCTGTCGCCTTCAATTTTAATATCGCGGATCATGCCGAGGGTCACTAAATCCTGGTGGAGTTCGGGTTCTTGCACTTTGCTGAGTGCCGCTAAAACGGCATCACGGGTGATTGGGGTCATTTTCTATACCTTTGCTTCAGTTTGATGGTTGCTAATTGGAGCTGCAATGACTGATTATACTATCTATTACCGATTGCCCAAATTTAAGGATAACCTCCTCAGGGCGATTGCATCTAAACCCAGATTTGCTATGATTTTGCAGATTCGCCAACGGGCTACCCGCAGGGTGGACTACCCGCAGGGTGCTTCGCAAAAGCCCTGGCTCATTACATGGAAGCCCCTTTTGGGCTACAAGCACCAGTCCGAAGGACTTTCATGCCATGAGTAGCGGCTTTAGCCGCGCCGATATCGGCACAAATTGAAGATTTCCAACGAAAAAATTAGATGCAATCGCCCTGATAACCTCTCACCAAAGACCGTGCTGTTTTGCGCTGAAGCGGGCGCGGCGCTTGCTGTTGGAGGATGCTGGATGGGCTATAAAAAGAGATTCAGAGTCAACAGCATAGCGCCACGTCTTTTGGAAAAGAGGACCCCCAGTCGTCCTTAACCCAAAAACTTAACCGAATGTCACCTGGTTGCGCCCGTTTTGCTTGCTCTCATACATCAGAGCATCGGCGCGCCGGATGATTTTTTTGAGCGTATCTCCCTTGCGGCTTAAGGTTGCCCCAATCGAAAGAGTCACTGGAATTTGCCCCTGCTCAGTATTTAGATACGCTTTTTCCGTCAGCAGCAGTAATTTCCTCGCAATTTGCTCCATTTTGGCTTGATCAACATTCCAGATCATGATCAGGAACTCCTCGCCTCCCCAGCGGCAAATCCTGTCGTCCTGGCGCAGGTTATTAGACAAGTTCTTGACCACCATTTGCAGCACCCGGTCGCCTGTCGCGTGGCCGTAGCGGTCATTAATTTTCTTAAAATAATCAATATCGGCAAAAAGCACCCCGAAAGGCTGCTCAAGGCGATTAAATTCCAGCAGCATGGTTTTTAAATGCATTTCAGCGGCGCGCCGGTTGGCCGCCCCGGTCAGCGGGTCTTTCGAGGCAATCGTTTCCATTTCTTGAGCGCGCTGGCGGGCCTGGAGCAGGCGCGAACTATTGCTAAAAATCTCTACCGCTCCAACCACTGCCCCGTCTTCGACCATCGGCGAAGTCCGCACCAGCACCGGCACGCGATGCCCGTCCGCGTGATGCAGGAAGACCTCGACTTCATTGCCTCTGCCCAGCTTGATACTGTCGGTCAGCGGGCATTGGGTCAGGCATAACTCTTCACCATTCGCATTGCAATGGTTCAAAAGATTGTCGCGGCAGAACTTACCCATCACCTCCTCCGCCGTGTAACCGGTAATTCGTTCTGCGCCCTTGTTCCAATAGATAATGCGCCGATCCGTGTCTACAAAATAGACTCCATCGTATAAATTGTCGAGCAATGCCTTGTAAAAGGCTAATTTTTCTTCAGGCATACAACCTCGGCTTTCTTTCCGCTCTTATTATGCCCGATTTGGAATTTTTTTCTATTTCAAATTCGTAAGATTGAGCGGACAAGATCGAAAGGTATAATCAGACTTATGCAGCCAATCCTGAAAATAGATCTTTCTTCTGGAAAAATTGAGACGTTGATCATTCCCCCGGATTTTGAGCGCGATTATTTGGGCGGGGCCTCGCTTGGGGCGCGTCTGCTCTGGGACTCTCTCACCCGTCAGCTGAATCCCCTTTCAGCGGCCTCGCCCTTGCTGATTCTTAATGGGCCGCTCTCCGGGACGGCTGGCCCAACGGTTGGGCGCTTTGTCGTCTGCGGCAAGAGTCCCGCTACCGGCCTGTGGGCCGAGTCGAACTGTGGCGGCTTTTTCGGCCCTGAGCTGCGCATGGCCGGCTGGGACGGCATCTGGATCACCGGCCAGGCTGAAACGCCGGTCTATTTGAGTATTCAAGATTCGCAGGTCGAGATGCGCCCGGCCGGTTCGCTCTGGGGCAAAGATACCTACGAAATTCAAGAAGCCATCAAACACGAAACCGGAATCAGCGGCACACGCATTTTAGGGATTGGCGTTGCGGGCGAGCAATTGCTTCCCTTTGCGCTTTTGCTCTGCGACCATGGCCGCGTCGCCGGGCGGACGGGGTTGGGGGCCGTCATGGGCAGCAAGAACCTGAAAGCGATTGCTGTCAAAGGCACGGGCAAAGTCCCCGTGCTGGATGGCGAGGCTTACGCTCCCCGCCGGGCCGCCGCCAACCGCGCCCTGAAAGCCGACCCGATGACCAGCGTCCTTTCGAGTCTCGGCTCGGCGGGCGCAGCCGATTATTTCGACTACCTGGGCGAGCAGCCCAAAAAATATTTCAGCGCAGGCACGCTTGAAAACGCCGATCAGATCTCTGGCGCAAGCGTGGCCGAGACGATCCTGGCCGGAAAATCGGCCTGCCATGCCTGCGTCATCGCCTGCGGACGGGTGGTGCGGCTCGAAGACGGCCAAAAACGCAAAGGGCCAGAATACGAAACCCTGGTGGGGTTCGGCCCCAACCTGGGGCTAACCAGCCCCGCCAGCGCCACCCGCCTGGGAGAGTTGTGCGACCGCTACGGCATGGATAGCATTTCGACCAGCGGCGTGATCGGCCTGGCTTTCCGGCTTTGGGAACTTGGCTTTATCGGCGAACAGGATACGGGTGGTCTGCGTCTCGCGTGGGGCAATGCTGAAGCCGCCGAGCAACTGATCCACTTAACGGTCAGGCGGGAGGGGCTTGGACAATTTCTCGCTTTAGGCACAAAAAAAATGGCCGAACATTTCGGCGCGCCCGATGAAGCGATTCAGGTTAACGGTCTGGAAGTGGCCTACCACGACCCGCGCGGGGCTTCGGGGATGGCGATTGTTTACGCCACTTCGCCGCGCGGGGCCTGCCATAACCAGTCCGATTACTTCCTGGCCGATATTGGACAGGTCGACTCCAGCCTGGGCATGGATTTTTACGACCGCCACGCCGGGGCTGAAAAAGCCGCGAATGTCGCCAAACACCAGGATTTTCGAACCGTCAACAATGCTCTGGTCTTGTGCATATTCGCCAACGTGCCGCCTGAGACGATGCTCGACCTGGTTAACAGGGCCTGCGGCTATGATCTGACGCTTGCAGATTTCCTGCAAACTGGCGAGCGCGCCTGGAACCTGAAACGGCTGATTAACCTGAAACTTGGCCTGACCCGCGCCAACGACAGCCTGCCCAAGCCGCTCTTGCGCGCTTATCAAGAGGGCGGCGCGGCGGGTTATGTCATCCCGTTTGATGAGATGATGGCGGCCTACTATGCCGCTCGCGGCTGGGACGCCGTAACCGGCAGGCCCAACCTTACGAAACTATCAGAATTGGGGCTGGCGTGGGTGGAAAAAGCGTGACCTTTGTTATACAATAGAGCCAGTTTTGCTGATGGATTTGTTTGAAATTCCTGCCCTGTCCGTGTCAAACGTGAAGAGCCTCCCCCCCTGCGGCAGCCCTCGTCCTGACGGCAGGGCGGGTCATTTAAAAGGAGTTTACGATGAAACTTGTCACCGTATCTGAAATGCGCACCATTGAACAGCAAGCCGATGCCAACGGCCTGACCTATGCCAAAATGATGCAAAATGCCGGCCATGGGCTGGCCCAGGAAATTGAAGTGTTATCGTATAGCGCCAATGGCCGCGAAGTGCTGGCCCTGATTGGCCCCGCCAACAACGGCGGCGATGCCCTGGTTGCGCTAACTCACCTTGCCGCTGAGGAATGGCGGGTGCGCGCATACCTTGTCCGGCGCGACCCGGGCGATGATCCCCTGGTCGAAAAGCTCAAAAAAGCGGGCGGCGAGATTCTCCTGGCAGCCGACGACCCCGATTTTGAGAAACTTGAGGCCTTTATCAGCACGGCAGATGTGGTCGTGGATGGGATTTTAGGGACAGGTTTCAAACCGCCGCTCAAGCCTGAAGTTGCCAGCGTCCTGGATGCGGTCAACCGGGCGGTTGCCGGGTTGGAATGGCCGCCCTATGTGGTGGCGGTGGATTGTCCTTCAGGCGTGGATTGCGATACCGGCCAGGCAGCCGCGGAGGTGATTCCGGCCAGCCTGACCGTTTGCATGGCCGCCATTAAACGCGGCTTGCTGCAACTCCCGGCTTTTGACCTGGCCGGTGAGTTAATTGTCGTTGAGATCGGCCTGGACGCCGAGAAAAGTTGGCAGGCCCTGCCTTATCAGGTGGCCGATGACGAACTGATCGCTGAGATTTTGCCCGATCGTCCCTCCGATGCTCACAAGGGCACATTCGGGACCGCGCTGATCGTGGCGGGTTCGCTTAACTATCCGGGCGCAGCTTTGCTGGCCGGAAAAGCCGCCTATCGCGCTGGCGCGGGCCTGGTTCAGATGGCGGTCCCGGCTCCCGTTCAGACCATGCTGGCTGGCGGCCTGCCCGAAGCGACCTGGTCGCTTTTGCCGCATGAAATGGGCGCGATTGCGCCCAACGCCGTCGACGTGCTGACCAAGAATTTCGAGCGCGCCACTGCGCTGCTGATTGGGCCCGGCTTGGGGACGGAAGACGCCACCGCCAGGTTTATGGAAAACCTATTAAAAGGAAAGAAAATCGCCCGCCGCACCACGGGGATTGGTTTCATCCATGCTGAAAATGAGCAAAACGAAGCCGAACGGGGCGGCCTGCCGCCCGTGGTGGTGGATGCGGATGGCTTGCGCCTGCTTGCCAAACTGGAGAAGTGGCCCGAACTCTTGCCGGCTGAGTCAGTCCTAACTCCGCACCCGGGCGAGATGGCGATTCTGACCGGGCTGGAAAAAGACGAGATTCAGAAAGACCGCCTGAATACTGCGATTAAGTTTGCCGGCGCATGGGGCCATGTCGTGGTCTTGAAGGGCGCTTTTACCGTCGTTGCTGCCCCCGATGGCCGCGCGACAATTATCCCGGTCGCCCACCCGGCCCTGGCCCGGGCCGGCAGCGGAGACGTACTGGCCGGGCTGATGGTTGGTTTGCGCGCTCAGGGCCTCGCGGCTTATGAGTCGGCAGTGGCCGGGGCCTGGCTGCACGCCCAGGCCGGACTTTTGGCTGCTGAAAAAGTTGGTGCGCCTGCTTCTGTGCTGGCTGGAGATATTTTGGATGCCATCGCCGACGCCTTAAGCGGCTTCTGATCATTTGACCCAGCCAGACGACAATCCCACCGAAAAACCCGGTGGGATTTTTCTTCGCGAAAACCCGATCCAACCTCTATTTTAGGCGAGAAGAGAAGAGTAGTATACTTTTTTTATGACAGAACTTATTGAAACTCAAACAACAGTCGAACAATTGAAGGCCCAGTCTGAAATTCGTGATTACTTTGAATTTCGACAGCAGCGCCGTTGGCTGTTTCCGCGGGCCGCGTTGGTTGGGTTATGCGCCGGTCTGGTTGCATTGCTTTTCCGGGCTGGTTTAACCGGTGTGGACAGCTTGCGTAATCACTTGCTGGTCTGGTCGCAGCAATTCCCGCTCTGGGGTTGGGTTTTTCCGATGTTGTTTACAATGAGCGGCTCGCTGCTGGCCGTCTTTCTTACGCGCCGCTATGCGCCCGAAGCCAGCGGCAGCGGCATCCCCCACCTTGAAGCCGTTTTACATCGCTATCGGAAGATAAAATGGCGCAGGCTGCTCTTGGTCAAATTTTTCGGCGGTATTTTGGCAATTGGGAGCGGGCTTGCCCTCGGGCGCGAAGGCCCCACCGTCCAGATGGGCGGCGCAGTCGCAGATGCGGTTTCCCGCTGGTTGAAGGTCTCGCGGCGCGAGCGTTTCACGCTGATTGCTGCGGGCGCGGGCGCGGGTTTGGCCGCCGCTTTCAACGCCCCCCTCTCTGGCCTGGTTTTTGTCCTGGAAGAAGTCCGGCGCGATTTTCAGCCGATTGTTTTTGGGGCCGCTTTCATCGCGGCAGTGGTCGCCGATATTATCGCCCGGATCGGCACCGGCCAATTTCCCGTTTTTCGTGTCCCCAGTTATGCGGTGCCATCGCTGGCCGCTTTGCCTATCTTTGGGTTGCTGGGCATTGCGGCGGGCCTGTTGGGCGTCTTATTTAATCGGAATCTCCTGGCTGCGCTCAATCTGTATGCCCGCCTTCCGGCGCGGCTGCACCTGCCTGCGGCGGCCGCGGTGGGCGGCCTGATTGGCCTGATCGGCTGGTTTTCACCGTTGACGATTGGCAGTGGCCACACCCTGGCCGAAGCAGCCCTTAAGGGCGAGTTGCTGCTCTGGACAATTCCGCTATTTTTCGCTGCCCGGTTTTTTCTGACCACAGGTAGTTACGGCCTGGGTGCGCCTGGCGGCATTTTCGCGCCGCTCCTGGTTTTGGGCGCGCTTTTAGGGCTGGCCATCGGCCAGATTTTTCACAATCTTTATCCCGAAGTGGTGCCCATCCCGGCAGTTTTTGCCGTTGTTGGCATGGCCGCCTACTTCACAGCCATTGTGCGCGCCCCGTTAACCGGCATCATGCTGATTGTAGAGATGACAGGCAATTATTCCCAAATGCTGCCGCTCCTGGTCAGTTGTTTTTGCGCCTATGCGGTTGCAGAAGCGCTTAAAGATTTACCGATTTACGAGAAATTACTGGAACGCGACCTGCAGCGCAGCCAGGATGGCGTTTCGGTCAGCCAGCCGATGGTGGTGGAATTTGCAATTCAAGATCAAGCCGACTTTGTCGGGCGTGAAATTCGGATGCTGGGGCTGCCCGCTGGCTGTATTCTGGTGCGCTGCTCTGATGGCACGCGGGAATGGGTGCCGAAAGCGAACACCCGCCTCGAAGCCCACATGCGCATTACGGCAGTCATCGCCCCCGAAGCCGCAGCTGGGCTGGAGATTTTACGCAAAGGCTGCGAAAACGCCAAAAAATGACGGCGTCGTGAAAATAGCGCGTTCCGTGCAAAAAATCCTTGACGCGCTTCTGACAAGATGATAAACTATACACCGCTTAAGAAATAGAGCGACTGGTCCCGTGGTGTAGCGGCTAACATGCGGCCCTGTCAAGGCCGAGATCGCGGGTTCGAACCCCGTCGGGGCCGCCAAGATTTACGCACAGTATTGATTTCCTCTGTGATACTCGCAAGGCGGACAAAAGATACAAGAAATCCCACTCTGAATGAGTGGGATTTCTTGTTATTGCAATGCCATAGAATTTTTTTTGCACAGCTTTCATTTTTTTGATTTTGGCATTTTTAAAATGCATCGACCGCCCCGCGCCTCCCTGGTACACGATACCGGCAGCGACCACGGGTTGCTTAAAGTCATAAACGTTGAGAAGAAAGAACGTAGCAGTTTATTCTCGGGTCGCAAGTTTCGGTCAGATTGGCAACGTAACCCTGATAACCCGCTCCGCGTTTCTCTCGGTAAGTCGCTTCCAGATCGTCCGGCGACTGCATACAAGAAGATGTCAACTCTTTGTTTGGTTTCGCGCTGACTTTGGTCTGTTCGATATTGAAATGTTCGCTAAAAACCCGCTCCAGCACCTGATAGGCAGCCTCGCTGCCATAGGCGGGCTTTAGTTCAACCAACAGTTGTTGCATGAATTCGCCAATGCGCTCCAAATGCGGGCTAACCTCTTCGCCTTTCATGCGATATACATAATGTCCAGAGTGTCCCTTCAGATAGGGTCCAAAAGTTTCAGAATAGTGAGCCTGATCAAGTTTGTTCAGTTGCGCTCTACCCGTTGCAAAACTTCTGCCAACAATTGCACCCGGCCCATCTGCCGTATGTTGCTGGCTACCTGGACACTATCCATCCGCTGCTTGCCAGTCTTGACCTGAAAGGCCTTCAGTTGCGC
>JAVEWN010000172.1:0-3980 GCA_034004515.1 Anaerolineales bacterium | reverse complement strand
CGCGGCTACCGCTATGCCTGCGAAACAATAAAAATGCTTCCGCAAAAACCTGATGCCATTTTATTGGCTGACATTTTTCAGAAAATCGCCCGTTTGGGTGCTATTCACGCCGTTTCTAGCACCGCCGTTAGTCCATAAGTGGCGATGGTATTGCTTCATAGTAATTTTTATAAAACTTTGCCAAAATTGCCGGAAGTTATGCCAGAAGAAGCGAATTTGGCGTGGTTTATTTACGATCTTCAGCACGATGTTTCTCAGAATCGTTATAACCTTGCCCTTACCCAAGCGGTTTATACCGATTTCCAGCCAGCATTGAATAGGATTACAAATCCTGAGCCAGGCTCACTCAATGATTTCATTGGGCATTTACAAGGAAAGCTTGATGAAAAGCTGGGCGGTGACAACAATCCAGATGCGCCGACTTTAATTGATGTTATTTCAGACGAGTCGTGAAAAATGTTACAGCCATCTTTGTTTGACGAAACGGTATTAAGAAAAATTGTCAATGTGGCATCCGTGCCGCATCGGAGTCCGTTTCGCTATCCTGGGGGAAAGACCTGGTTGGTGCCTTATATACGCCGCTGGATTGGTTCGCAATTGCATCACCCCGTTGAGCATTTTTTTGAGCCATTTGCGGGAGGTGGAATTGTTGGCTTGACCGTTGCGGCCGAAAAATTAGCCAATCATGTTACGCTGGTAGAACTTGATGAAAATATTGCATCTGTCTGGCAGACCATTCTTGGTGGACACGGGGAATGGTTGGCGGATAGAATAGTTAGTTTTGAAGTTAATGAGACTATGGTTGTTTTTATTCTTGACCGTGAACCACCGTCGTTGAGAGAGAGAGCATTCCAAACTATTCTAAAAAACCGGGTTAATCACGGTGGTATCATGGCAAATGGTGCCGGCCGTTTGAAATATGGCGAAAACGGCAAAGGAATGAAATCACGCTGGTATCCACAGACTTTAAAAAATCGCATATTAGATATTGTCAAGATTGGTGAAAAAATCACCTTCATACAAGGAGATGGTTTTGAAATCATGAGACAGAATTTTGAGAACCAAAACGTCTTGTTTTTCATTGATCCGCCCTATACGGTAGCCGGTAAAAAAGTAGGGACTCGTCTTTATCGACATTCCGAAGTGAATCATAATGAATTATTTGAACTAGCAGACCAACTTGATGGTGATTTTCTGATGACTTACGATAATGTAGAAGGGGTTAGGGAGTTGGCAAGCCAATACAACTTTGATACCCATATAATTGCCATGAAAAATACGCACAACGTCAAAATGACAGAATTACTCATTGGGCGAAATTTGGACTGGGCAAGGTCTTTATAAAGTTTGCCCTTCATCATAACTCTTTCGATATTCCTTGGAGAAACCTTGAACCATGCCGACCTATGATTTTGTCTGTTACGATTGTCGCAAACGCTTCGATATTTTCATGAGTTACAGCGAGTATGGCGTTAAACCGGTTGCATGCAACCACTGCGGCGGAGGCAACGTCAAACGGCGCGTGCCGCGCGTGCGCGTCCTGAAATCGGACGAACAGCGCCTTTCCGCGCTGGGGGACCCGTCCATGCTGGATGGGATCGACGACGACCCGATCGCGCTCGGACGGATGATGCGCAAAATGGGCAGCGAACTGGGCGAAGACCTGCCACCTGAGTTTGACGACGTGGTCGACCGGCTCGAAGCTGGTCAATCGCCTGAAGAAATCGAGAGCGCCATCCCAGACCTGTCTGATGGTTTAAGCGCCGGCCTAGACGACGACTTTTAGCAATAACTTAAGGAGAACGCCTGCATGGATTGGATGATTGGCATCTTATTGGTCGGCGGCTTTGTGGCGCTGATATTTGGCGCTGAGATCCTGGTGCGCGGCGCATCGCGCCTGGCAGCAGCGGTCGGCCTCTCCCCGTTGGTGATCGGGCTGACGGTGGTGGCCTTCGGCACCAGTGCGCCCGAACTGGCGATTAACTTACAGTCTGCGTTTAGCGGCCAAGTGGAAATCGCCCTGGGCAATGTGGTGGGCAGCAATATCATGAATATCCTGGTCATTTTGGGCATCTCAGCCCTGATTATCCCGCTGGTGGTCAACCAACAGCTGGTGCGCCAGGATGTACCAATCATGATCGTCATCACCGGCCTGGTTTGGTGGCTGGCCGCGGACGGCAACATTGGCCGGTTTGATGCCATTCTTTTGTTGAGCGGGCTGCTGGCTTACATCGCCTTTAACATCATTCAAAGCCGCAAGGAAACCAGCGCACAAGTACGCGCAGAATACGAACACGAATACGCTGAAAAAACGCAGCATACCCCGCGCAGCATTGCCATCAATCTTGCGCAAATCGGGGTTGGGTTGGGGGGTCTGACCTTTGGCGCAAACTGGCTGGTAGAGGGAGCTGTGCGCCTGGCAAGCCTCTTCAACGTCAGCGAAATGGTGATCGGCCTGACAATCGTCGCCATCGGCACCTCTCTGCCCGAACTGGCGACCTCGCTCGTGGCTGCCATCCGCAAGGAGCGTGACATTGCTGTCGGTAACGTCGTCGGCAGCAATATCTTCAACCTGATGGGCGTGCTTGGCCTGACAGGCCTGATTGCGCCGGGCGGCATCCCTATTCCGGCGACGGCCCTCAGCTTCGACATACCGGTCATGGTGGCGGTTACGCTGATTACCCTGCCAATTTTTTACACCGGCGGCCACATAATTTACCGCTGGGAGGGTGGCCTGTTTGTGGCCCTGTACGCGCTGTACGTCGGCGAGTTGTTGACCGATTCGCCGGTTACGCCCCAATATCAGCAGGAAATTCTGATCACCATCACCGCCATCACCGCCCTCGTGCTGATCGGGTCGGCCTGGCATGAATTCATCTATCGCAAACGACAAAAAAATTAGGAAGCAGCCATGATTATTCACTCAGCCTCCCAATTACTGACCCTGCAAGGCGGCCCGCAGCGTGGCGAGCGCCTCGGCCAGCTCGGCATCATCGAAGACGGCGCAGTCGTCATCCGTGACGAGAAAATCGTCGCAGTTGGCAAGACCGCCGACATCCGCGCCGCATATCCGCAAGACCCCACTCTCGATGCTGGCGGCTGTGTCGTCATGCCGGGGTTTGTCGACCCGCACACCCATCTGATCTGGGGCGGCGACCGGGCCGCAGAATTTGAGCTTAAGATGGCCGGCACGCCCTATCTCGACATCCTGGCGGCGGGCGGCGGGATTCTCTCGACCGTGCGCGCCACCCGCACCGCTTCGATTGAGTCGCTTGTGGCTCAGGCCCGCCCGCGCCTGCTGCGCATGTTTTCACACGGCACCACCACCGTCGAAGCTAAAACCGGTTATGGCCTGCAAACCGCCACGGAACTGCGCCTGTTGAAAGCCTTGCTGGCCCTCGAAGATGAGAACCGCGTCGATTTGGCGATCACCTTTCTGGGCGCGCACGCCATCGCTCCCGAATACACCCTGGCTGGTGGGGGCAAAGACAACCCGCAGGGTTACACCGACCTGGTTTGCGATACCATGCTGCCGATCGTGCGCCAGTGGTGGGAAACTCACGCCCCCGGCCAACCCCTGCCGTTTGTAGATGTTTTCTGCGAAAATAAGGCCTTCAACCTGGCCCAATCGCGTCAGATTTTGAGCAAGGCCAAAGAACTCGGCTTCCCGCTCAAAATCCATGCGGATGAATTTGACAACCTGGGCGGCGTGCAGCTGGCTGTCGAACTGGGAGCGGCCTCCGCCGATCATCTTGTGGTTACATCGGATGAAGACATTGCGGCTCTCGGACGTTCAGACACGGTCGCCGTTTCGCTGCCTTGCACACCTTTTGGGCTGGCGGAGTGCCACTATACGCCTGCAAAGAAAATCATCGACGCAGGCGGGATTTTGGCTCTGGCCACCGATTGCAACCCCGGTACCACCTGGAACGAATCGATGCAATTTGTGATTGCCCTGGCCTGCCGCACCATGAAATTGA
>JAVEWN010000171.1:0-3981 GCA_034004515.1 Anaerolineales bacterium | reverse complement strand
ACGAAAACAAGTGTACCCAGTTGTAAACCAGCACGGCTGGATATGCCAGTAAAGTAAGAAAATCCATAACGATAAAGATCAAATTCAGCTTCATTGCTTATTCTCCTGGGAATGGCTAAAACGGCGGCCAAGATCACATTACCGACCGTAGAATTTGTTCCTTACTGATCTTACAACAACGGCTTCCCGGCTGCATCCGCTAACCGGGGAGTTTTGTTCTCCGCCACTTGGGGGATGCTTCACGCTCGACAGGTTAATCGGCGGCCTGATGAGTGCGAACCCGGCCGAGGCCTGCAACCAGGAGCGCCGCTGCCCAGGTTAAAATCACAACCAAGATAAATGGCCTGCTACTGCCTGCCGCTTCGGGGCTGATCTGCAAGGGGCCAGACCAGGTATTGACGGCGGCATGAACTAGCATGACCAATAACAGGCTGTCGCCTGAGCCGTGATAAAGCCACGTGATTAAGATGGTCAGAGGAATTGTGAGCAAGGCATACAGCCCAAAAGGCAGGCTGTGCTGAGCCGAGGCGGAAATGAAGAAGAGCGGTAAATGCCAGATCGTCCAGATGAGACCCAGAATAAGGCTGTCCCATGGCGGTCGAAAGCGCGCCTCGAGCGCCGGGAGAGCCAGACCCCGCCAACCGAACTCCTCGCCCAGAGGTCCGCCAATCAGCAGAACGAGAACGAAATTGATCGGCACAAGCAACCAGCGAGGCCCGAACGGAACATAGTTCGGAACTGCGCCGCCCAAAAGCACATGCCCACCTGTGGCCAGCAGCATGACCAGCGCCGGTCCAAAGAGCACGATCCCATACCAGATTGGAGAAACACGCCAAACGAGTGCCCGGCCCAGCAGGCGATGTAGTCCGCTTCTGCCAGCGCATCTCCAGGTGAGAAAAAGGGCAGTCAGCGTGGGCGCAAAGGAGCCCAACATAATCAGCACAATGGAGGGCACGGGTAACGGGTGACTTGCGTACTCAGCGACCAAAAGCGGCAACCAAACCAGCCAGGCGCTGCCAAAGGTCAGCAGTAGATATGCGCTGAGTGGGATACTCTGGCTTGCCTTTGCGCTGCGCAAAGATGGTGGCTGCATGAATAACTCAATCCTTTTTGTTCTTTTGCGAGAGCGCCAGGCCAATCACCAAACCGAGACCAATCCCGAGGCCGATACCAATGGGAAGATTATCGAAGATAATGCCAAGTGACGTGCCGATGGCGATGCCAATGGCAAGCCACTGGATGACGATTGGGTTGCTGGTTTTCTTTGATTGGGGGGCTTTCTTTTCGTTGGACATGTTTTTCCTTTAAACTAATTTTGAACACGGGGCAAGCCTGTCAGGGCCGGGTAAGCTGGTTGGGCGCAAGCAGAACTCATTTCTTTTTGTTCTTGTGCGAAAGCGCCGCGCCAAAAATCAGACCGAGGGCGGCCCCAAAGGTGATGCCCATGGCTATATTGTTGAAGAAAATGCCGAGCAAAAAGCCAACGCCGGCGCCAATCACAAGCCACAAGCCGATTTGAACGGGGGTTTTCTGCGTTTGATGATCTTTCTGTTCATTTGCCATGAGCTTTTCCTTCACAGTTATTTTGCGAACGGACCCGGCCCATCACGGCTTTCGGCCTCGTTGTTGATTTCGCAGAAGATCCATATAAAGGGGCGACCTGCGTATTCTTCTATACTTGAAGAGATAGCGAAGATCGTTCAGATTGTCGTGGCTGAGTTGATAGTGATAGTAGTTCGTGTATTCAATCGCCGCAAAAAGATATAACAAGTTGGCCCAGATGGAAGTTTGAAAATTGAGCAAAGGGGAGAACTGGCTGCCGAAAACTAATAAGGGGTAGATGAACAACAGAGTCAGATCGGCCCATTTGAAAAACGAAAAGAGCGCATAAAAAAAAGCGGGGAAAGCCGTTCCGGTTTTGGAGATTGTCTGAATCTTTAGGTGCCAATAAAGGACAGCCTGGGCGAGAACAATGCAGATCAGGAACATGCCATAGACATAGGGTTGCCAATACTGAAAGGCATTTCGCGAGGTCAGGGCAACATATAAACAAATCGGCAGCCAGAAAATGTTGAAAAATTCCAAATTGCGGAGCATCTTCAGGCGGCGAATAAGGCTTGGGCGATTCATGCCAATTCTGGGCGATCGAAGAAGGTCACTACTTCGCCGGTGTCGTTCGTAAAACTGGTTGGAGAACACTTTAGAAGACGGACGAAAACAAAAAGATCGCCCACGGCCCCACCCGTATTCAAGGCCACCAGAAATGCAATCATCAAAAGCCAACCGGCTGGACCCAGCAGCATCAGCAGCAGCCCCAGCGCGCCGAGGATCAGCAGCGGGCCAAGCGCAATGATCGCGAATTGGCTTTTGGAGAAATACCAGTCCGGCGCGCCCGCGTAGGCGTACAGCGGACGCAAAGCGAAGATTGGCCGGCTGCCGGAGAAGAACCAGAAGAAAAAACCGTGAATTAATTCATGAACGATCAAAACGGAAACTGTCAACCCGATCACGAGCATGATCGTGCTTACCGATATGCTGCCTGAAATGCTGGTTGTGTCTGATCGCAGCATGGTTCCGAAAATTGGGAGCAGGTAAAAGAGGAGCGCTGTCACGATCAGCGCAACCAAATTCAGGAAAATGGTCAGGTGTTTATCTTTTTTCAGGTTGACCTCGCCAGTTTGGGTATATTCGTTCGGTAATGTCTGCGTTGAAGTGTTCAATGGATGTTTTTCCTTTTACTGATGTTTCTAGGGACAACCTGCAGCTGGCGCGGGGATAATGTCGCCGTCGTGTTTGTCGTGACCGTTCAGGCCGTTGACGCTGACGGTGATCAGTTTATACGGGTTTTTGGCGATGCCGGTTGCGTGGCAGATCGTGACCTTGTCCGCACTCGCGGTGGCGGTCAGGCCGGGGGTTGGCGTGAGCAGCGGGCAGCCCTCTTGCGGGGCCGGGATGAAGTCGCCCGTGTGGTTGCTTGCGCTGCCGGTTGCGTGACAAATGGTCAGCTTGCCGGGGTTGTTCCCGGTTTCGATGACGGTTGGGCAGCCATCCGCCGAGGTGGGGATCAGGTCGCCTTCGTGATCGGCATGGACTACCAATTCGTGAAAATCGAGCGTGATTTCTTCGTAGGGGCTGGCCGCATCGCCGGTGGCGCGGCAGATTCTCAGTGTTCCATCGTTTAACTGAGCGGCCGCTCCGGCGCTCTTGCAGCCGGCAAGGGCCAGGGCTGCCATAATCAGCACGGAAAGCGCGCCAAATATTTTCGAAAATTGTTGTTCCGGTTTTATAAGTCTTCCCTTCGCCGGGATGCCCTCCAGAAGAGACCGTCCACGGCCTGTTTGAATTGTGACTTGGCAGGCAAGCTGACGCTTTCATCATACATGGAATACTCCCCAGCTGCGTCCTGCAACTGGGGAGTATTGGTCTAGGCCACTTGGGGGAGATGTTGGTTAAAGGCTCTTAGCGGGCAAGGATTTTGGCTGCGGCTTGCAGGCGTTCGGCTACCCGTTCTGGCAAATCGTTTTTACTGATAAACGTATCGGCCCCGGTCGATAGCGCGGCCTGCTCCCGTGTGCTCAGGGCGCTGACCAACACCACGCTGATGATGTTCGCGCGCAGGCCAGGCGCAGTTCGGCCAAAGCCTGTACGCCCAGGCCGGGCGGCAGCAAATCCCATTCGATCAGAAACATGTCTGGGAGCGCAGCCGGGGCATTGGCTAAAGTGGCGCGACAATCGTCGGCTTCGCCAACCACATCCATGTTTAGTTCAAGCAGCAGCAGGCGCAGGGCGGAACGTTCTTCAGGTCTGGCATCAGCAATATATACGCGGGTCATAAACACATCGTATAAACAAAACTTCCCGGCTGCATCCGCTAACCGGGGAGTTTTGTTCTCCGCCACTTGGGGGATGCGGGCGGTCAGGTGGCACAGGCCGATCAAGTGCTGTTGCTGGCAGGCCTGCTTTTTGCACGCGCTGAGGGGA
>JAVEWN010000004.1:0-78684 GCA_034004515.1 Anaerolineales bacterium | reverse complement strand
CCTCATTCCACCGTCTTCTCCACCACGATCTGCGCCTCCGCCACAAGTGCCGCCAGCGCGCCCACGGCGGCCAGCGTAGGCGCAAGCAAAACCCCTGCCACTCCCACCGTCAGCGGAATTTCCATGAAAGTTTGGCCCTGTTTATCGCGGATGATGACGCGCCGAATGTTTCCTTCGTGTATTATAGCTTTGATGCGGGCCAGCAACTCTTCGCCGTTGACAGAGAATTCTTCCGTTCGAGTTTTTTGCTCCATAATAACCTCCGAAAGTATTGGTGTCCATTATTGCGCAAACTGCTAAAATTGTTTAACTTGCCGTTAAAATAGGTTATAACCCATCAGTATTCTGCGGAGGGATTCATGCTGACCATCACCCAAATCAACACTGCCAACAAAAATCAGGTGCGGAAATTTGTAGAATTTCCATACCAGCACTACCGCAACTGTCCCTTCTGGGTTCCGCCGCTCTTGGTGGATGCAAACCTATTTCTCAATCGCAAAAAGCATCCGTTTTTTGAACACTCTGACGCAGATTTCTTCCTGGCCGAGCGCGATGGACAGGTGCTGGGCCGGATTGGCGCATTGGAAAACAAACCCTTCAACCAATATCATAATACCAAAGATGCCCAATTTTACTTCTTTGAAAGTATCGACGACCAGTCGGTGGCCGAGGCCCTCTTTGGCGCGGTCTTCGCCTGGGCCAAAGCCCGCGGCCTAAAACGCCTGGTGGGGCCAAAAGGGATGGGCCCGCTCGATGGTTACGGCATTCTGATCGCGGGCCATCAGCAGCGTCAGATGATGACCATGATGAACTATAATTACGAATATTATCCGCGCCTGATCGAAAACCTCGGCTTCCGCAAGGAAGTCGATTTCGTCTCCTGCTACGTCCCCGCTGAAAATTTCAACATTCCCGAACGGATCGAGCGGATCGCTGCGCGGGTCATGGAACGCGGTAAATTGCAAGTCAAACGCTTCAAAAACAAACGCGAACTCGTCCGCTGGGCCGGGCGGATTGGACAGGCCTACAACGACGCTTTTGTCGATAACTGGGAATACTACCCGCTCACCGCGCGTGAAATCAAATTCGTGGTCGATAACATCATTACCGTCGCCGACCATCGTCTGATCAAAATCATTACCCACGAGGAGCAGCCAGCTGGCTTCCTGTTCGCCTTCCCCGATCTTTCTGCGGCTCTCCAGCGCGCGCAAGGCCATCTCTTCCCCTTTGGTCTGGTCGATTTACTACTCGAAATGGGCCGGACAAAGACGGTTGCGGGCAATGGCATGGGCATTCTACCCGCTTTTCAGGGCCACGGCGGCAACGCTTTACTTTACTACGAAATGGCAAAATCATTCATCGAATTTGATTTCCAGCATGTCGAGATGACCCAGGTTGCAGAAACCGCCACCCAGATGCGGGCCGACCTGCAAAACTTGCACGCTGTCGAATACAAAAACCATCGCGTATTTTTTCGGGATTTGGATTAACGCGCCAGAAAGAGAGCCATGCCCTTCAACTTTATCCCCGCGCCTCGGCGTCTGCCGCTCTTTTGGCTGTTTTTCGGCCTGAGCCTGGCCTTTTTCGCCGTTTTCAATGGGCTGGATCAACCCTTGCGCACCTCCGCCGCCCCAGCCGGAATTGTTTCCTATGAGCTGGCCGGCAGCCCCGCAGCCGCAGGGGCGATGCTCGCCTCGTGGGACGAAGCGGCCCGCTTGGCGGTTGCTTTTGGCCTCGGCCTCGACTTTCTCTTTATGCCGATCTACGCCACAGCCTTGAGTCTTGCCATCCTTTTGGCAGCAGACAGACGCCGCTCGCAAAGTTGGATCGCGCTCGGAAAGTTCCTGGCCTGGGGCGCATTCCTGGCAGCAGGCTTGGATGTCGTCGAGAATATTTCCCTGCTCCGCATCCTGCTGGACGGTCCAAATTCAGGCTTGCCGCAATTGGCCGCGGGCTGCGCTGCGCTAAAATTTGTCTTTTTGATTTTGGGGGTTGGTTACGCTTTGCTGGGCTGGCTCTTTAAACAGAAACGTTGAGGCTTCTGAACTTTTTTGGACAAGGGCTTAATTCAAAAATGACGCGCGAAAGCGCGTCATTTTTGGAAGCCTTAATCTTTTTACTTTTCGATTTCTTCGCCGCTATCGGTCAGGTCGAGGTAAATATCGAGGCCAACATACAGCAGTTGCGAAATCCCTTGCAGGATGAAGAAATAGAAAGCGCCAAAGAGCAGTTTCGAGAGCAGGCTGGCCCAGGTCAGAACTTGCTGGAAGATGTCGGCGGGGATTTGGGCCAGGAATGCCGCCCAATTTTGAGAGATGGAGACAATATCACCAGCAAAGTTGAGCAGGTAAAAGACCAGGATCAACCATGAGAGAATATTTGCGCCCAGCGCAATCCGAAAGACCGCGTTCTGGCTGTGCAGAGATTGAGTTTCTTGAGATTCCATAAGTTTATTTACTCCGTTAGATAAGTTATGCGGCTTGTGTGCATTTTCTGCTTTCAAGGCGCAATTCGACCTATTATCTCACCTTTTTTATTTTTGGGCAAAATTCAGGCTTTTTGATTCTTTATTCGGCACTCAGGGCAGGGGCAGAGCGCGCGCAGATAGTGCCAGTTGTAAATGCCATAATCGTGATAATCTTCCCAGACGAGCGTGATGCCATACGAACCGGTTGCCACGACATTCGTCAGGCGGGTTTCGGGGCTTTCTTCGAGCGAAACGCTGAAGACTTCGGGGTCTGGGTCTGATTTCATGTTCTCGTGTCCGCCCCGGCATTGAGCGCAGGGGCAGGCTGCCCGCAGCAGCGAGAAGGGATAAATGCTGGTGTGGCCATCGCTCCAGGTGACGGTCATTTCGCGCATTTCACGGTTGGCGGTGATACCAGTCGGACGTTCGTTCATAATGAAAACCTCGTTCTTTTAGGGGATTTTAGGCCGGGCAACTGAGTTGTTTTTGCTCAACCGCCTTATTCTTCAGGCGGCGGGATATATTCGAGGAAACTTGAAGCCGCCCAACCGCTGCGCTGCTCATCGTAAGGCGCAGTCATCAGCCACCAGGTGTAGCCGTCCAGCTCAACCGGCCCATCGCGGATGATGAACATCTCAGAATCAAGCCCCAGGAACAGAAATTCCCCTTTCAGGCCGGGGTTGGCGCGGATGCGTAATCCCTGTCCGCCGGTTTGAGCCACCTGCACGTAGCTGCCAATCATCACCTGGCCGGGGATGGGCGTGGGCGTCAGGTTTGGGTCCGGGCTGGGAGTCGCAATCGGCGTGGCGGTCCCGGTTGGGGCCGGGATGATGGTCAACGTGGCGACAAAGCTGCCGGGCTGGGGCCGTTCTGGCGCGTTCAACAAAATCCAGATAAACGTAATCAATAGTAAAAAGACTGCCAGGCCCAGTGCGCCCAGCATGACTTTTGGGGAAAGCAGCCGCCGAAAATCAAATCCCATCATCGTTTTGAATGATACCAGATTTGACCGCCGGCTTGCGGTTGAAAATTCAAATCGGGCTGGATATAACGGCTGGAGCGGGTATAATCTGAAACACGATGACCCAGGAAGCCTTGCTTAACAATCGTTACCAACTGCTCGACCCGCTTGGCACAGGCGGCATGGCGCAGGTTTTCCGCGCCCGCGACCTGATGCTCGAGCGCTTTGTGGCAGTTAAAGTTCTCCGCACGGATTATTCGTCTGATAAAGAATTTCAGGCGCGATTCAGACAGGAAGCCCGGGCGGCTGCCAATCTTTCGCACCCCAATATTGTTACGGTTCATGATTTCGGTTTCGACCAGGGTTTTCTCTATTTGATTATGGAGTATGTGCCCGGCACAAACTTAAAAACCATGATCGAAAACCTCGGCAAACTAAAGCCAGAAGATGCCTTGCCGTTAATCGTCCAGGCTTGCGCCGGGTTGGGCTATGCCCACCGGGCCGGGTTGGTGCATTGTGACGTAAAACCACACAACCTGCTGGTGGCCCCCGACCAGCGCCTGAAAGTGACCGACTTCGGGATTGCGCGCGCCATTGCCAGCATCCAGCCCGACGAGCAGACCGATGTGGTCTGGGGTTCGCCGCTTTACTTCTCGCCCGAACAGGCCGCCGGACAGGCCCCCTCGCCCGCTTCAGACGTTTATTCGCTGGGCGTTGTTATGTATGAACTGATGACCGGCCGCCCGCCTTTTATCGCCAAAACTGCCGAAAAACTGGCCCAACTCCATCGCGAGGCCGATCCGGTTGCGCCCTCTCAATTCAACCCGGCCATCAACGCCGAACTTGAGCAAATTATCCTCAAGGTATTGTCGAAAGAACCTTCGTCGCGTTACCGCACCGCCGATCAGCTTGGGCGGGTGCTGATGAATTTTGGCGCGGCCCGCAATTCAGCCGCAGTGGCGCTGGCTGAGCCAATTTCGCAACCCGTTCTGCAAGCCGCCTCGCCACCCGCGCGCGCGCCGCAAGTTGTGCGCCCTGCCACGCGCCGTGTCGCGCCCGGAGCGGCCTCAGCCCCGGTTAGCGTTTCTGCGAGCGGATCGTTTGAAGAAGAAATGCTGGATTTCGACTGGGTTTCCGTGGCGCTCGGCCTGCTGGCGCTGGTTGTGGTCGGTGGCCTGGTCCCTTTTTGGATGTTTATCTACTACCGCTTGGTTGCGCCCGTTCCTTGATGCCGCTAAAAACGCCTGTCCTCGCTCCTTCGATCCTTTCTGCCGATTTTACCCGCCTCGGTCAGCAGATTTCTGCCTGCCAGCAGGCTGGCGCAGATTGGATTCATGTGGATGTGATGGACGGTCACTTTGTGCCGAATCTGAGCTATGGGCCGCTCATCCTGCAAGCCTGCCGCCGCGCAACCGACCTGCCGCTTGACGTGCATCTGATGATCGAAAAGCCAGAATCGATGCTGGAGGCCTTTGCCCAGGCCGGGGCCTCGCGTTTAACCGTCCATGTCGAGACCTGCCCGCATTTGCACCGCACGCTTGAACAGATTCGGGAATTGGGCGTTTTGCCCGGGGTAACGTTAAACCCCGCCACCCCGGCGATTGCGCTGAAAGAGATTTTGACGCTGGTCGATCTGGTGCTGGTGATGACCGTCAACCCTGGTTTTGGCGGACAAAAATTTATCGAAGCCAGCCTGGGCAAAGTTGCTGAAATCCGTCGAATGTTGGACGAAGCCGGTTCAACGGCCTGGCTCGAAGTCGATGGCGGCGTTTCAGCCGAGACGCTGCCCCGCCTGCGGGCCGCCGGAGCAGACGCGTTCGTAGCCGGGAGTTCGGTTTTTACCCATCGAGACGGAATCCAGGCTGGGGTGGCTGCGCTGCGCGAACTGCTGGTTTAACGGCGGCGGCCTCTTGGGACCTAAATCCTCTTTAAAGCCAGCTGGCTTTCGTCCCTTAAAACAAAAATCACGGCCTGCGCCGTGACTCTTGGGCCGAAGTTGGGGGATCGACTAAGCAGTTTTGACCATCGTGCGGATGCACTTGGTGCAAAGGGACTTCTGGAGTTTGCGGCCATTTTCGTACACGGTCACTTTTTGCAGGTTGGGCAAAAATTTGCGATTGGTCGCACGCATGGAGAAGGAGCGGTTGTGTCCGAAAGTGGTGGTTTTACCGCAATGAGCGCATTTAGCCATTTGTAAACTTCCTTTCTTGCTATAATTGCAGGGTTTCTATTGACAAGCGCGTTATTCTAACATATATCGTATCCTTCTACAAGAGAAGTGTTATTAAACTAGCAAAGGAAAAAAGACTATGGGACAGGAAAAAACGACACTGGGAAGCATCAATGTTGCGCCCAACGCCGTGGCGACCATTGCCTACCATGCCACGCTTCAATCTTACGGGGTGGTTGGTTTGGCTCCTAAGAACCTGGCGGAAGGCATTGCTGCAACGATTACCCGTGAGCCAACGCGCGGGGTCAATGTCAATTTTGATGGTGAAAAATTGGACATTGATATTTATGTGATTGTTGAATACGGCACGCGCATTTCTTCGGTGGCGCAGAGCGTCGCCAATGCTGTCCGCTATAAAGTGGAAAAGATGATTGGCTTGCGGGTCAATGCCATCAATGTTCACGTCCAGGGGCTGCGGGTTAGCAATTCTGATTAGCCAGTGAGCGAATTTATCTTAAATTACCCTCGCTTGAGAGGAGACTTTATCGTATGAGTAAGAAGCCCGTAGATGGCCTCGAGATTAAAAAATTGGTTGAGGCCGGACTGGCCTGGTTGCGCGTGAACCATCAAATGGTCAACGCGCTGAATGTTTTCCCTGTACCTGATGGCGACACGGGCACCAATATGCTTTTAACGATGCAGGCAGCCTACAATGAAGTGGCGAATACTGCTCATTATGGCGCGGGACAAATGGCCGCTGCGGTGGCCCAGGGCGCGCTGATGGGCGCGCGCGGCAACTCTGGGGTGATTTTGTCCCAAATTTGGCGGGGATTTGCGCGCGGCCTGCACGGGATTGATCTGGTCGATGCCAGGGCGATGGCGCAGGCTTTTGCTCAAGCCCGCGACACGGCTTATAAAGGTGTTGTGCGCCCGGTTGAAGGCACAATTTTGACGGTGGCCAAAGACGTTGCGATTGCCGCCGAAAATGCGCTCGGCAAGACCGAAAGCCTGAGCGAAATGCTGCGGATTGTGGTAGCCGCCGCGGATGAATCTGTTCAGCGCACCCCCGAACTGCTGCCGGTTTTGAAACAGGCCGGGGTGGTCGATTCGGGCGGCAAGGGATTGTTTTTCATTCTGGAAGGGATGCTGCGCCTGGTGGACGGCCTGCCGCTCGATTCGCCGCTAGTTTCAGTCCAGCCGCTTTCGGCGATGAACCTGGAAAATGCGATGAGCGAAGTTGAGGAAGGTCAGGATTGGGAAGTGGTGGTAGACTTCCGCCCGAATAACGGTTTTGAGCTGCAGACCTTTTATACAAAACTTGAAGAGATGGGCACCTCTATTCAGGTGGGCGAGGGTGAAGGCATGTATCGGATGCACATCCATACCCTGCTGGAGAAACGCTACGAGCCAATCGACTATATTATGGGCCTCGGCACGATTACCAAAGTGGCCATGGAAAATTTACTGGCCCAAATGGACGCAATTGGCAGCCAGGCCAGCGCCACCCAGATCGAACTGGCAAATGTCGAACCCGGCCAAATTGCGGTGGTGACGGTTTCACCCGGCAACGGGCTTTCGCGCATTTTTGCCAGCCTGGGCGTGACCTCGATTGTGGCGGGCGGGCAGACGATGAATCCGTCTACCAAAGATATTCTCGAAGCGTTTGAGAACCTGCCGACCGACAAGGTCATCATCCTGCCGAATAACAAGAATATTATTTTGGCGGCCAACCAGGCCAAAGAGGTGACGGTCAAACAGGTGCAGGTCGTGCCCAGCCGGAATGTGCCGCAGGGTTTAGCGGCGATGCTCCATCTTAACCCGGATGGCGACCTCGATAAAATTGCCGAGCGCATGACCCAATCTCTGGATACGATTGTGGCGGGCGAGGTGACGGTCGCGGTGCGCACCGTTGAGATTGACGGAGTCAGTGTTCAGGAAGGACAGGCGATTGCCTTGATGAACGGCAAGCTGGCTGTCTCGGCAGAATCGGTTGAGGAAGCGGTCATGCAACTGCTCGAAAAGGCCCACGCCCAAGACTATGAGCTGATTGCCCTGTTCTATGGCGAAGAGATGCGCCACCCGGAAGCCAACCGCATCGCCGACCGCATCCGCGAGAAATATCCCAACCAGGAAATTGAAGTGCAGGAAGGCGGCCAGCCGCACTATCACTTCATCATTTCGATTGAGTGATGTTAAGCCACTGACGAGTAGATGCGCGCGCAAGAGAGGAGTGCGGAATAGCTTTCCGAACTCCTCTCTTTTTATCAAGCGTCTCTATTTCTGAGCCTGTCGAAGCGTTGGCGGACATGGATAACGTCAGTTTCGGATCAAGAATCCCGGACTAAGGTTTGTGTTTTTTCTCATGCACACCGGCCCGGAGTCCTTTGGGAAAGCCGCCAGGATCGCCAATTTCTTTATTTTTCTTTGCGCACTTTGCGTGAAAACCTTTCAGGCTCAAAAATCTTATCCGAGTTCAGTTGACCGGCCAGCCAGGGCTGCGTTTCGCAAGAAGCTGCCTGTTCTCACCCCTTAAAACCTTATGCCTCCAAAAACAATCGGCCTTGTGAGCGACTCCCCCTGCGACCTGCCCGCAGATATTATCGAAAATTACGCCATCGAAGTGGTGCCTGCCATTCTGGTCATTGAAGGCCAGGAATATGTGGACGGCATCGACCTGACTCGCGAGCAATTTTACGCGCGCCTGCCGGGGCTGCGCCGCTCTCCCAGCACGGCGGCCCCCTCCCCGGCTGCTTTTGCCGCCCGCTACGAAAAATTGCTCGCCGCCGGATGCGAACACGTCATCTCGCTTCACACCTCCGAACGCCTGACCAGCATCCCCAATTTTGCGCGCAACGCCGCCCGTGATTTCCCCGGACGGGTAACGGTGCTTGAATCTGGCTCGCTGACCCTCGGAACCGGCTTCCAGGTGCTGGCCGCCGCCGAAGCCCTCGCAGAAGGCCAGGGCTTGGACGGGGCCTTGGCCGCCATCCGCCTGACTCGTGAAAATGTGCGGGTGGCCGCCGCCCTCGATACGATGGACTACGTCCGCCGCTCCGGGCGCGTCCCGGCGGCCATTTCGGCCATCGGCGGCTTGTTGAGCATCAAACCGGTCGTTGAACTGCGCGAAGGCGTCGTCCGCCCAATCAGCGCGGCCCGCACCACCCGCCAGGCCAACCAGGCTTTGTACAACTTTATCGCCAGCCTTGGCCCGCTCCAGCGGCTTTCGATTTTGCATTCCAACGCCGAAGCCCGCGCGCGCGATTTCCTCAATTTGCTGCTGGCGGGCGAAATTCGCCCGGCCATTCCGCGCGAAATTCGGCTGACCAACGTCACCAGTCTGATCGGCACACATGTCGGCCCAAACGGGTTGGGGTTCGCGGCAGTCATAAATCGGGTAAAATAGCCCCACTATGCAAATCGCACTCGAAAAACTCCGCAAATTTTTCCGTCTTGAAGCCGAAAACAAATATGAAAACAAAGCCGTCATTGGCGGCCTTGCCAAAATTCTTGATTTTTGGGAATCAGAAGCCCGGGTGGAGGGCGTGCCCGAAGAAACCATCCAGCTTGTGGGCGCGCGCCTGCGCGATTACCATCGCCTGACGCCGGCCTCGCGCGCCGATACGTTAAAGGGGATTTGGAAACGGATCCAGGGCCAGGCTGAGATCGACATCCCCGAACCTGTCTACGCTGAAAACGAATCGCAGCCGGAAGCGACTCCCGATTGGCTGGCTCCGGCCTCCGAACAAGCTCAGCCAACGCCCAAACCGCGCCCGGCCCCGCCAGCAGACCCCGCCCCGAGCCGCCGCCCGGCCCCTTCAAAAGCCTCCTCCTACCCTGGCGCGCAGACCTCCCAAACCCCGGCTGCCCTGAATGCCGATCTGACTGTTTTGAGCGGCGTCGGCCCCAAGAACGCCTCCTCGCTCGAAAAACTGGGCATTAATACCCTCGGCGATTTGCTCTATCACTTCCCGCGCCGCTACGACGATTACAGCCAACTCCAGCCGATCCGCAGCCTGTCCTACGGCCAGGTTGTGACCGTCATCGGCCAGATTCAGAGCGTCAGCAACCGCCCGATTCGCGGCGGCAAGCTCCAAATCATCGAAGCCGTCATTTCTGATGGCTCAGGCGCGCTGCGCCTGACCTGGTTCAACCAGCCCTGGCTGACCAACCGCTTCAAACAGGGTGTCAATATCGCTGTGGCTGGCAAGGTCGAACAATACCTGGGCCGCCTGGTGATGAACAGCCCCGAATGGGAAATGGTCGAAGATGAGCATTTGCACACCAACCGGATTGTGCCGGTCTACGGCCTGACCGCCAACATTACCCAAAAATGGCTGCGCCAGGTAATGGATCAGGTTGTCAATTACTGGTCGCCGCGCGTCGCCGACCCGCTCCCCGAAAGCGTCCGCGCTGCGGCAGAAGTTTACGGGTTGGGCGAAGCCATCCATCAGGCTCATTTCCCGGATACGCAAGAAACCCTCAAGGCCGCCCGTCAGCGTTTGGCTTTTGACGAGATTTTTTACCTGCAAATGGGCGTCCTGCGCCAGAAACAGGATTTTGAAGCCCTCAGCGCGCGCGTTTTCGAGACGCCCGACGACTGGCTCGAAGCGCGGATCGCCGGGCTGCCCTTCCCGCTGACCGGCGCCCAAACCCGGGCTGTGGCCGATATCCGCGACGATTTGCTGACCGGCCACCCGATGAACCGCCTGATTCAAGGCGATGTCGGTTCGGGCAAAACCGTCGTCGCGGCTTTGGCTGCAATGATGATTAGCGCTCACGGAGCGCAGGTCGCCATCATGGCCCCGACCTCTATTTTGGCCGAACAGCACTACAAGAGCTTCAGCGCTTTCCTGACCGCCGACGGCCTCCTCGCTGCGGGTCAGGTCCGCTTATTAACCGGCGACACAGGCAGCGCGGAACGGGCTGAAATCCAGGCCGGGCTGGCCTCAGGCGAGATAAAAGTCCTGGTCGGCACCCATGCCCTGATCGAAGAACCGGTCCAGTTTTCTGACCTGCAACTGACCGTGATCGATGAGCAGCACCGCTTCGGCGTCGGTCAGCGGGCGGCCTTGCGCAACAAAGGCAATAATCCGCATTTGCTGGTCATGACCGCCACGCCCATCCCGCGCTCGCTGGCCCTGACGCTTTACGGCGACCTGAACCTTTCGGTGATGGACGAGATGCCCGCCGGGCGCGAACCGGTTTCGACGCATGTCCTGACCCCGCAGGAGCGCGAACGCGCTTACTCGCTCGTCCGCAGCCAGATCGCGGCCGGGCACCAGGCCTTCATCGTCTACCCGCTGATTGAAGAGAGCGAGAAGCTGGAAGACCTGAAAGCGGCGGTCGATGACCATGAGCGGCTTTCAAAGGAGATTTTCCCAGACCGGAAATTGGGCCTGCTGCACGGAAAAATGAAACCGGACGAAAAAGACCGCATCATGGCAGACTTCCGTGATAAACAGTACGACATTTTGGTTTCGACGACCGTCATCGAAGTCGGTGTGGATGTGCCAAATGCAACCGTCATGCTGATTGAAGGCGCGAACCGTTTTGGCCTGGCGCAATTGCACCAACTGCGCGGACGGGTCGGGCGCGGCGGCGGCGAATCATTCTGCCTGCTTGTTCCCGACAAGGCCGATTCAGCAGAAAATGAACGCTTGCAGGCCATGCAGGAGACCAACGATGGCTTCCGCCTGGCCGAGTTGGATTTGCAGCAGCGCGGCCCCGGAGAGTTCCTGGGTACCCGCCAGGCCGGTTTTGCGACCACGCTCAAGATGGCCTCGCTGACCGATGTAACCCTGATTGAAAAAGCCCGCGGGCATGCCGCCGACTTGTTCGCCATTGACCCGACCCTGGCCCAGCCCGAACACGCCCTGCTTGCCGAAGCCCTTGAGCGGTTCTGGAGCGCCAAGGGGGATGTAAGTTAGGAGTTTTTATGGTTCGAGCCATGTTTCCCGGCACTTTTGACCCGATTCACTACGGCCATATCGACATCGCCAACCGCGCGGCCAAGGTTTTTGATGAAGTGGTGATCGCGGTTTACGACAAGCCGCTCAAAAGCCTGTTGTTTTCGCCCGAAGAACGCATGCAATTGGTCAAGCAGTCTTTTCTGGATAATCCCAAAATTCGTGTGACGGGTTACAGCGGACTGACAGTCAATGCCTGCCATGATTTGGACGCTCAAGTCATTATGCGCGGGCTGCGCGTGTTTTCTGATTTTGAATTTGAGTTTCGGATGGCGCTCGCAAACAATCGTCTTGCCCCCGATATTGAGATTGTTTCGTTTATTACCCACGAAGAACATACCTTTTTATCCTCCACAACCGTGCGCGAAATTGCCACGCTGGATGGCGATATTTCCAGCATGGTGCCGCCGCATGTTGAGCTGGCCCTGAAACAGCGCGTGCGCGATATTGACGAAGACAATCGTCCCGCGTATGCCGCCCGCGATTAATGGGCCTCAAGCGAATGTTTCCATAAAAAGTGGCAATTTCAAGGGTTTGTGCTAGAATTATTAAGCGTTTTCCTGTAAACTTCACCCAATAAGCATGGGAAGCAATAGCGGAGCAAGTAAAAAATGGACATCCTGCATCTCGTAGACCGCCTCGAAGAACTTTTTAACGAAAGCCGCACTGTTCCTTTTACTCGCAACGTGGTCGTTGACGAAGATAAAATGCTGGATTTAATCGACCAGATGCGCGTGACCATCCCGGAGGAAGTCAAAAAAGCGCAGCAGCTTGCCGCGCAAAAAGACCGCATCCTGGCCCAGGCCCAGGAAGAAGCCAACCGCATTCTTCAGCTGGCGCGCGAAAAAGCCGAGCAAATGGTGGATCGCGAAGCAGTCGCCAAGAGCGCCCAAAATCGCGCAGAGCAGATCTTGGGTCAGGCCCGCGCCGACGCCCAGGCCACCCGTCAGGATGCCGACCAATACGTTATTGAGAGTTTGCGCCACCTCGAAATTGAAATTTCGCGCCTGCAGAACCAGGTTCGCAATGGTTTGCGCAAATTGGAAGAAGAACAATTGCGGGTTCCGCAGCCTTTGCCCCAGGTGCGGGATCAGCCCGACGAGCGTACGCCGCAACCCCGCGAAGAGGATGAGTCACCCAACATAAAAGAAATGGAATAACCTGCCCAGCCTCTTGAGCCGGAATCAAAAAGAACCGTGAAAGGTTCTTTTTGATTCCGGGGTTTTCCCCTACCGCCCGTACAGACCAGCGCAGGCCACGAGCCATCTGGTCGATTATTTCTGCCAGAAGTGTGGTTTATGGCTTGCGCGTTGGGCTGGGCGTCCGGGTTGGGGTAGGCGTATTTGACTCAGCGGGGGTTGGGCTGAACATTCGGGTTTGGGTGGGTGTGATCGTATAAGTGGAGGTTGCCGTCGGCGGGACCGGCGTGGCCGTGCGATAGGCGTCGATCTTTGCCTGGGCTTCTGCGCGCAGCTCTTCGGTCGTTGCCTCTTCGGGCAGGTCTAATATGGCCTGCCAATCGCGGATTGATTCACGCGGAAAACCAATGTTGCCCAGCGAAATGGCACGATAGTAAAGAAACTCGGCCCGCTGCTGGTCGCTTTCGGCCATTTTTTCGATTTTTGCCAGTTCAGCATAACCGTTGTTGTAATCTTCAACGGCAAACAGGGCCCGGATCACTCCCACGTGGGCCTCATAATAGTTTTGGTTATAACGCACCGCCAGCCTGAAATCTTCGAGCGCCTTTTCGTATTTTTGCTCGGCCATGTAAATCTCAGCCCGCCAGTAATAGGCTTGCGAACTGGTGCGGTCCAGCTTTAGGGCCTGGTTGAGGGCTTCCAGCGCTTTGTCATATTCATTGCGGTTGAAGTAGGTTGCGCCCAGGAAGGCAAAGGCCTCGCTATTTTCTTTGGAATAGGTGGTGTAGGTTTCGAGGGCTTTCAGCGCTTGATCTGTATCCCCATTTGCGCGGTAGGCCATCCCCAGCACAAGATAGCCTTCAAGAAAAACAACATCCAGTTGATTGGCGCGCCGGGCGGCCTCAATCGCTTCCGGGTAATTCTTTTGGGCCATCTCCACCCGCGACAACGCAATATAGACTTTTGGCGCGTCCGGCATCAGCCGGCTGGCCTCGCGCAAATCTTGCATGGCGGCCTGGTTTTTGTTTTGGCTCGCAAAGTAGAGACCCCGCTCCAGAAAAGCCTCGCCATAGTTCGGGTCGAGATTGATCGCCGCATCCAGATCAGCCATAATTGCTTTTTTAGGGTTGAGGGCAAAATTCGTGCGCGCCCGTCCCAGATAAGTTGGCGCAAAATTTGGATCCACCTCAATCGCTTCTTGATAATAGCGCAGGGCGTCCTTGTATCGCCCGTTCAAACGATACGATTCCGCCACAAAATAAAGCGTGTCTGCCGAACCGGGGCTGAGGGTTGCCACCTGAATCATCATCTGGGCAACCGTATCCCATTCGCCGCGCTCATAAGCCCGGATCGCGCCGCGATAAGCATCCCGCGCCACGCCCTCATAAGGTGTGGCCGCATAGACCACAGTCGGTGTGTAGGTTGCATCTACAAGGCCGGCCAGCGGCCCACGTTCCTGAACCTGGCGTGTCATATCGAGCGTTGCGCTCGGCAGCGGCGTAAACGAAGCCACCACCCGCCGGGTTGGCTGCGGATCAAACATGCCCGAAGCGCTAAACCCCGCAATCACCCCGCCCACCAGGGCCACGCCCAAAACGACCAGCGCCATTACTCTGGCAAGCGGGTTGGCCGCCAGGGCTTTGAATCCTGTCGGGCGCGGTTTCTCGTCGGCCAGTTTTTGTTTCGCTTCCCAGGGGCGCGGATGATTGAGCGGAAAGGGCGGCGTCTCCTCGTCGGGCGGCAGCGCTCCCATCAAGATCAGCCCGCGCCGCGCTGCCGGGTCCTGCGGGTCAAGCCGCAGCGCCGTTTGCAAACAGTACAGGCGTTCTTTTTGGGTTTCCATGGCTGCGCTTAACCAAACCCAATAAAGGGCATTATTTTGGTCGGTTTTGAGCAGGCGCGTCAGGGCTTCGCGCGCCTCGCCAAACTTGCCTTGCTCGATAAATTCCACCGCCTGGTGGAACATCATCTCTTCCTGCGAAACTTCAGGCGTCAGCATTTCATCCATGCCTGAAGTGTAGCACAGCCGCGAAAGCCGGGCAAGACCATCCGCGTTATAATGGAAAAATGAGATTTCTACTCAACCCTGGCCGCATTCTGACCGTGGTATTTTTTTTCTTGCTCTTTGGCTGTTCCCCCCCAGATTCATCCCGACCCTCTTCCAGCCTGCCGTTAGCGCTGCCGGCGGCAACCCTTGTGGCTGCCACCGCGCCGCTGCTTTTCCCTGCCCCGACCAGCGCCCGCCTGCTGCTGATCACGCCTGCCGCCGCCCCTGAACAAACGCCGCCAGCCCTGCCCAGCCCGACCCCGTTTTCTTATACCGTCAAATCAGGCGATACCATCAGCCAGATTGCCGAACGTTACGCCCTGACGGTGGACGAGTTGGTGGCTGCCAACCCCGCCCTCAACAGCCAAATTATCAGCATCGGGCAGAAAATTCAGATCCCGGCCCGCCCGGCTGCTCAAGCAGAATCGGCCCCGCCTCCGGCAGACCTGCTAACCGGGCCTGTGCGCTGCCTGCCCTCTGGGGCTGGCTTGTGGTGCCTGGCGTCTCTCACCAATCCCCACCCTGAACCGGTTGAGAATATCAGCGCCCAAATTAGCCTGCTTGCCTCAGACGCGCGCCGCCTCGAGAGCCTCGAAGCGATCCTTCTCCTTAATACCCTGCCTGCGGGCGGCAGCCTGCCCCTGGCGGCTTTTTTTTCGTCCCGGCCCACCGAACCCTTTTTCGTGCGCCTCGATATTTCCATCGCCTTTTTGTTGACGCCGCAAGACCCGCGCTACCTGCCCGCCCGGGCGGACAACCTCCTGTCTCAAATCTCAGCCGACGGGCTTTCGGCACAAGTCAGCGGGCGAGTCTTTTTACCAGAATCAAGCCAGCCAGCCGCAGAAGTTTGGCTGGCAGGTGTTGCCTACAATCAGGCTGGAGAAATCGTCGGCTTTCGGCGCTGGCAATCTGACGGGTTGCTGCAAGCGGGCGCATCTCAGACCTTTTCTTTTAATGTTTACAGCCTGGATGGATGGATTGACCGGGTGGAAGTGCTGATCGAAGCCCGTCCGTGAGAACTTCTATTTAACGATCCAACTGTCTCTTTCGCAAACCGGCCCGCCGCCCGGCCACGAGACACAGATTTCATATTCCAGCAGGCCGGGCAATTTACCTCCCGCCACATTTAAAAAACTTGTCCCTGCGGCGGATGTTGCCGGAAAGATCAGTTTTTGGATGGAAGCCCCGTCCAGAAAAATAGTAACTTCTGGCTGAACATTTTGCATCGGCGCGTTGGGCGTGCCGTTATAGACCAGCACCCCCAGCACCTGGCCTTCTCCCGGTTTGAGCACAGGGAAACTTTCCCATATTCTCACTTGCAGGTCTGGCATTGAAAACCCCTGCCGTTTAAGGTATTCATATCCCAGGTTAACCGGGCGAATTTGATATTCCTTTGGGGCTGCCGGGTCATATTCCAGGCAATAATGGAGAAAGCACTGCCGCCGCAGCCCGTTAACTTCATACAGCTCGCTGATCGGCGCTCCTGATAACTCAGGCCCGCCATGCACAGCGATATATTCAATAAAAGCAACCGGCACGTTGTGGCCCAACGCTCCATCTGTTTGCGAAAAGCTTAACCCGGGGTCGTTGCGCGGCGCGACGGGTACTTGCGGTTGGATCCCAACGCTTTCGGGCAGCGCCCGAAAACCGATGACGCGCGGGTTTTGTGAATCAAAAACCAGGACGACATTTTCATAAACCTGCTCATACTTATTGTCCGGGCTTAGATATACCTGCGAAAGTGGTTTGCCTGGCAGGTTGCCCAGCCGCCGCAGAATGGGTAAAAAAGGCTGCGGATTTAAGTCTTCAGGGATGGCGTTTTGAAAATTGCCGGTGCAATTCAGGTTTTTGTTACGCGTGCATTCTATTAATCCGTAGGGCAGCAGGCGCACTGTTTCAGATGGGTCTGAGATAAGTTTGTAAAAACCCATATTTTCAAAATATTGTTCGTAACGCGATTGCTCGTCGTTTATTCTGACTTCGGTCACGGGTTGGCCGACAAAGCGCAGGCCTCCCAGGCGGTTGAACAACGCCAGAAATTCATCATAAATGACGTGCCTGCCAACGGTCGTTTGTCCAGCCATTTCCAGCCCGGCCGGTGTGCTATCTTCTGAGACGAAATTGTGGGCCAGGGCCAGGAAGGTGAATTGCTCCCCCGCTGGCGCGGAAGGCCTGTAAACCATGATCGCATTTTCCAAAACCTGATATTGGGCATTCTCTTGATTGATAATTGCGCTGACCGGTTTGCCCAGCAGATTTTCGCCGCCCTGTAAATCGTAAAACTCTCGGAAACGGATGTCGATCCCGGCCTGATTGGGGGTTGGTGTGCCATTTGCGCAAGCAGGCAACAGCAAAATCATGAGTATGATCTGAAATATGGATGTTCGGCCAAGCTGTGCCATACACAATTCCATCCCTGGGGTTTGATAACTGTTCGGCGATGAAGCAGGTCTAGGATTAGAAACCTTAATTCCTTTGTGATTTTACTTCAACTAAAAGTATTTCGAAGTTAGTTTTACCTTCCAAACACTTTGCAGTGTTTGACGCATGTATCCCTTGCATGTATAATCGATTTGTTCGCTACTCTACACTGCCCACAGGTTGGGTTAATAAGGAATCTTATGGCTCTTCGGGGCAATCTTCGGGATTTTACTGTCACCCAATTGTTGAATTTGATCAACCTGGCGCACAAGACGGGTACTTTGGTAATTGAAGGCCCCAATGAAGTCGCCAAGGTTTTTTTTCGTGACGGGAAATTGTCGTATGCTCAAATTGGTCAGGAAGATAATCGCCTTGCGGCGATTTTGCATAAATCCAACCGTCTGACGACCGGCCAGTTGAGGGCCATCCAACTGCGCGCCACCCATGTTTCTGATAAAGAGTTGGGCCTATTGCTGATCAACTCTGGTCACATGACCCAGGACGATATCATCTCCGCTTTTCAGGCCTGCTTTACCGACGCAGTCCGCCGTTTGTTTACCTGGGTGGAAGGTTTTTTCCGCTTCGAAAACGACATGATGCCTCCCGAAGACCGCATCACGGTCCGGCTGGATCTGGAAAACCTGATTATCGAAGGCGCGCGCCAATTGCGCGAGTTTGAGCAGTTGCAGGATGAGATTCCGAGCCTCGAGATGGCCTTGCGCTTCACCGAACGCCCCGGCGCTAATTTGCAAAAAATGAACTTAAGCGTCGAAGAGTGGCGCGTCGTTTCTTACATCAACCCGAAAAACACAATCCAGCAAATTGCATCTGCGGCGAAAATGAACGACATGGAAATTCGCCGGATTGTTTATGGTCTAATTCAAGCCGGCCTGGTTGAAATTATGCGGCTGGAAGGTTCGAAGCCGGCCCAAGAAAGATCCAGGCCGAATCTGCCGGTACAAAACAGAGAAGAACAGAAATCTTTGGTTAATCGCTTGATAACCCGTATTCGTTCGATATAATTATCACTCTGAAGGAAAGTAATTATGCAAACGGTCAAAATGGTCGTGACAGGCCCTTTCAGCGCTGGCAAAACGGAGTTTATCCGTTCTGTGAGTGAAATTGATGTTGTTGCTACAGAGCGAAAGATTTCATCCGACTCTGAAAAGGCTGTTAAGCAGGCGACAACAGTGGCAATGGACTTTGGTCGCATCACCGTTGATGAAGATTTGGTGCTTTATCTTTTTGGAACCCCAGGCCAGAAGCGCTTTGATTTCATGTGGGAGATTCTTTCAGAAGGGATGCTGGGCTTTATCGTCATGGTGGATAGCACCCGTCCTGAAACCTTCCGCGAAGCCCGTTCCATTCTTGAAACCTTCCGCGCGTATGCGCCCACGCCTTATGTGGTTGCCGCCAACAAACAGGATGTGGATGATTCTTGGGATTTGGATGACATGCGTCATGCTTTGCGCCTCGATGGCAAGGTTAAACTTTTGCCTTGTGTCGCCACCGATAAAAACACCGTTAAAAACGTCCTGCTTGAGTTGCTTTATAGCATCCTGGCGGAGATGGAAACCAACGAAAAATAAACGATAGAATGCTGCCGTGTCTTCCATTACTACTGACCAAGGTATAGTTCATTATGAAGTCTATGGACGTGGCCGTCCTGTAATTTTGCTTCATGGATGGTTGGGGTCATGGGGGCTTTGGCAGGAAACGATGGTCTATTTAGGCCGCTCTTACCGCACCTACGCGCTTGACTTTTGGGGGTTTGGCGAATCTGGCAAGAAACGCGACACCTATGCCGTTCAGGATTTTGTCACCCTCGTCGATCAGTTCATGGATCGGCTGGGCATCAGCGACGCGCCGCTGGTAGGCCACAGCATGGGAGGCACCGTCAGCCTTTCGGTGGCCCTCCAATTTCCTCGCCGGGTCAGCAAAGTGGTCATCGTTGGCTCCCCAATTGTTGGCTCATCCCTGGCGCCCCCGCTTAAGTTGGCGGGCTACCGTTTTATCGCTTTCATGCTTTTTAATATGATGTGGGCTTTTCGAGGCGGGATGAAATTGGCATCGCCTTTTATTTGCGCAGATCCCCAGTTTCCGCAAATGATGGATCGGGATCTTTCCAGCACCACCCTCGAATCTTTTTTGCGCAGCATTGCCTCTTTGCGCCGCACCGATCTAAGGCCGATGTTATCGCAGATAAAAATTCCGACCATGGGCATTTTTGGGGGCCGCGATAATATTGTCAGCCCCAACCAGTGGCAGCCGCTTTTAGAGGGCGTTCCACATGCCAAAGTCGTCGTCTGGGAGCGCGCCCAGCATTTTGTAATGCTCGATATGGCGAAAGAGTTTACAGAGACGCTTAAGGCATTTTTGGACGAAGAAGAGAAGCCCGCAGGATGAATCCTTCTGCGCCTCAGTATTACTATCCAAACCGAATGGGGCAGATGCTTTTACTCTCTGGCGATGAGATTTTAGGCCGGCCCGGCATGACAGCGGTCTTGAATTTAATTCCGGGTGGCAGTAACTATCTGGAGAATTACCCTCCTGCCAACTTACAGCTTGAATTTCCGTTTGAAATTGTCTCTGGCTTGCATTCGGCGTTGACAACCCGCTACGGCCCGCAGGGCGGGCGTGGATTGTCGATCCGAATCGGGCGGGCCTGTTTCCAGCACGGTCTGCGCGAATTTGGGCCACTTTTTGGCCTGACAGATTTGGCATTCAGCCTATTGCCTTTCAAAACCAGGCTGCGGGTGGGGGCGAAGGCGTTTGCAGACATCTTCAATAAGCACAGCGACCAGCGCGTTCAGATCCAGGAGGATGACCAATCCCTATTATGGAGGATTGAGCGCTGCCCGGTTTGTTGGGGCAGAAAAAGTGAATTGCCTTCTTGCGACCTGGCGGTGGGCCTCCTGCAGGAGGCCTTATATTGGGTGAGTGGTGGTAAGATATTTCATGTCCAGGAAAAAGAATGCTGCGCCGTTGGTGATGCGCAATGCGTGATTGCGATTAACAAGACCCCATTGGGATGAGCAATGTTAAAGATAGTTTTGCAGGCCAAGAAAACGATTTCTCCATTCAATGAACCCGCCCGAGATTTGCGCATTCAAAATCAGCCTTTGTGGCTTTTGCAGCGCAATGCCCTCGCGCCGTATGTGACCCGTGAATTGGAAATTCCGTCCAATGCGCGTTTGCCACAGATGCAAGAACCGATGCTGGTCTACCGCGATAATTTGTTTTTCGACCAGCACTATATCGATGAATTCATCCGCCTGGCTGTCCAGAAAAACCGCCCGGTTCGAGCGGCTTTTTCGATAGATGACCCCGCCTTTCGCGAACATGCCCTGCCGCTTTCCGTTTCTTATACCCCGGCTGGCAATTTATACCTGGCCGATTTATGGTACTACCCGCGCGGGCCGGTGGCGGACGTAGACCCGTTGGTGGTGGATATGCAGTCGCGCGAGGTCGGTTATTATCATGTCCCGTCTTATATGGCGGGTGAGCGCGGCGACTTAATCTTTCAGGTTCCGCTGCGCGCCATGCTGGCAATCGACACCTGGGTCCATATCTTTATTGCCGATGTGGTATTTGGCCTGTTCAAACGAGGCAACCGTTTTGAAAACCGGCTTGCGTCGGACCTGGGCTTTAAGTTGAAAGTTATCAGCACCGCAATTTATGAGGGCTGCCAGGTTTTAGAGTGTTCTGAACTGGTAAAAATTGGCAAAAATTGCGTTATTCACCCTGGCGCGATGATTTTTGGCCCGACTACCATTGGCGATAATGTTCATATTGACGCGGGCGCAGTCATTGAAAACTGTATTATCGGAAACAACGTCAACGTTTCACAAGACTGTCAATTGATGCTCTCGGTGGTGGGAGATGGCACCTTCCTGCCTTTCAAGGCGGCCTTGTTCATGACAACGATTATGGATAATTCCATGGTTGCTCAAAATACTTGCCTGCAAATGTGTGTAATTGGCCGGAATACATTCATTGGGGCCGGTTCCACCTTTACGGATTACAACCTCATCCCGGCTCCGATTCGGGCCCTGGACGGAAACGACCAGCTGAAGCCATCCAATCGACCGGTCTTGGGCGGATGTGTCGGGCATAACTGCCGGATTGGGGCGGGCATGATCGTTTACCCCGCCCGTACCATCGAATCGGACGTGGTTCTAGCTGCCTCAAAAGAGCGGCGCGTGATTGATAAAAACATTCGTTTTGAAGATAGCGATCACCATAAAATGAAGAGTTCAGCCCAGCATAAAGTTTTTTACCAAAAACAGCAGGATTTAGAGTCGTGGTAATGCATGGACACCTTTGCATTTATCATTCATCCCATTGACCCGAAGCGGGATGTCAGCAGAAAGTATCCCCTGCTTGGAAAATACCTGAGCGAAAGCCAAATCAACTTCTTTTCAACATTTTTCCCGCCGGTTTATCTTTCCCAAATTGACGGGATTACCTCGCAGGCCACCGGAAAACAGATCAAAGGTTGGTTCATTGCTTGTCCGTATACACCTCGGCGAATGTTGGAATTGCCTGAGAAAATGGTGTATCATAAAATTATTCAGACCGGGCGCATGGCAGAAAAACTTGGCGCAAACATGCTCGGTTTGGGCGCTTTTACCTCGGTGGTTGGCGACTCTGGGATTAGCATCGCGAACGCCCTGACGCTGCCGGTTACAACAGGCGATTCCTACACCGTGGCAATTGCGGTCGAGGCCATCAAAGAAGCTGCCCAGGTGATGGGCATTCCAATCGCCTCAACGACCGCAGCCGTGGTTGGCGCGACAGGAACTATAGGAAAAGTCTGCGCAGAACTTCTCGCAGATGCCGTAGGTGAGTTATACTTGATAGGACGCCGCGCTGATGCGCTGGAAGCCCTGCGTGACAAAATACAACCTCATGCAAAAGCGCGCCTTCAGATCAGCACCCGGATGGATGTTTTGTCGCGTGCCATGCTGATTATCACGGTCACAAGTGCCGTTCACGATGTAATCAGGCCAGAACATCTCCAGCCTGGCAGTGTGGTTTGTGACGTTGCCCGGCCGCGTGATGTATCTGCAATGGTGGCCGCAGCGCGTGACGATATACTTGTGATTGACGGCGGCATGGTAGATGTGCCGGGGCCTGTCGATTTTCACTTTAACTTCGGTTTTCCGCCAGGAAAAGCCTACGCCTGCATGGCAGAAACCATTGCGCTAACGCTTGAAGGCCGTTTTGAAGATTACACGCTTGGGAAAGACATTTCTCGGGCGCAGGTTGAAGAAATTTCTGCAATTGCCAAAAAACATGGTTTTCGTCTGAGTGGCTTTCGTTCTTTTGAAAAAGAAGTTACCCAGGAAACAATTGAAGCTATACGCCGTAACGCACTTGCCCGCCAGCGGCGCCAAAATTGATGGAGGCTCGTTATGGGAAAAGCCCGCCTGCTGATTACTGAAGATGATGTAGACATCTCCAACATGCTCAAGATATATTTCTCCGGCTTGGGCTATGACGTGGACGTTGCCATGCGCGGCTCGGAAGCGCTGGAAAAAACACGCCAGGTTTTGCCGCATCTGATTGTGTTGGACATCATGCTGCCGGATATCGATGGCTACGAGGTCTGCCGTACTTTGCGCACCAATACCCGCACCAGTCATATTCCGGTCATTTTTCTGACCCAAAAAGACGAGCGCAGTGACCGGCTGCAAGGCCTTGAATTAGGCGCGGACGATTACATTACCAAGCCTTTCGATATTGAAGAGCTAAAATTGCGCGTGCAGGGAGCGATTCGGCGTTCGGAACGTGAGAGTCTGACCGATCCGCGTTCGGGCTTGCCGGCGGGCCGCTTGATCGAGGAGCAGCTCCGCAAAATTATTCGAGAAACTGGCTGGGCTTATCTCGATATCCGCATCAATAATTTTGAAGCCTTTAAAGATGTCTATGGGTTTGTAGCGGGTGACGATGTCCTGCGCTTCACGGGAATGCTGATTGGCGAAGTTCTTGACGAAATGGGGACCTCTGCTGATTTTATCGGGCACGCCGGCGGAGATAATTTTGTCGTTATCACCACAGAGGGCGCGGCTGCGGCAATTGGGACTGCCTTGAGAGAACGCTTTGCTGAACAGGTCCAGACTCACTATAACTTTATTGACCGCCAGCAGGGTTTCATTATCGCGCCTGGCGCAGATGGACAGCCGGAAAAGTTGCCGTTGATGACTTTTGCCATCGGAACCGTGATGCCGACTCAACAATCTTTTGCGGACATTCGCGAGATTACCGAACTAGCTGCCGAGGCGCGCCGCCAGGATTCTGCTAATGCGGTAAAAGGATAATATCAAAATGCTGGAAGGGCAGCCTTTTGCATTAGGGATAGGTTTGCTGATTTTTGGACTGGTATTTGTTTTATTGGTCTGGTCGGTTTTGCGTATTGTTCCGCGGGTCAGGCCGGCTCAAATACAGCCGACACAATATGCTCTTTCGCGGATACAAGCGCACGATGATGCAGTTCTGGTTATACAAGCCGGGGGGCGGATCGCGTATGTGAATGAGGCCGCCAGAGAAATTTTTGATCTGGCGGAAGGGGAACAGCCAAGCCTGGATAGAATCGGTCGCCGGGTTCGGCCTGGTGAAGTTTTCTTGGAAATATGCGCCGCCCAGGGGCAGGCGCGTTTTTCAATTAATGGCAGCCTGGTGGATGCGGCTTCCTACCCGCTGCCCGGGCCAGTTCCATCAATTTTACTGGTTATACGTCCGGCGAAAAGCACCCTCTCCGTTGGCAGCGAGGAGGGGCTCTCCCAAAGCGCACTTAAAACTGTCGCTGAGTTCGGGCAGGCAGTTACGTCAAACCTGAGCCTTGAAGCCACCATCCAGTCTATTCTGACTCATGTCGAGCAGTTGGTTGCTTCAGATTTCCTGAGCCTGAAAGTTTGGGATGCAGGGCTTGAAAAGTTTATTCCCTATCGAATGAGCGGCAGCGATGGCGTTTCACGCAAAGTTGCTGGGGGCCTTGATAACCAATTCGGTGATTACGATCAATATATTCTTGCTGAAAAACGCGAACTCGTTATCAAGAATACGCGCTTGGCCTCTGAGGGCCGCTTCGATTTATCGGGCGGGGCTGTGCCGCCAATGGGTTCTTATATTGGCTTGCCGCTTGAAACTGGCGGCCAGCAGGTTGGCGTTCTAGAGGTGGGCGTTATTCCCACCGGCGGCTTTTCAACAGACGACGTTAATCTTCTAAAAATGATCAGTGGTCAGGCGGCTGTTGCCATTCGTAACGCGCGCTTGTATGAAATACAGGAAAATTGGACATCTCAATTACTGGGCCTGACCAAGTTATCTCAATCGGTTGGTTCACTGCGCGTTAGTGCGGATTTATTTGCCCGCCTGATTGAGGGCTTATCCCCATTATTTAATGTGAATATGCTGGGGCTTTTGCTCTACGACGAGCAACGCCGTTCCCTGGAAGGCCAACCTCCTTTTTGTGGGCTTTCGAGACAGTTTGTTGATATCTATAAATCGGTCATTCCCCCAGGCGGCGAAGCGGAGAGTCTGCTTACCAGCCAGGAGGTTCTTTCTACCGCCGACGCTTCGTCAGACCCGGTTTGGGCCGATTTAGGTCTTCAAAACATGGCCCAGGCTGCCAGTATGCGTGATACGATTCTTGCTCCGCTTGTCTCAACGGGCCGTTTTCTGGGCTACTTGCAACTCTCCAACCATAAACAAGATCACGCACTCCTTAATTCAGATGAATTGCAGCTCTTGAGCCTGGTTGCCAACCAGGTCGCATCGATTGTAGACAACGCCTTATTGGTCCAACAGGCCCGGCAGCGCAATCAACGCTCAGAAGCGATGCGCCGTCTGGCAAGTTTGGTCAGTTCCTCCGCTACCCTCGATGAGATCTTAAACTTCGCGATTCAGGAGTCTTCCCAACTCCTGCGCGCGAATGTGGCCGCGCTCTTTTTGCTCGACCAGCAAGATGGCAGCATGCGCGTCCATGTTGGCTCGGTCTATGGGGTCAATCTCCCAGATTTTGACTCTTTGAGCAGGATTAATATCAAGCCTGCTGTTTTTCACGAAACGGTTGCAGGCAGCCAGCGCGCGTTTGTCTCCGGCTCTCTGACGAAAGACCGGCGGGTCTTGCCGCTCTACCGCGTTTTTGTGCGCCAGCTGGAAGTCGAATCTTGTATCGTAATCCCGCTTATCGTGCGTGGACAGGGGATTGGCGAGTTGATGTTTGGCGCCAAGGGAACAGATGTTTTTAGCAATTACGATCTGCAAGCAGCGACCATTATTGGCAGTCAATTGGCGATTGCGATTGAAAATGCGCGCTATGCCGGTCATTCAAGTGAAAATCTTCAAGTTCAGACAGAGCAGCTCGTACACGTCAGCCGCATATCTCGCGCCCTGAATGCAACCAAGGATATCGATGAGTTATTGCAGCTAATTTATAACGAAAGCCTGAATATCGCGCAGGCTGACTGTGGCTCGGTCCTGATTTTTGAGAAAGATGACTCAACAGAAACCCCGCGGCCGGCCTCGGTCTCAATCCATTTCGGCCATTCAAAAATGGAAGATTTGCTGTGGCAAAAGACATCCATTTCCTTAACCCATGAACCGGTATTATTGGATGCGTTTGAGGAGGATGGGGCGGGACCTCATGCGGGTATTCAATCTGTCTGGCTGATCCCCATCGTTTATCAGAGTGAGACTTTTGGGTTGATCGAGCTCCACTTTAAAAAGAGTCCTCCAGAAGATAAGGCCCTTGTCGATACGCTGCGAACATTGAGCATCCAGGCTGCCATATCGCTTTCCAATGCGTTTAGAGACCAGGAACAGCGCCAACGGATCGAGGCCCTTAGCAGCCGTTCTGAAGCGCTCGAAACCTTATTCGAAGTTTCACATACCCTGGGTGTTGACCAGCCTTTGGCCCGCAGCTTGCAAATGGTGGCCCAGGCCATTCAACGCACGACCCCTTTCGAGGTCATCCTGATTTCTTTGTACGATTCCGAAACTGGATTTTTGAATCGGACTTCTGCGGTAGGCATCTCGGAAGAGACGTTTTCAACTTTACAAGCGCACCGCCAACCCTGGTCCAGCCTCGATCAATTGCTCAAGCCAGAATTCGAACATGGAAGCCTTTACTTCATCCCGCATGACCGCGCTCCGATTGTTTCCAGTGACGTGCAGTTACTGACGGTGATGGATTCGGCCAGCGAAGCGCCAAATTCCTGGCATCCTGATGACTTGCTGTTAGTACCGGTTTTGGATACGGACAACAAACCGCTTGGCTTGCTGAGCGTTGATGCCCCTCGCGATGGCAAGAGACCAGACCCGGCCACGCTGGAAACACTTGAGATTTTTGCATCTCAAATCCAAGTCGCGATCAACAGTTCCCTGCGGTTTTCTGGTTTATCGGATGAAATCCGCACGTTGTCGAAAGAAGTTCAAAGACAGAAGAGCCTGGTTGGGTTTAGCCAGCGCAATTTGCCGGTTTTGTTGAACAAAGATATTGATCAAACCCTCTCGATTAATTATCTTAGCCAACGGGCGCGACATATACGCGCGGGTCTTAATCTGACTGAGTCGATCAGCCGCCAAATTGACTTGAACTCCGCCTTGCTTACGCTGGGGCAGCAAATCTTGTTCAGCTTTGACATGTCCATTTCACTTGTGGCGAAGGATAGCCCTGAAGGCCCCCAGATTGTTCATTTGCTCGGTAATTTGCCGCGCGGGGTTAATCCTGATGCCATGTTCGGCCAGCGCAACCCTCTTCGTTCTTGCCTTCAAACAGGGGAAACGCTGGTTTCGGCAAATCTGGATGAAGATGAAACCTGGCACGATACGCCTTTCCTGACCGCCCTTAAAGCGAAATCTTTTGTTTGTATGCCGCTGATCGTGAATAATAAAGTTGTGGCGGCCATCCTTGCCACTGATTTTGAACCCATGCCGGCCCTGACCAGGGACGATTATCAAGTCTATGTTCAGATTGCCAGGCAGCTATCGATCATCGTTCAGAATATTGGTTTGTTGAGTGAAACCAGGCAACGCCTTGAAGAAGTGAACGTGCTGCTCGATTTCAGCCGCAGACTAAGCGGGCTTGGCCCGGTAGAAATTTTAGAGTCGCTTTTGGAAAGCGCGTTAAGCATTGTTTCAGTGGCTCATGCAGGGGTTGTTTTCCTGTGGGACGAATCAGAAGAATTATTGATCCCAAAATCTGCCCTAAACTATGTCGACACCGAGAGTACCCTCGCCATTACCTATCGGACAGGCGAAGGTTTGCCTGGGCGCGTTTTTGCCAGCCGCCGCCCGCAGATTGTGGATGAAGTCAATTTCACGTCTGACTACAATTTATCCGCAGATAGTTTGCTGCTTTATCGCAAGGCCACCGGCGGACGTTTACCGGTCTCGAGTATTGCTGTCCCAATTCAGATCAATGAGCGCGATGTCGGTATTCTGATTCTGGATAACTTTAATACGACAGGCGCTTTCCGCGATGAAGATCAGGCAATTCTGTCCTCGCTCACCCAGCAAGTGGCGCTTTCGCTTGAAAACGTCCGGCTGGTACAGGCTACCCAGGAACGCGCCGCGCAACTACAGGCCCTGAATTCGGTTGCTACGGCCCTCAGCTCCTCCCTCAACCGCGACGAATTGCTCCAATCTTTGTTGGACCGCATCAGTACCATTATTTCTTACGATACTGCCATTTTGTGGATCAGGGAAGAAGAGCAGCTGGTTGTGGTCGAAGCGCGCGGCTTTAGCGACACCGAAGACCGTAAGGGACTTAAGGTTTCCGTCCAGGACAGTATCTTGCTCAAACAAATGATCGAATCTGGGCAAGCCATTTCGGTTGGGGATATCCGCTCTGATTCCCGCTTCCCCACCCTGGTCGAAGCCAAAAACTTATCCTGGCTGGGGCTTCCCATCCTTGTCAAGGGCAATGTAATCGGGGTTATCGCCCTCGAAAAAGCTGAAGCCTACTATTACACCCATGAGCAAATCCAGCTGGCTGCCACGTTCGCCAGCCAGGCCGCTATTGCGATTGATAATGCCAATTTGTTCGAGGAGAGTTTGCGCCGCACCACCCAGTTGGACGAGCGCTCTCAACGCTTGACGTTGCTGAATCAGTTTTCCTCTGCGTTGAGCGGCTCCCTCAATGCAGATCAGGTTCTACGCCTGACAGCCAACCAATTAATAGCCGCTCTGGGCGTAGATATCGCCATGGTGGTAATGCTGGATCGTGACGATAAAACATTCCTGATGGCTGTTTTGCCCGATGAAGAGGCCCGTCCTTCAATTTATCGCGCTTTGCCCTACTCGCCAATCACCACCGAGTTGCGCGAATCGCAAACAGTCTATGTGGCGGATGATGTCTCAGCCCATCAGGAATTGCAACCCTTTGCCGAAATTATCGGAGATGCCAAATCTTTGCTTATTTTGCCTGTTTTCAGCAGTCAAAGTAACTATGCCATTTTTGCTTTATCGAATACGCCCCATGTATTTTCCTTTACGGAAATTGAAATCGGCAGAACCCTGGGCAACCAGGCTGCGATTGCGCTTGAAAACGCGGATTTATACCAATCAACCCTGGCGACAGCTGAAAGATTATCGATATTAAACCAGGTTAGTTTCGAAATCGGCTCCAGCCTCGACCCTGAACAGGTTTACCGCTCCATTCACGATGCAGTCACCAAGCTGATGCCAATCGATGCGTTCGTGATCGCCCTTCTGGACGAAGAAGCCAATGAAGTCGATGGCGTCTACATCGTCGATATGGGACAGCGTATTACCGGCGTGCGCCTGGCCTTTGGACAAGGCTTGAGCGGCAAGGTAATTTCTTCGGGCCAACCGTTATTGAGCCTGAATTCAGAGGAAGCGGATGGTCAGGGCGCAATAACAGTTGGAGAAAAGGGCACGCCTAATTCAATCCTGGCGGTTCCCATGATTCAGGCCAATAAAACAATCGGCATGATCTCTGCCCAAAGCTATCAGCATAATGCTTATTCTGAAAACGATATCGAACTTCTGAGTACATTTGCGAATCAGGTTACGGTCGCTATTCAGAATGGCCGCCTGTTTGCCGAGACCCAGAAAATGGCGGCGACGCTTGAGCAGCGCGTGATTGACCGAACCGCCGAACTGGAGCGCGAACAACGTAACACTGAAACCTTGCTGCGCATTCTGACCGAAGTCTCTGCCAGCCTCGATCTGGATCGGGCGCTTAGCCGCACCCTGGCGCTGCTGAACGAGGCGATTGGCGCAGAGCAGGGAACCATCATGCTGGTCAGCCCTGAAGACAATATGCTCCACTACCGGGCTGGTTACGGCTATGTTTCTGAGCCTGCCGAGCAGATTGATTTGAAGAAACAACAAATCTCGTTTAAGCTGAAAATAGGCGACGGGTTGGCCGGTTGGGTGGTAAAAAACCGCCAACCGGTATTGGTCGAAGACCTGTACACAGATCCACGCTGGGTTGTTTCTCAAAGCTCACAAACCCACCGCAGCGCCGTGATTGCCCCCCTGACTGTCGGAGAGGATGTGATTGGCGCGATCATGGTCTTCCATCGCGATCAGGCTTTCTTCACCGAAGATTCGCTTGAGATGGTCAAAGCGATTGGCTCACAGGTGGCAATTGCAATTAATAATGCCCAACTCTACGAACTGATTCGAGACCAGGCAGAGCGGCTGGGCGCTTACCTGCGTTCACAGCAAATGGAAGCCAGCCGCCAAACCGCTATTCTTGAAGCCGTTGCAGATGGCGTGCTGGTCACCAATTCATCCAATACCATCAGCTTTGTAAACCCGTCTGCGGGCAAGATTCTCAACCTGGATTCGGCTCAAATTGAAGGACGCTCGCTTGAAAATTTTGCCGGGCTGTTTGGCAAAAGCTCTCAATCCTGGATGCAGACCGTGCGCGAATGGTCTGACAATTCAACCAGCCATAGCGGCGAAACCTACGCCGAACAGATCAGCCTCGATAATGGACGGGTGGCCCTTGTCCACCTGGCCCCGGTTGTCTGGCAAAACGAATTTCTTGGAACCGTTTCCATTTTCCGCGATATTACCCATGAAGTCGAAGTGGACCGCCTCAAATCCGAGTTTGTCGCCACGGTCAGCCACGAGCTGCGGACCCCGATGACCTCCATTCGCGGCTACGTCGACATTTTGCTGATGGGCGCCGCCGGACAGCTATCTGAAGGACAGCTGCATTTCCTGGATATTGTCAAGAATAATACGGAACGCCTCAATATCCTGGTCAATGACCTGCTCGATATTTCCCGCATCGAAACCGGACGGGTGACCCTTAGCTTACAGCCGGTTGATTTGCGCGAAGTTGCAGAAGAAGTGGTGGCCGAGGTCTTGCGCCGCTCTCAAGAAGAAAACAAACCCATGGCCATTGTGGTAGATTCGCAGCCAGACCTGCCGCGCGCGCTGCTTGATCCTGACCGGATTCATCAAATTGTAGGCAACCTCGTTGATAATGCCTATAATTACACACCTTTAGACGGTAAAATTATCATCCGCATCTATAGCCATGATGAAAACATTCAGCTGGATGTGCAAGACTCCGGGGTGGGCATCCCGCTCGAAGACCAGGGACGCATCTTTGATCGGTTCTTCCGCGGTGAAGACCCCCTCGTTTTGGCAACGCCCGGAACAGGTTTGGGCCTTTCAATTGTCTCCCAACTGGTTGAGATGCACCATGGCAAAATTTGGATGACGAGTTCTGGCTTGCCCGGTGAAGGCAGCACTTTCTCTTTCACCGTGCCAGTTGAAAAGAATGAGGAGTAATTAATGATGGCAAAAATAGTGATTGCAGAAGATGAACCAGATATTCGTGAGTTGATCGCATTTACCCTGCGTTTTGCCGGCCATGAAGTGATCGTTGGGGCAAACGGACAGGAAGGTTACGAGCTGGCTAAACTACACAAACCTGATGTAATCATGCTGGATGTGCGCATGCCCAAGATGACAGGCTACGAAGCCTGCCAGAGCATCAAAGCCGAGCCTGAACTTGCCCATATTCCGGTGATTTTTCTGTCTGCAAAAGGACAGGAGACCGAAATCGAACAGGGGCTTGCGGTGGGCGCAGAGCAATATTTGCTCAAACCATTTGCGCCAGATCAACTGACCCAGCAAGTTACTGAAGTTTTGAAAAAATACGGCAAATAGCTGGTTGATGAGACGATGAGCGCAATTCTTTTGGATGGTGGCATTGTTCATTACGAGGTGCTTGGACGTGGACGTCCGATCATCTTCCTGCACGGCTGGATCGGCTCGTGGCGCTATTGGATTCCAGCCTTGCAATTGGCCTCCACCAACTTCCGCGCCTACGCCATCGATTTGTGGGGCTTTGGCGATACCGCCCGTGAACCGGATCGCTATTCGCTCGAAAAACAAATGACCCTGCTCGACCAGTTTTTAGATGAATTAGGAATTGGCAAAGTTGCCCTGGTGGGGCATGGCCTGGGCGCGGTTGTCGGCCTGCACTACACCCTGCGCCATCCCAATACCGTCGACCGCATTATGGCTCTCAACGCCCCGATAGATGTCAACGCGGTCAATGCCCGTTTGCGCAACGATTCCCTCGCCAGCCTGACCGATTGGCTGCTCGAAAAAAATCCTGAAACCGAACCGGCCCGGGTAGACGGCCTGCGCGCCGACCCCCTGGCTATTTCGGAATCGTTCAACACCCCTGAACAATTCAACCTTTCCGGGAAACTGCTTTCAATGAACAACTCCTGCCTGATGGTCTATGGGCAAAACGACCCGGTCATCAGCATCCCGATGCTCGACCCCAACCTGACACCCTCCATGATTCACCTGTTGCTGCTCGAACAAACCGCCCATTTCCCCATGCTTGAAGATTCGGCGCGCTTCACCCGCCTGCTGACCGACTTCCTGGCGCTCGAATCAGGAGACACGCCGCGCAACTTGCAGTTCAAAGAAGAGTGGAAGCGCCGCGTGCGCTAATTTCTTGATTTTTTAACGAACCACATCCTGCCAATAAAATTCTCCCCGCGCAGGAACTGGTGATACAAAAAAGCCAGAATGTGCTGCCCGATCAGCAGCATCAGCACCAGCGACAAAGTCCCATGCCAGGCCCGCGCCGGATAGGCGTAGAAATCGGGCGGCAGGGACTTTTCGCTTCCTGGAAACAGAATCGCAAATAAATCGCTCGGGATCGCCAGCCAAATGCCCACCAACGCCATCAGAAAAGTGAACAGGTATAACAACGGTTGGACATAGACGCTGAGGACATCCAGCAGGGGGACTTTTCTGCCCCCCATCCCTTGCGGGCGCTCGATCCGGTAAACCGGCCTGCCCATCCGCGCGCGGACGATCAAGCGGGCTACCGTTAAAAAGAGAATCGAGAGGCCCAGGCCGACATGAACCCCCAGCGGAATCAGTTTTGCCGCGTCGTTGGGTTTGTTTGCCAGCGAAGACAATCCAATTAGAAACGCGGACAAAACCAGCAGGGCTGAAAGCCAATGCAGGCTGACGTAAAGCGGGCGGTAACGACGGTTCATTGACCTTTGCCGAACCACATCCGCGCCAATAAATTGTCCTTGCGAATAAACTGATGATAAAGCGCCGCGCCAATGTGCAATAAAACCAATCCGCTGAGCACAAAGCTCAGGAACGCGTGACCAATTGCCGGAGAAAACGCCGCGAAATCAGGCGGAAGGCTGCCGCTGCGCTCAAAGACGATTGGCAGCAACCCCGCCAGGGCTGCGATTCCCATCCCGCTCAGCCCCATGCCGAGCGCGGCCAGGTAAAGCAGGTAGTGGGTGGCAACGCCGATCTTATCGAGCAGCGGATGACCAGCAGTTGCCGGCGCGGGTTTTTTCGTCGCCAGGCGCACCCCAAATCGGATCAGGGTCAGGGCGACAATTGTGATCCCAATCGGCATGTGCAGGCTCAGGGTTTGAATTTTGGCTTCGTCATTCGGCGTGCCGCCCAGGCGGGTGTAACCCATCAACAGCATGACGAAAATGAGAGTGGCGATCAGCCAGTGCAGGCCAACCAGGGCCGGGTGGTAACGTTTTGGTGTCATCATTCTTTCTCCTTAAACGGGGTATGGATGGCAGTAGTATAAAACAAATTCGATTTTGAAACAACACATTAAAGGTCTTTTTTATGGCGTTCTCAAAGTCGGAAATGTCATTGTGAGCCGAGTTTTTTCGCGGCGTGGCAATCCCCTCACAGGATAGGAGATTGTTTCACCCGGCTGAAGAACGCCGGGTTCGCAATGACATGCCATATTTTTACCCAACAGTCAAGCGACTTTGAGAAAACCATAGGGCTTTTTTTGCGAATAATTAGACTTCTTGCGAAAATCATCTTTTACTTGTAATCGTCCCGCAACCGGGCGGCCGCCAGTCGCAGAATGTTCCCCAAAATCATTCAAAAATACCGGCCTGGGATTACCCGTTTTATGAGCGGGCTGTGGGCCTGATTTCGCGCGAGTAGAAACGAAAAAGCCCCATCTGCGATTTTTCGGAGGTGGGGCTTTTCGTGTGGTGAAAATTTCTCAGGTGGGATTAGTCTTCTGCCAGCACAATCACCTTGTCGCCGGCTGAGAAAACAAGCGCGGCCGCTTTCGGGGGATTGGTGTAAACGCCATACGACTTTTTAGGATTGGCGTGTTCGGATTGGAAGCGATAGCCAATCGCCGTTTCGCCGCGCCGCTTGGCGGCCTCGACGACGGTGTAAAAGTTGACTTTTTCAGCCAGCGCAACATACTCTTCAATCGGTTTCAAGTAGATTTCAGAACCAGTGGGGGAAAACAGTTCATCGAAAACCCCTGCCAGGGCATTGTTTTCAGAGAGTTGGGCCGTCATCAAAGAAATCAAATGGTCGCTGACGATAAAGTCATCGACCTGGGTCACTTCGGCCAGTTCCCGGTTGCGCAGGTCGAGCATTTCGCTGACGATTGAGAAGGGTGTCTCATCGCGGGCGGCGATATCGCGCAGGTGCAGGAGCGTAATCAGGGTGCGCGCATCTGACTCTTGAACCGAGCGCCGGGTATCTGCCACGACGATGACATGGTCGTACTCTTCTATCTTCAACGCGTTGAGCAGTTCGCGGTCGCTGGTGTCTCCGGGCAGGAAGATGACTTTCTGATTGCTGGCAGGTTGGCAGCAGGCTTTTACGTCCGGTTCAAGTTCAGGGCCGGCTACCACCGTCACAAGCGAGCCGGGGGCCAGGTAGGCGTCCAATTCTTTCAGGATGATGTTTGCGCACGGATTCCAGCCGAGGAGCAGGGTTTTTTCAGGCTGCGGCAAGGCGGCCGGGCCGTTATTCATGCGCAATGCGCTTTCCTGAATCGGGTGCAGATGCAGGCCTGAGAGTTTAATGGTGTCGTCGTCCGCCGAGAGGGCGATGACTTGATCGCCCGGCTCGTAACGGGTATCGCTTGGCGGGTTAAGTCGGATCCTGCCCTCCGCGCGCTGAATGCCGATCACAGTCGAATCTTGGAAAGCCAGCAAAGAGTCGCCGTAAGTCCGGCCAGATAAGGCAGGTTCTTCCTTGAAGTAAATTTCATCGCCTTCAAAATTCAGCAGTTCGGTGTAAACCACCGACAGGCCTGAAAGCCGCGAGGTTTGGGCCGTAACCCGCGCAATCAGTTCTCCCATCATGACCGCGTGCAGATGGTCTTTGGTGCCGATCATTTCGATCACGGGCTGGTTCTTTTTTTCGCGCAATTGGGTGATGATGTTGTAGGGTGTTTCAGCGCGGTTAGGATTGTTGGTGAGGGCCAACACCGTCTTGATGACGAACGTATCCGGGTCGTCGCTGGCGGGCGGGATGACGATAATTGCGCGCGCGCTGTCCGGGCTGACGAGTTCCAGGTCGGTCGGGTCCATCGGGCTGCCTGAGCGGCAGATGACGCGGGTGGTTTTCAGGTGCGAGATGCGCGCCCGGATTTCGTCTTCCATCTCAACCTTGTCATTTTCAGCCAGGATGGCGATGGCGGCCCGCTTTTGGTTGCTGTTGGCTTCGACCAGTTCGGAAATGATCGTGAAAACCTGCGGCGACCAGCCCAGGATGACCGTGTGGTTGTTTTCCAGCACCCTCGAACGGCCTTTGCGCAGTTCTTCCAGCTTGCCTTCGACCGCGGCGCTGAGCACACCGATCAGGCTCGAGACCACAAAAATGCCGCCAATCGTTACCAGCAGCATCACCAGCCGAAAGCCGAAACCGGCGTCGCCGCCCATCGTGCCGGCGTCAAGCGTGCGCATCAGGCTCATCCAGGCGGCTTCGCCAAACGACAGTGGGCCTTGTTCGCCGGGCTGATTAATGTTTAGCAGGCTCAGAAGGGCCGCTGCCACGAAAACCACCACCAGCGAGAGCACGGCCAGCATCCCAATCATGGCGGGTGTCCCAGCCGCCATCAAATTATCGAACAGGTAACTTGCCTTTTGTTTGAAACCAGGTTTTTGAGACATCCTTACTCCCTCTGAAGACGAAATGTGTTTCACTTCCTAAAACCAAAACTGAGTCAATTCTACCTGTAAATGGCTGGATTGAGGACAGTCCAGTCCATCTACTTCTTCCGTGAATCTGTTAAAAAGTCCGCCCTTAAACCTACCTACCGTTCGGTAGGTTTTTGGTATAATAAAGGCATGGACTTCTCCCTGACCTCCGAACAACAGATGGCGCAAAAGATGGTGCGCGATTTCGCTCAAAAGGAAATTGCGCCGGTTATCAAGGAATACGACCGCCAGCAGCAGCCGATTCCTTTTATGCTCAAACGGATGGCCGAACTCGGTATTTTAGGCATTTGTTTTCCGGCCCGCTATGGCGGCCAGGGCCTGGATTACCTGTCGCTCGGCCTGGCCTGCGAGGAACTGGAAGCCGTCGATAGCGCCTTGCGGGTCGCGATGTCGGTCCACATTGGGCTGTGCGGCCTGACCTTGCTGCAATGGGGTACCCAGGAACAGAAGCGGCGTTTGCTAACGCCCATCGCCAGCGGCGCAAAGATCGGCTGCGGCGCGTTTACGGAATCGGGCATGGGGTCGGACGTGGCCGCCATCCAGACCTTCGCCCGCTGGGATGGCGACGCTTACATCCTGAACGGCGAAAAGATGTGGATTTCGCTGGCCGGGGTGGCTGATTTGGCCCTGGTGACGGCCCGCACGGACCGGGCGGCCAAACCATCCCAGTCGCTTTCCACCTTTTTGGTCGATTTGCGCACGCCCGGCGTGACGCGCGGCGACTTGCACGGAAAATTGGGCGTGCGGGCCGGCTCGACCGGCTGGATTTCTTTTACTGATGTGCTGGTGCCGCTCGAAAACCGGATTGGCGAACAAGGCGAAGGCTTCAAAATCACCATGTCGGCTTTCGACCATGGACGCTACACGGTTGCGGCGGGCGCAGCCGGCATTTTACGGGCATCCTTGCAGGCCAGCGCGGCCTACGCGCGTCAGCGCCAGGCTTTTGGCAGGCCGATCGGCGATTACCAACTCATCCAGCAGAAGATCGCCCAAATGGCGCAGGATTACGAAATTGCGCGCCTGCTCTACTGGCAGGTTGGCTGGATGAAGAACCTCGGCCAGCGCCCGACCCTGCAAACCTCGTATGCCAAGAAGTTTGCCACCGAAGCGGCTTTCGAGGCCGCCAATCAGGCCATCCAGATTCACGGGGCGTATGGCTTCAGCGACGAGTATGACCTCGAACGTCACCTGCGCAACAGCCGCGGCGCGATTATTTACGAAGGCAGTTCTGAAATTCAGACTCTGATCCAGGCTGGTTATTCCCTCGGCCAACGAAGCGACAAGCCCCTGCGCTGTGAACTTCCGGCTTACAATGAAACGCTTTGGCAGGAGTAGATTCTTTATCAAACCGCCAAGCCGCAAAGAACGTAAAGAAAAGATTTTAACTTGGCGCTCTGCGCGCCCTGCGCGGTTCGTTTTAGAAAAAACTTCAGTCAATAAGGAGGAAACGTGAAAATTGTTGTCTGTATCAAGCAAACCCCCGATTCTGAGGCCAAGTTGACGGCTCAGGACGGGCAGCCATCCTGGGGCGACGCGCCCCTGGTCATCAACCCTTTTGACGAGTACGCAGTCGAGGGCGCGCTTCAGCAAAAAGAAGCCGTCGATGCCAGCGTGACCGCCCTCTGCATCGGCCCCGATTCAGCCCGCGACGCGCTCAAACACGCCCTGGCGATGGGCGCAGACGAAGCCATCCTGGTCAGCGACCCGGCCCTCGATGCGCTCGACTCTGCCGGAGCCGCGCGCGTTCTGGCCGCCGCCATCCAGAAAATCGGCGATGCCGGGCTGGCCTTTTTTGGCCGCCAAACCATCGACAACGGTACCGGCCTTGTCCCGGCCCAAGTGGCGCGCGTCCTCGGCTGGCCGCTGCTGAGCCTGGTCGGCCAAATGACCCTTGCAGACGCTGAAATCAAGGTCGAGCGCACGATTGAAGAAGGCAAACAGACCGCCCACGCTTCCTACCCGGCCGTTTTGAGCATCATGCAAGGCGTTGGCGAACCGCGCTACCCGTCCTTCATGGGCATCCGCAAAGCCGGTAAAGCCGAGATCCCGGTCTGGACACTGGCAGACCTGGGCCTTGAGGCCCCGGCCCAGATCGTCCGGCGGGCCGAACTGCTTAACCCGCCCGCGCGCGATACAAAATGCGAAATCATCAGCGGCGGCAGCCCGGCAGAAATCGCCGAGGCCCTGGCCGAAAAAATCCTGGCGGAGAAAATCCTATGAACACCTGGGTCTATATCGATCACTTTAACGGTCAGCCCACCCCGGCTTCGTGGGAAGCCCTCGGGCTGGCCAAAACCCTCGGCCCGGCAACCGCTCTCGTTTTTGGGCAAAATGTGGCGGCGCTTGCAAAAACCGCTTTGGAATATGGCGCGGATACCGTCTTACTGGCTGACGACCCGGCCCTGGCCGTTTTTAGCCCGGAGGCGTTTACCAGCACCCTGGCCGCGCTCGTATCAGACTCAGCCCCGGCCCTGATCCTGTTCCCGACCACCTCCCGCACCCGTGAGCTGGCCGCCATGCTGTCCATCGATCTCGCCAGCGGCGTTTTGGTCGATGTGACCGGCCTTGAAGTGCTGGACGGCCAGGTTGTTGCCACCCGGCCCGTCTATGAAGGCAAGCTGCTCGAAAAGACGACCTGCGCCGCCAGGCCGCAGTTGGTCACGCTGCGGGCGCGCGCTTTCCCCAGGCCAGCCCCCAGCGCCGGACGCGCTGGCGAGATTCAGACAGTCCCGGCCCAGGCGGACGGTTCTGTGGTGGTAGAGGGCTTCGTCTCCGGGCAGGCAGGCGTCAGCCTCAGCGATGCCGGGGTGGTTGTCTCCGGCGGGCGCGGCGTCAGCAGCGACCCGGCTGAAGGCTTTCGGCTGGTCGCAGAGCTGGCCTCCGTCTTGGGCGGCGCGGTGGGGGCCTCGCGCGCGGCAGTTGATGAGGGCTACATCCCCTATGCCAACCAGGTCGGGCAGACCGGCAAAGTCGTCTCGCCCGATTTATACATTGCGGCTGGCATCTCGGGGGCCATCCAGCACATGTCGGGCATGCGCTCCAGCAAAGTGATTGTCGCCATCAACAAAGACCCGGATGCGCCCATCTTCCAATCCGCCCAATATGGCGTGGTCGGCGATCTGTTTACGATGATCCCGGCTCTGAGCGAGGCGTTCAAAAAGAAGTTGGGCAAATCATAGTGTTCCACTTTTGAGGTGTCACTTTTTATGCCTGACCAGTGTCTCTCCCCCAAGTGGTGGAGGCAAACACTCCCCGGTTGGTGGATGCAACCGGGGGGTGTTTGTTATAAGATGATGTTATGACCCGCGTATATTTAGCCGACGCCAAACCTGAAGAGCGTTCTGCCTTACGCCTGCTACTCCTGGATATGAAGATGGAAGTAGTCGGTGAGGCGGATAATTGGCCTGCAACCTTAGCCAATGCCCCTGCAACTCGCCTGGACATGCTCTTGATAGACTGGGATTTGCTCCCGGTTAACCTGGGGGCCAATGCCCTGACGGAACTACGTCTGGCCTGTCCATACGCGATTGTTGTTGTCTTGATCAGCCACCTGAACTCTCGTCAACAAGCCGCAATCTCTGCCGGGGCTGATGCCTTTATCAGTAAAAACGAGCTGCCCGAGCGCGTGGTCGAACGCCTGCGTCTTGCGGCAACAAGTATTCGCGCTTGAGGTTGATATTCGGCAGCTTGCGGCACAAGGGTAGCAGCATAAATTAAGACAGCTTCCTAAATGATTCTGGAGGATAAAAACGATGAACAAAGATATTTTTGAAGGCAAATGGAAACAAATCCGAGGCGAGGCTAAATCGTGGTGGGGCAAACTGACCGACGACGATCTCGACCGGGCGGCTGGCAAGCTCGAAGTCTTTACCGGCTTGCTTCAAGAAAAATATGGCTACACTCGTGAGGCCGCGGCCGAGGAAATCGACAAGCGCGTTACAGAATATGAAGCCAAGTTAAAAAAGGAAAATAAATAATGAACCTGATCATCTATCTCCTTGCTGGCGCCCTTGTTGGTTATGTTGCGAGCAGAATCATGCGCACCAATTCGCAACAAGGCCTGCTGATCGACATCGTGGTGGGCGTTGTCGGCGCGTTTCTGGCCGGCTACTTCATCAGCCCGCTCTTGGGCGTCGGAACAATTAACGACGCAATCACCATCCCGACCTTGCTGGTGACACTGCTGGGTTCCGTCATCCTGCTGGCAATCATCAGACTGTTCAATGGAAGAGGGCGTCGGTAGCCTGCCGGTTAGTTATCACCCAGGCCGGTTGTTTGCTTTGCGTACATAACCGGCCAACAAGAAGAAGGTTTTAACGTTCAGTGAGCAACCTGCCAACTCGTAAGCCCAAGACATGGATGTGTTTTCAGCATGGAGACATGCCCAGGTCAGAAAATAAGGAGAAATATCATGGATCACGAATATGAAGAGTCTGACAACCGCAGCAATACTGTTTTAGGCGTTTTCGTGGGTTTATTGGTCGGCGGCCTGGCTGGCGCCACGGCAATGCTGTTGTTTGCCCCGCAGTCCGGCAAAAAGACCCGAAAACAGATCGAAGATAAAAGCATCGAACTGCGCGGCCTGACCACTGACCTGGTGGAAGATACCGTCTCACAAGTGCGCTCAAAAGCCAACAAGTTCATGACCACTGGCCGCAAGAGCCTTAAAGAATTCAAACACCAGGGCCAGGAAATGGCGATAGAGCAATTGGACCACGTATCCGCCGCCGTCAAGGCTGGTAAAAACGCAATCCACAATTCTTAAGAATGGTGGAGAATGGCATCTTGCGCGGCAGATTGCGACAAGAAAGAATCAAGGCCGCTTCAACATGCCGTCATATTTTTTTTTTGGCGATGGGTCAGGTCATCAAACTTGCCCAATGAACGTCAATTTTCGCACAATCAACTCAAAGGATAAAAAATCATGAAACTAAGCGCACCCCAAGTTGTAACGTTTTGGATTTCTGTAGGCCTCGCGCTGCTCGGTTTGCTGGCTTCGCAAGGCATCATCGCCGGGCTGGCCGCATACGCTTTGTGGCTGGTGATGGCAGGTTTTGTTTTGCTGGCCCTCGGGAATTTGATGAAAGGCCTGTAACACAAATGAAACGCTACCTGGGTCTCATCGCTGTTTTTGGATTGCTTGGGTCAGTGCTAATCCTGGCTGGATGCACACCCCTGCCCCTGACTCCGGTGGCATCTGGCGATCTCTATCTCGTACCCATGCAGGCGCAAGGGAGTCTTGCCACGCCTCTTGCTACAACCTGTGAGAACTGCCCCGAGGCAACCCTGTCTGCCTTGCTGACCCAGGAAAAGAATTATAGCGATGCCCAGGCGGCGGCTACTGCCGCGATTATGCGCGCCGATGCCCAGGCAACCTTAAATGCGTCCAGCGCGACCCTGGGCGCGGCGCAGACTCAGGCACAAGAAAACGCCAACATGATTGCGGCCCAGGTGGCGGCGACGGAAGCCATTGTAAAAGCCAACGCCCAGTCCACCTTGATTGCGGCCGGTTCAACTCAATTTGCTGCCCGGACACAGGATGCGATCCGGCAGACTCAAATGGTGGAATTGGCAACAGCCGGTGCGCAAGCTACGCTGACCCAACAAAACAAAGATCAAATTGCAGCCAGCACCCAAACGGCTGTTGCCAATAACATCGCCACACAGACCCAGTCCGCAGCGGCCACCTCCCAATGGTACGTTGACCAGGTTCGCCAGCGCGAAGAAGAATTTCAAAGTAGCCTGTGGTTGTTGTGCCCGCCGATTTTTATCGTTGTCGTGACGCTGATAGTCCTTTTATTTCTCTGGCGTTGGATGACCATTCGAGAAGCGCAGCAACGTCTTGACGCGCCACCGCCCGAAGTAATCATCGTCAAATCGGAACCCAGGCCGCTCCAAGACTCTTCCATGAGCCAAAATCCACTTGTAAAAGCAACCCCAGATCATGTTGGCCGCTGGCTGGACGAAGTCAAACGCAAGTTGATGACCAATAGAAAGGATGACGATGATCTCTCTGGCCGATGACCCACGCCATTTTATAAGAAGAATGCGTCAGATCAAGGCTCAGACCCCTAAGATCCTCTCGCAATGGGGGTTGTTGCCGAAGTTTAAACGCTGGCGATTGGCGCAAGACCCCGACACCGGCACAGTGGTTCTGTTTGCCATTCTGAATAATAAATATATTTCCACAAATACCACGACGCCCTTTAGCAATTACTTTGATCCGCGCCTGTTGCAGGACCTGGCAAGAGAACTGCGGGTGCAGGTGATCCCATCCGCGAATGATGGCCTGCGCTATGCCTTCATCCTTGAGAGAGGCGATGTCGATGCTCAGCCACCTGTAAACGCGCGTCCAACTGACCAGGATGGCAACCAAATTGAAAGGCGGGTTGCGCCACAGCCGGACGTGCTCGTATCCATTGGTAAACAAATCGTTGAACGCCAAAAGCTCGACAAGTTTTTGAAAATCGCTGAAGCCATTGAAGCGGTAAAAATCGCCGCTGCCCAGCCTCCGCCAGAAGTTTTAGTGATGAACGAACTGGAACTCAACCAACTGATGGCAGAGTATGAAAACGAACGCAACAAAAGCATTTTTCCCGGCTCGCTGGGATGATTTCCCACCCCGCTCCTGATTTGATAGTTCTTGAATAAGCCCGTCTATGAAATAAATACTCTCTGACCAATTCGTTTGGTCAGAGAGTATTGTTGGTGACTGGGAATGTCTTGAACACGTCTCAGTTAACAAGACCCTGACGCAGCGCCAGACTGACGGCTTCGGTGCGGCTGGCAACTCCCAGCTTGGAAAGGATGTTGCTGACATGCGATTTGATCGTGGAAGGGCTGACGGTCAGTTCCCCGGCAATTTGGGTATTGTTCAAGCCCTCGATCAGCAGGGCCAGAACCTCACGCTCGCGTTCTGTTAGGTCCAGACCAGGCGCGGGCGGTTGGTGGGCTGTCTCGACCAGCACCTGGGCCGCCTCGGGGGAGAGCGTGGCGTGCCCGGCCCGGGCGGCGCGGATGGCCCGCGCCAGTTCCTCTGCGGAGACGTCTTTCAGCAGGTAGCCAATCGCCCCGGCTTGGAGGGCCTTCCTGATCAGCAATTCTTCTTTAAAGCTGGTCAGCACCAGCACCTGGATCTGGGGATATTTTTGCCGGATGGCATGGGTCGCGGTGGCGCCATCCATGTTGGGCATGACCATATCCATCAGAATCACATCTGGCAAAACTTCGGCGCAGAGCCGCAGGGCAGCTTCGCCATTATCAGCTTCGCCTACCAACTGGAAATCATCAAAAGCCATCAGGAAGGTAGCCAATCCACGCCGGACCATGGCGTGGTCGTCGACCAACAGGATTCGAATGGGTTTGGAAGCGGGTAGGGTCATTTAGTCTCCTTCGGCGGGTCTTTAGCCCACTGCAAAATAAGTTCGGTGCCGCGCCCCGGCTGGCTGGTCACAGTTAACTTCGCTCCGACGGCTTCGGCGCGTTCACGCATCATCTGCAAGCCGTAGCGACCATGCTCGGCCAGAGTTTGTTCAGGCTCAAATCCCTGTCCATTATCGCGAATGTGCAGTTCGATGGTAGTTCCGGCCTGTTTTAAATCCAGATGGACCTGGCTGGCCTGGGCGTGCTTGGCGACGTTATTCAACGCTTCCTGGCAGATGCGATAGAAGACCATCTGGGTTTCGGGCGGCAGGCTGATTTCCTTCGCTACGGTCACTGTAACCGGGACGTTGACCCGGCCCGAGAGCGCATTCCCCAACAGGTGCAGCAGATCACCCAGTTCGGTATCGATAATGGCCGAGGGGCGCAGCTCGGCCATCAAGGCGCGCATTTCGGCTTGGGCGGCGCGTGTCAGGCGGCGCAAATCCTTCAGCGATTTGCGCGCCTCGTTCTGATCCCGTTCCCACAAACGCGGCAAGACATCCGCAATCAACCCCGCAGAAAAGAGGGATTGATTGACGGCATCATGCAGGTTCTGGGCCAGTCGCTGGCGTTCTTGCAGCGCCGCGAGTGTCTGGGCGTTTTCGTACAGTTCTGCGTTGGTAAAGGCAATCGCGGCCTGATTGGCTACGATCAGGGCCAGGTCGGCATGATGAGCCGTAAAGTAATCTTTTTCCAGGTGCGCCACGCCCACGCTGCCAATCACGCGGTTCTTGATAGCCACCGGAACCCACATCCAGGCCTGGACCCCTTCCAAGAGAAAATCAGCCTGCTCAGCCAGAATCGAGCGCAGGAATTGCGCGGAGGGGTCAAGCGTGCTCCAGACATCCGCAATTCTATCTGGCCGATGCGCATTGAATAGTTTCAGCAAGGTTTCTGGACTTTTGAGCGGGATGCGGAACGAGACCCTCTCTTCGAGCCGCCGCGGTCCGCGGACAGCCAGGGCAACCATGTCGGTTCCATCGAGTACGAACAGCTCGGCATGGGTGTACTCAACCAGCACTCTCAATTGATCGAGAATCAGCCCCGGCTCAAGTTCCAGGGACGAGGCCAGCGTTTGAGAGATTTCCAGCAGGGTGGCTTGTTCGCGTCTATGGAGTTCTTCCCGTTGGTGGAGCAGATGTTCTGCCTGGACGCGCTGACTTACATCCCGGACGATGCTCAGCACGCAGGGCCGGGATTGAAACAGGATAGCGGTTCTGCGCGCCTCCACATAGAACGCTGAGCCGTTTTTTTTGAGATGGATTGCTGAAATATCGAGCGGGCTGCCCTTCTGCCGCGCCGCGCTGTACGCTTGAGTGAACAGGGACTGGCTGTCAGGATGAATGTAGAGCGTCAGATGCAAGCCGATGAATTCTTCGCGAGTATAACCGTGCATCGCAAGGGCTGCCGGGTTGGCATCCACCACGCTGCGGGTCTCTACATCGCTGATGATTATGCCATCGCTGGCCGCTTCAAAGATGATTTGATATTGCTGTTCCTGGTCTTCTGCGTTTAGCTGCGTGCAGTTCTTTTTTTTCATCGGGCTAACCTTGGGTGAAGTTCAATTGCTGGCAGATCTTTTTGTCCTTCTTCTAAATGGCTTTGTCGCGCTGGTCGGGGATGTCGTTCAGGTGGGTGTAGCGGACGCCATCGACTTCAAATGAGAGCGCTTCTTCGTTTTCCCAGTGCACCGAATAAGATTTTTTGGGTGGCATATATCTCCTGGGCTTTACTCTTCCTTCTTTTGTTCCTCACGTAATTTGCGCATTCGCTCGCTTAGTTCGGCAACATCTTTATCTTGTTTGAAGAGTTCGCCGCCAGGGCCGCTTTTTTTGAAAAAGTTTATCTCGCCGCGGCTCCAGCCGCGCACAATCGCAAATACCAGCGCATTGGATAAGATCAAAATCAGGCCCAGGATGACCAGCACGATCCATATTTTTTCAGGGTTCATCATCGCTCCTGGCCCTGGCTTCTTCAAGCAGGGCCGGTAATTGCGCCCAGTCGTGCAAAATTGCATCGGCATCCGGGCTGAGGCTGGCGTTTTCGCTGACCAAAACCGAGAACATGCCCAAAGCCCGGGCCGCGATGGTCGTGCGGGGCATATCGTCCAAAATTACACAGCGGCGCGGGTTGGGGCTTCCTGCCACCTGCAGGGCAATCTTGAAGGATTCGGGCATCGGTTTGCAGTAGGGAGAAACCGCCAAGACATCGACCACGGCTTCGAAACAGTCCTCCAGCCCGAGGGCGGTCAAAATCCGGCTGGCATGAGCGCTATCGGCATTTGTGAAGATAAATTTTCGGGTCGGGATGGCCTCGATAACGGCTCGCAGGCCCGGGTTCGGCGCGATGTAGTCGCGGACGGGCAGGTCGTGCACAAAGGCCAGAAAATCCGCTTTATCGAGCGGGTATTCCCGTTCCAGCCCGCGCAGGGCGGTGCCGTAAGTTTCGTAGTAATGGCGGCGGAGCGGCATGACCTGTTCCGCGGGGATGCTCAACCGGTCGCGCATATATAGATCGATCCGGGCCCGAATGTCACGCCACAGACCGCAGGAGGCCGGGTAAAGGGTGTCGTCCAGGTCGAAAAACAGGGTTTCAATCGGCTGGTTTTGCATGGCTTCTATTTTACCCTACCAGAACTTGGGCCGCGACTTGTCCTGTGTATTTGTGGGCGGGGCGGGTATAATTTCAGTATGAGCAAATTCCTTGGCTATCGCTGTTCACTGTGCGGGGCAGAATATTTGCCTGGCCAGATCACTTATACCTGCCCCTGTTCAGGAAATCTGGATGTGATTCTTGATTATGAAGCGATCAAGAAAAAATATCAGCCGGATGATTTCCTGTTCAGGAATGAGACCAACCTTTGGCGTTACCTGCCGCTGATACCGGTTGCGTTCCCCAAAATCGCAGAGCGGACTCCCCTCAGCCTGGCCGGTGGAACCCCGGTCATTTCGTTGTCGCGCCTGGCTCGCAAACTTGGCCTGGAGCAGGTTTGGCTGAAGGACGAATCGCGCAACCCGACCGGCTCCTTCAAGGATCGCGCTTCGGCGGTGGTCGTGGCGCGCGCGATTGAGACCCAGGCCGAGGTGGTGGTGACGGCTTCGACGGGCAACGCCGGGGCTGCCCTGGCTGGCATGGCGGCGGCGGTTGGGCAGAAAGCGGTCATCTTTGCGCCCAAAACTGCTCCGCCGGCTAAGGTGGCGCAGCTGCTGGTTTTTGGGGCGAAAGTCCTGCTGGTGGATGGCAGCTATGACGACGCTTTCGACCTGACGGTTAAAGCTGCCGAGCAATTTGGCTGGTACTGCCGCAACACTGGTTACAATCCCTTTACGCTGGAAGGCAAGAAGACTGCCGCCTTTGAAATTTGGGAATGGATGGTGAATGAGCTGGGGATCGGCCGCCGCAAAGCGACCGGCCAGCTGGCCGGCCCGGCCAATAGACTCAGGCTGACGATTTTGGCCTCGGTCGGGGATGGCAATATTATCTCTGGGATTCACAAGGGATTTAAAGATTTGCATGCCCTGGGCTGGCTCGATCATATCCCGCGCCTGATTGGGGTCCAGGCCGAAGGTTCGGCGGCGATTGCCAATGCTTTTAAGGCGGGCGACGAGAAAATCATCCCGGTTAATGCCACAACCCTGGCCGACAGCATCAGCGTCGATTTGCCGCGCGATGGGGTGCGGGCGGTGCGGGCCGCCAGCGAAACCGGCGGGGCGTACCTGACCGTTTCGGACGCCGAGATTTTGTCCGCGATTGCGGAGCTGGGGTCGCAAGGGGTTTTTGCTGAACCGGCTGGGGCGGCGGCTTATGCCGGTTTGACGGCGGCCAAGGCCCAGGGCTTGATTGATCCCGGCGCGCCCGTTTTGGTGGTTAATACTGGCAGCGGCCTGAAAGACATCCGCGCGGCGATGCAATCGGTCCAGCCCGCGCCTGTCATCCAACCTGATCTTGAGTCCGTCAAGAAATATTTATGAACCAGTGGAGTTTGCCGTTCCGCTACCTGGTGGGGGTCTTTTTACTGGCCGCGCTGGCAGGATTTTTCTATTATGCGCGCGAGGCGGTTCAGCCGTTGGTACTTTCGGCGTTTATTGCCTATCTTTTTAACCCGGCGGCGGTTGCCCTGGCCGAAAAAACCCGTCTTTCGCGGCGCGCGGCGGTAACGATCGTTTACTTTAGCGTGATTGTGCTTTTGTTTGCCATCCCGGCGACGGTTGCGCCCCTCTTTTTGGACGAGTTGACCGGGGTCGGGCGGGATCTGTTCAACCTGTTGCACGATTTTCAGCAGGCTTTGGCCGAGCCGCTGGTCTTTATGGGGATGAGCCTGGATTTGAGCGAAGTGGGACAGGCCCTGGGCGGGCTGCAATCGCTGCTGATTACGCCCCTGCCCGAAGATGCCTTTTGGATTTTGGAATCGACTTCGCGCGGGACAGTCTGGCTTTTGGTAATCATCGTCTCGGTCTACCTTTTTCTGACTTATTGGCCGGAAATGCGCGATTGGTTGATCGGGCTGGCTCCTGAACAGGCGCGGCCCGAGGTGGAAGGTCTTTACCGGCAGGTGCGCGGGGTTTGGATTGCCTATTTGCGCGGCCAAATTTTGCTGATGTTTATTGTGGGTGTCGTTTTTACAATCGCCTGGTATATCCTGGGCATTCCGGGCGCGTTTGTGCTGGGGGTGATTGCCGGTTTGTTTACCCTGGTTCCAGACCTGGGGCCGGTGGTGGCCGTCGCGCTGGCGATGGGCGTGGCCTTGCTCGAAGGTTCAAGCTGGATTCCGCTTTCGAATGCCTGGGTGACGGTGATCGTCTTTCTGGCTTATTTTGTGCTAATCAACCTTAAAAATATCTGGCTCAGGCCGGTCATCATGGGACGCAGCGTTCACATGAACGAGGTCGTGGTTTTTGTGTCCATTCTGGTGGCGACGATTTTAAATGGGATTTTGGGGGCTTTGCTGGTTGTACCGGTGCTGGCTTCGGTGATTGTTATCTTCAATTATCTGCTGCGCAAGGTGCTTGGGCGGCAGACGATTGAGAAGGAATCTGCTTTTGTGGGGCGCATCCGCCGCGCAGAGCAGGCTTTGTCCACCCGGCCCGCGCGCCGGATCATAAAAAAACAGAACAGGAACTGAACCCATGTCGATCATCTATTCGATCATTGCCCCGATTTACAACGAATTTGAGAATATTCCTGTGCTTTGGCAGCGGGTCAGCCAGGTCATGAATGGGACTGGCGAGGCCTGGGAATTGATTTTGGTGGATGACGGTTCGATGGACGGCTCCAACGAGCGCATCCGTGAATTGGCGGCCAGCCATGAAAACGTGCGTCCGGTCATTTTTGCGCGCAATTTTGGCCATCAGATCGCGGTCACAGCCGGGATGGATTACAGCCGCGGCCAGGCGATTGTGGTGATTGACGCTGACTTGCAAGACCCGCCCGAAGTGATTCTGGACTTAATCAAGAAGTGGAAAGAGGGCTACGAGGTGGTTTACGCCGTCCGCTCTGAGCGCGAGGGCGAAAGCTGGTTTAAACTTTTGACCGCCTCGCTCTTCTACCGCATGATCTACCGCATTACGGATGTTAAAATTCCGCTCGATACGGGAGATTTCCGGCTGGTTGACCGCAAGGTGGTCGATGTGATGAATTCGATGCGCGAACGGCATCGTTTCCTGCGCGGGATGTCCTCCTGGATCGGGTTCAAGCAAATCGGTGTCGAGTATAAGCGGGCGGCCAGGTTAAGCGGCGTCACCAAGTATCCGTTTAAGAAGATGATTAAGTTTGCCCAGGATGGCATTACCGGCTTTTCTTATTTCCCCTTGCAGATTGCAACCTATCTCGGATTTGTGGCGGCTGGCCTGAGCGTGATCGCCATTCCGGTTGTGGCGGCTTTGCGGCTGGCCGGCTCCCACTCTTTTGAAGGCCAGACCACGACCTTGATCTCAGTCCTATTCCTGGGCGGGGTGCAGTTGATCTCGCTCGGCATTTTGGGCGAATACATTGGGCGGATTTACGACGAGGTCAAGGGCCGTCCGCTGTATGTCGTCCGCGACGCGCCCAAGATGGATGATGAGCAGTAAGCGGTATAACGAGTATTCAATTTTTATGTGCGATAGACATTAAGATAGACCTGTCGAGAGGCAGGCCCGGCTTGGGCCAGTGCCGCCGGCACAGGTGAGCGAAGCGTCCTTCGACTGCGGGCTGCCGCCCATCCGGCTTGAGATTACAACATCAATCTCTGGGGTGAGGTTTGATGAATGTTACGAAAATCGTATTCTTGATGAGATTGATGGGATCAATGTAAGCTTGATAGATCTTCAAAATCTCAAAAAAATCTCTACCGGACAAATTTCGTTAAACGGCGTCATTGCGAGCCGAAGATGTTTTTTCGTCGGCGTGGCAATCCCCTTTCGGCAAGAAAATGTGCTAAACAGGAGATTACCACTCCGGGTACTCGTGCTTCGCCAAACACCGGCTCGCACATCGTCCCGATGGTTTCACGGGAATGACATTTGTCCCGTAGAGAAAAAAATAAAAAGGCCAGCGGAAGGGCAAAAGACCTGGCTGACCTTGAAAATTTACCCTGAGCTTTTTTGAAATAAAGGCCAAATAAGAAGAGCGGTTCCACTCTCCTTATTTGGCCTTTTATGGACGAGCTTCGATTTTAAGGGTGGTGTATTTTGATTTTCTCAGTTTGCCCATCAGGGCAAAGGCGTGAAACATTACCCCATATTTTTTGATCATTAATTTGCGGACTGCGGCGACTGCTTCGGGCGAATCGTCGCGGCTGGCGCGGGCCGGAAGCCACTCGCCGAGGGCTGTCCCGTCCGCGCGGGAGGGGGCGATCTTGACAGCGGAATTATTCCGCACGCGTTTGGCTTTGCCTGAGCTGGCTTCCGTCCAGATATAAAGCGCATCCGCCTGCTGGGCAAACCAGACCGGGGTCTTGATGCCCTGTCCGTTTTTGCGGAAGGTTTCGATGCTGAGATATTGTTGATTTTGAAAAGTGGGAAAGGACATGAGGGGACTCCGGGAAAGGGGAATGTGATATTCGATGCTCGATATTTGATGCTCGGTATTCGGTATTCGGTATTCGGTATTCGGTATTTGATTTTCGATTTTCGAATATCGAATATCGCTATTATGGCAAGCCTTTATAGCCGCGCGTTTTCCAGTCGCTGAAACGCTCCCAGCCCAGGGTGGAAAGCATCAGCGTCATGCCGAAGCTGATTAAGACGCAGGTGATGAAGAAAAAGGCCACTTCTTCAATCGGCAGGATGCCGAAGAAGTTGATTCCAAGCGTCTGGTCTTTGGAAATTTGCCAGGTGCTGGCGTTGAGGGCGATGATGTCGGTCAGCGAGAGGTACAGGCCAGGCACGAAAATCGACCAGAGTACCAGTTTGCGGTAATGCCAGAGGATATCAACTCCGAACAGGAATTGGGGGATGATCGGCGGCAGCGCCCAGAAGAAGATGATGCCCAGGTAGTTCCATTCGTCGCCCGCGAAGAAGAATTGGATGGTAAAGAAGGCCCAGACGGCGATAAGTATTCCGGCTGACCCGTAAACCAGTTTTCGGTTGCGCCGGAAAGTTTCGGGGGCGGGCAAGGTCAATCGTTTTGCCAGGAACCACCACCACAATCCGGCCATAATGGTTTCGACGACAAAGAACGTGTATTCTTCAATCGGGACATAGCCAATCGTAATGCCGGTCACCAGTTCCGGGTTATAGTACCAGACGCCGCTGGCGACCAGGTAGTTGTCCCAGGGGGTGGTGTAGATCAGCGCGATGAGAACGTGCGCGGCGATGATCAGCGGCACTTTTTTGGCATCGAAGCCGGGGGTGGGGCGTCCGGCGCGCTTGTCCAACCAGGTGATGACGAGCAGGACAAAAATGGGGATAATAACGAAGTAAGCGAGGAAGGCAAAATAGGTCATTGGGATTTCAGGTTTGAGATTTTTGATTGGGAGGTTGGCGGCGGGCGATTTTCATCCTCACGCCCGGGCGCGGTTCAAGGGTTGCGCCCATCTGTGGATGGATTTCATGCGGGTTGATCGGCTGAAAATCGAAGTTTTGCAGCAAATAGCTGACGACAATCCGCGCTTCGGCCTGGCCGAAGGCAGCCCCGATGCAGGCCCGCGGCCCGCCGCCAAAGGGGATGAAACTCATCGGGGGCGTTGCCTGCCCCGTGCTGCCCAGCGGGGTCCTGCCGCGGGCAAAGCGCTCGGGCTGGAATTGGTCCGGGTTTTCCCAGATGGCCGGATCGCGCTGGGTCAGGTAGATCGAGTAGAACATGCGCGCCCCGGCCGGGATGGTTTCACCTTCGCCGAAGGTCACATCTTGGGCGGCAATCCGGTTGCCAATATGAATCGGTGGGTAGAGCCGCAGGGTTTCCTTGATGACCTGGTCGAGCAGGGGCGGGGTTTGGCCGGGTTCGCTTTCGTCCAGCGCGCGGACGAGGCTGGCGCAAACCTGCGGATTTTGGCCGAGCAGGGTGAAAATCCAGGCCAGCAGGGCGGTCGAGGTGTCGTGTCCGGCAATCAGCATCGTCAGCATCTGGTCGCGGATGCGCTCATCCGGCAGGCCCGCATCGAGCAGGTGTTGGAGCAGGTCGTTTTTGGGAGCTTCGATATTCAAACCTCGGGTATTCGAGTATCGAATATCGGATAGCGCTTTCCGACGTCCCGCGATGATTTCATAGAGGTAGACATCCAGCGTTTTGAGATGTTTTTTGTAGCCAGGGCGCGGGATGCGCCGCCACAAAATCCATGCGCCGGGCGAGATGAAATTAATGGCTTTCAGGATCGGCATCCAGATGCGCGGCAGGTCGTCCCAGGCGTCGCGGCTGAAAAGGGCCTGGAGGATGATCAGCAGGGCGATTTTGCGGCCCTCGACCAGCAGGTCCACCGTCTGCCCGTCCTGCCAGGCGGCAGAAACCCGCTCGGTCTGTTGGCGCATCATCTCGGCGTAGCCGGGCAGTCTACCGGGATGGAGCGACGGTTCCATCAGCTTGCGGTAGTGGTCATGCTCCTGGCCGTCGGTGACGAGCACGCCTCGATCGAGCAAATCTGTGACCGGGTCCTGATTGCGCCACAGGAACTTATCCCGCTCGGTGACGAGCACCTTGCGGACGGCCGCCGGGCCATGGACGATATAGGGGTTGAAAAAAGGGAGCGGCACCTGGAAAAACCGTCCAACCTGTTCGGCCATAACGCGCAGCGGCCCAAGCGGGGATTTTTCGGCGATAAAGGCTTTCAGGACGGCCAGGCCGGTTTCGGGGTCGGAGCCAGGAGATTTCATAGCTTTTTGGTCAACGAGTGTCTTTCTTTTGCGAGTTTATAGGCGTTCAGGGTTTGTTGCCGGGCCTCGGCGCGATCGACAATCGGCTTGGGCGGGTAGCCAGCGATGTGGATGCCCTTTTGCCAGGGGGCGTGAATTTCAGGCGCGGAGAGATGGGCCAGTTCGGGCAGCCACTTGCGGATGTAGTTCCCGTCCGGGTCAAATTTGGCGGATTGCAGAACCGGGTTGAAGATGCGGAAGTAAGGCGCGGCGTCTGTGCCGGTGCCGGCTGTCCACTGCCAGCCGCCGTTGTTGGCAGCCGGGTCGCCATCCAGCAGGTTGTCCATGAACCAGCGTTCGCCCCACTGCCAGTTGATCAGCAAATCTTTGACGAGGAACGAGGCGACGATCATCCGGGCGCGGTTGTGCATCCAGCCGGTTGCGCGCAGCTGGCGCATGGCCGCATCGACGACCGGGATGCCGGTCTGGCTGTTTTTCCAGGCATCAAACTCTGCCGGGTCGTTCCGCCAGGGGATATTTTGCAGGGCGGGGTTAAAAGCGCGCGTCCGGACGTGGGGAAAATGGTGCAGAATGGAGATATAAAATTCGCGCCAGATGAGTTCATTCAGCCAGGTTTGCGGCCCTTTTTCGTCGGCTGGAGCATGTTGAAGGTTCAAGGCGGCCGCGGCGGCCTGACGCAGGGAAATCATCCCAAAGCGGATGTAAGGCGAGAGCGCGGAGCTGCCTTCCAGATCGAGCCGGTTGCGGGTCTCGTGGTAATTGGTAATTGGGTAATTGGTAAATTGCTTCAGGCGGCGCTGGGCTTCCTGTTCACCGGGTGGAAAGTGCTCAACGGGTGGCAGCGCCCGCGCGCCTGATGAAACGGATTCTGGCCGCTGGACAGCCGGGAAATGCTCCGGCGCGGGGAGCGGGGCCAGTTCTGACGGCAGGAGGGCTTTCCAGGTTTTCGAGAAAGGCGTAAAAACGGTATACGGTTTGCCATCCGGTTTGAGAACGGAGGCCGGGTGCTGGACGGTCTGCCCCGCGACGAGAGTCAGCGGCAGGGCCTGGGCAATTTGTTCATCACGGGCGCGCGCATACGGGCTGTAATCTTCTTCGGCAAAAATGGCCTGTGCGCCGGTTTCAATGATCAGGTTGAGCAGTTCAATTTCGGGTTGGCCGCGCCGCAGCACCAGCCCGGAGCCGCGTTTTTGCAGTTCCGTGTCGAGTTCGGCCAGGCCGCCCAATAAGAAAGCCTGACGGCGGGCCGGGCTGCGTTCCAGCAGGTACGGGTCAAGGATAAAAACGGGGATGACCGCGCCATGTTTGAGCGCGGCTTGCAGGGCCGGGTTATCCGAAAGGCGCAGGTCGCGCCGAATCCACCAGAGGCAGGTCATGTTGGTAATCGAAATGAGTAATTGGGGATTGGGAATTGGTGTTCGCGCCTGACGAATTCCCAATTCCCATCCTATTCAAGCAGTTCCGGCAGGGTCGGCGCTGCAATCTGTTCGGGGAAGAGTTTGTGCATAACCGTGATGACTTTGTAGGCAAAATTGGGGTCGAAGGTGTAGAACCCCTCGTACATGCGCTGTTCGTCCTTAAAGCGTTCGCCCGGGTTGATTTCCTCGGCCAGCAGCGTCATGTGGATGCCGGGGCCGTAGGCAATCACAAACCAGAAGTTTTCGAGCGGTGTGCCGCTCGTGTCAATCGTGGTGGTGCGCACAAAGCCGGGCAGGGGTGCATCGGGCACGCCATACAGGGACAGGCCGCTCGAAGCCTGCGCAACTTGCGTGTAGCGTTCGTGCTGGTCGGCCACCCGCGAGAAATATTGGAAGGAGACGTGCGTATCTGAAATGCCGGGGCTGGCGATGATCGCGTCTTCGATCATGTGACTGATCTCGATCATGCCGTTGACGGTGAAAATGTAACGGAAGTTGACCCGGTTCAGGTCTTCGCGCGTGGCGCTCTTCAAGAAGGCTTCGGTCCGCGGCGGGAAGAGCGGCATTAATTTGCCAAAAAAATTACTTAAGATGTCTTTTTCCATCCGGTTTTTCCTTTATTTGGAGCAAGGTTGGGGGAGGTATCGGTCTTTGCGCGGATTTGGGCGGCAATGGGATGGTTGTAGATCACGCGCCAGACGTAAACGCTAAGCAGGCCCAGCATGGCCGCGCTGAAAATGCCGGGGGCGGCTGTCCCGGCCCAGCCGAGCAGTGCGCCGCCCAGGGTGGGGGCGATGACGCGCGTCAGGCTTTCAATCGAGGTCGAAAGGCCCAAAATACCGCCCACTTCCTGTGGTTCGACGGCTTTGGTGAGCGTGCTGGCCAGGATGGTGTTGAGCACGCCGCCGGCAATCGCGGTCGGGGTCAGGACGATCAAGAGCCAGACAACGGTTGGCGCAAAAGCCCAGCCGAGCAGCGAAAACGCCATCACCACCACCGCGACCGGGATGAGAATATCCTCGCGGAAGCGCTGGGTCAGGCGTCCGATTAGAAACGCTTGCACGAAGACCGAGAGCAGGCCGACGTAGGCCAGCACCAGCCCGGTTTCCTGGGCGCCCAATTCAAATTTTTTGAGCGCATACAATGAAAAGATGGTTTGGAAGATGGCGAAGGGCAAGCCAAAGAAGAATCTTGTAATCAGCAGCGAGCCGCTAAACGGGCGCTGGAGGGCCTTCCAGAGCGCGGACAGGTTGACAGAGGGCTTTTTCTCGGTCATCGTGGCCCGTTTTTCGGGGGTCAGCGATTCGGGCAGCCAGAAGGCTACCAATCCCAGGTTGATGAAAGCCAGCCCGGCGGCCAAAAATGCAGGGACAGCATAGCCCCACTGGCTCAAAAATCCGCCCGTGGCCGGCCCGATGATGAAGCCGATCCCAAACGCCGCGCCGACCAGTCCCAGCCCTTTTGAGCGGTTTTTTTCGTCGGTCACGTCAGAAATATAGGCCTGGGCCACGCTCAAATTCCCGCCGGTGAAGCCATCCAAAATGCGGCTGGCGAAAAGTATCCAGAGTGAATTGGCGAAACCCAGCAGGATGAACCCCAAAAACGTGCCGAAAATGCTCACAAGCAAAATCGGACGACGCCCGAAACGATCGGAGAGCCGGCCCAGGATGGGCGCGCCAATCAATTGCATGGCGGCGTAGGCGGCCACCAGCAAACCGGTCGTGAAATCGCTGGCCCCAAAGGTTTCAGCGTAGTAAGGCAAAAGCGGCAGAATCAGGCCGAAACCGAGCAGGTCAACGAAGACCACAAAGATGACGGAGAACAAGCGTTTATTATCCATTCAGGCTCCAAAAAAGAATCGAGGAATTAAGTAAATAAGGAATACCAATAGGTTTCTTGCAAAAGTCGTACTTTACTTTTAAACGTCCTGCAATCCTTTGACAAACTCAGGACAGGGCTTCGCTTCCATGCTTAAGCTATCGCCGTCCTGAGCGGAGGGCGAAGCGCAGCCCGCAGTCGAAGGACGGCGGCACTGGCGCAGGCAGGGCCTGCGTCTCACAAGAATAGACTTGTTCCTGAATATTTGTTTGTTTTGTGCATCTGCTCGCAAATGTCTTTGCAAGCGCACTCCAGCGAAGCACAAGTACCCGTAGGGATAATCTCCCAATTTAACGGGAAGTTTTTATCGAAAACGAACACCGTTTAACCGGAGATTACCACGCCGGGTACTCGTGCTTCAGGCGGAAGAAGACCGCCTTCGCAAAGACACGATTTAGACAGACATCACTATTTGGGAACAACGCTAATACTCTTAATACCGATAGAAAAGAGAGAATATTAACAATCAGGCATTCGCAGCCCAGGCCACGGCCAATCGCCTTAGGCGTTTTTGCCCATCCAGAATTTTTTCCAATCGCCGCGGCTGGATTGGAGCGCGAGCAGAGCGTACAGGCTGATGGCGAATGCGCCCAGAATCATGATGGCTGCTATCCACAAAACTGTCACCAGGATCGATTTTTCGCGGTAGACCACCCAGCCAGAAAAAATTGTGAAGCAAACGTATAAATCAACCAGGGAGACAATCCCCCAGGGGAGCGAGGTGATAATTGCGCCGTCTGCGGCGAGATCACCAAAAATGAAGGCGTAAGAGATGACGGCGGTCATGGCGATCACGCCGAGTGCGCTGATAATTTTTGCGAGATTCATGGTCTGATCCTATTTCTTGCTGACGCAGGCAAAGCCCATTGCGCCAATTCCGAGATGCGCGCCGAGAGCCGGGGTAATTTGAATGACCGGGACATCCCTTTCCGGCCAATACTTGCGGACGCTTTCTTTGAGCGCTTCGGCTTCTTCCTGTATCCCGGCGTGGACAATTGCCAACTGCTCAAAAGGCGCGTATTCTTCGAGCCAGCCCATCATTTGGGCGGTGGCATTTTTCTGGGTGCGGGTGCGGTGTACGATTGGTTTGCCCATGTTCATATACAAAACCGGCTTAATTTTTAGAATTTCGCCAATGTGGGCGACGGCGCTGTGCATCCGTCCGCTGCGGCGCAGGTATTCGAGGGTTTTCAGCGAAGCGAAGACATAGCTGCGCTGCATTTGTTCCTTGAGTGTAGATAAAATTTCTTCGAGGGTCTGTCCGGCGGCGGCCAGGGTGGCCGCTGTTTCGACCAGATAGCCCGTCCCCAGGGTAAGCTGCGTCGAATCCAGAACCGTGACCGGGATGCGGGTAAACTGTTCCGCTGCGATCCGCGCTTCGTTGACGGTTGCGCTCAGACTTTCGGAGATGTGAATCGACAAAATGGCTTTTGCGCCTTTTTCAGCGAGGGCTTGATACAGCTTTTGAAAGCCTCCCGGCCCGGGCGATGCGGTTTTTGGGAAGGGATGCAAGCCCGGCAATTGACGGTAGAATTCCTCGCGGCTTATATCTATGCCGTCTTTGTAGGCGTTCTCGCCAATATGGATATTGAGCGGCAAGACGGTGATGTTCAGCTTGCTGATCGTTTTTTCGGGCAAATCACAGGTGCTATCGGTGACAATCTGGATGCTCATAGGGTGTCCTTTCTCTGACAACGTCCGAGGCTATACAGCTGGTGCTTGAAGGTTTGCTTGTGAAATCGTTTTTTTTGCCAGACCCGGCCAGTCAATCTCAGCGAGAAGTGAATGCCGGCCCAGGGGGAGGGGCAATTTTGGTCGAACGCGGGTCAGAGTACGGGTTTTGATTGATTGTTTCATCCTTTGGAGCTGCAAGAACCCTCGATCAGGCCAGAAATTTACTGATAGTGGCGGTTTGGAGCCACTCGCGAATCAGGCGTCCGTTTTCAGGCAGGTGTTGTTCGATGGCGCGCCTGTAATTCTCCAAGTAGTTCGCGACCACTTGCGGAGAGATGTGGTGGACTTTGATGAGCGTTGCGAGCCAATCCAGTTCCGTATCAATGAAGCGCAAATCGCCAAGTTGAAGTGCTGCAATAATATTATCACCGAGAAATTGATTTGCGTTGGTAATATATTCAAGGTTGGTGCTGTAGGGCTGAGTCTGCTCGTGAACCGTATTTTCTATCAGCGGGCGTTTGACGATGAAATTTGTCAGCGTTTGGAGATGCTCCTCAGAGGCCGGGACAGTTTGCGGGGCACCTGGTCGCTGAACCAGCAAGCTCTCAATTTTCTCGATCCCAGCATCCAGCGTAGCGCCCAGGTAGTGGCCTGCAATCCGATTCAGCAGGCCAGGCTGCATCTCGAAGATTCTGCCGCCGAAGGTAACGGTCGCGCCATGCGCTGCAAGCAGGCCGGCGGTCTGTTGCAGGCTGGCGGCGGTTCTCAGCTGTTGCGAAATCAAGACCACCAGGCTCGGCTGAACCGCGTCCAGTGTCTCTTCAAAGCGATTTTGGGGCACATTTGCGCCCAGATAAACCACATTTAATCCGCGCCGACGCAGCAGCAGGCTTAGCAACAGGCCGCTGAAATTGTGCCATTCGTTCGGCGGGCAGCCCACCAAAATCGTATGCGGCCGCCCAGGGATGGGCGCAGCGGCGATTAAGGCATCCAAGCGGCGCATGGCCAGGTTGGATGCGAAATGTTCCTGCTGGACTGTCGCCCGGTTTTCATGCCACAACAAGCCGATCTCGGTCAGGCCGCGCGCCAGCAGGTCGGTGCTTACGGTTTCAACCGGGTAAAGGCTGAAAGCCTGGTTTAGGGTTTGCTCCGCCGTAATTTCGTTGAAGTTTAAGCAGGCCGCCAGCCATTGCGCGCGCAGCGCGTCCAAGCCGGTTTCGGGCAGCAGGTAAAGAGCCTGCGCGCCAAAGCTGGCCGGGCGCGGCTCCTGCACGGTTTGGAGCGGTTCTTTCCCGCCCGCCGTTTGTTCGCGCCAGAGTTCAACCGCGCGCGAAATTGAAAGCCCTTCATGCTGACGCGCAACCAGCCATTTGATGAGGGCGATGTCGTGTTGCGAGTAAAGCCGATGGCCGCCGGGCGTGCGCTCTGGCGTGGGCAGGCCATAGCGGCGCTCCCAGGCGCGCAGCGTATCGGCGCCCAGGCCGGTTTCCTTTAGAACGGCTTTCAGGTTATAAAGCGGGTTTGTACTGGACATGACTTCTTTCAGGAATTAAGAATTTCCAGGTTTTATTCAGTAGATTGTTTGAGGCCGGTAAAACGGGGCTGCTTCAACGGCCGCGAATTTACAGGAAGCGGTTTTTAGACCGTCTTCCCGCCTTCGCAGCCGGTCGTTCACAAAATCATTCGTTGACCGGTTTAGTCACCAGCCGCAGGCGATAGTTTGAGATTTTTGATTGCCGAAGCCTTGAACTCTTTTAAGATGCGTTGGGTGGTCAGCTTGGCGGAGAGCAGCACAATCGGCAGCCCGGTGCCGGGGTGAGTTGAGGCGCCTGCAAAGTACAAATTCTTAAATTGGGCATGCCGGTTCTGCGGGCGCAGGAATCCCACCTGCCAGAAATTATGGCTCAGGCCAAAAGCCGCGCCTTTTTCCAGGTTAAATTGTTCTTTCCAGGTGAGCGGGGTATTGACGATTTCAAATTTGATGTGCGCTTTCAGATCGCTGATGCCCATCTCCTTTTCGAGCCGGGCAAAAACTGTCTCGCGGGCGCGGTTGACCATGGCGGGCCAATCCTGGGTGTTGCTCTCGTCCATGTGGCCGACCGGAACCAGCACATAGAGCGTCTCCTGGCCTTGCGGGGCGGCAGCCGGGTCGGTGCGGGCGGGCGCGTGCACATAAAACGAAGGCTGTCCGGGCAGTTTGTGGTCGTTGAAAATCTCGTCGAAGGAAGCCTTGTAATCGCCGCCCAGAAAAACATTATGATGGGCAATTTGCGGGTAAGCCTTGTCCACGCCCCAGTAAAACATGATCGTCGAGCAGGTGTAGAGTTTTTTATCGAGCTTCGCGGCTTCGCGGTTTTTCGGCAGCAGTTCTTTGTAAATGTACGGGAGATCGGCGTTGCCCACGAAAAGGTCGGCCTCGTAGACCTGGCCGTCTTCCGTTTCGACACGTTCAACGCGACTCCCCTCAGCCCGGATCGCCTTGACAGGAGCGTTGTACACGAATTTGACGCCCAACTTCTCTGCGACGGCCGTCAGCGCTTCGATCCCGGCGTACATCCCGCCGATCGGGTACCAAACCCCCTCGGCCAGTTCCGTGTACTGAAGCAGCGAGTAGGTGGCCGGGGCGTCGTACGGGCTGAGGCCCAAATACATATTCTGAAAAGTGAAAGCCGCCTTGAGGCGTTCATCCTTAAAGTAGCGGCTGGTGTTGCGATAGTGTTTATCGAGGGCCTTGAGCTGGAAGATCAGCGGCAGGTTAGTTAGGCTGAAATATTCGAAGATATTATAGAAATTGCGCCCGACGAACTTCTCCACCGAAATTTTATAATGTTTTGCGCCTTCTGCGATGTAACTCAAAAACCCTGTAAAAGCGGTTTTCTCCACTTTTTCAAGTTGTTCCTGCATCTTGCCAATGTCCGAAGTCAATTGCAGCTGCAGGCCATCGTCAAAATGGACTTTGTAGGTCGGGTCGATTCGCTTCAGTTCGAGATGATCGCTCATCTTCTCGCCCAGGGCCGCAAAAGTCTCCTCCCAAATTTCGGGCATCAGGAAGAGGGTCGGGCCGATGTCAAAGCGGTGGCCGTCCCGAATGATCTGATTACAGCGCCCGCCGGGTTGATCGTTCTTTTCCAGCACGGTTACGTCGAAGCCGTTCTTTGCCAGGCGGGCGGCGGTCGCAATTCCGCCAATGCCGGCGCCAATCACAATTGCTTGGGGTTTTACGCTCATTGAAGTTTCTCCTTGTCAGGATAAATACGCAGTTTGGATGATTTCTGGAATGAATTACCTGCATAGTATAACATTTGTAGAGTTTTTGTCAAGGAATATTTGTAAAATCAGTAAAAAACCTTGACAAAACATAAAAAATATATAGAATATCTGTATAAGACAAAAAAGGTAAGATAAAGACTGGAGGAACACCATGCACGCACATTGGGAAAGCAACTTGCTCAACCTGGCCGGAAACATTCCGCACCCCTCTACCCGTCCAATTTTCTCTTATTGGGCTGGAGATGCCGCCCTCGCAGAAGCCTATGCCCTCTGCGGACGGGTGGCCGCCGAACACTCCAAGTCTTTTTACATGGCCTCCGGGCTGCTGCCCGAAGAAAAGCGCTCCGCTGCGCGCGCCCTGTACGCTTTTTGCCGCGTCGTCGATGATATTGTCGATGAAGGTTCTACGATTGGGCGCGAAGTGGAACTGGACTACTGGCGCAGCGTGGTCGAAGGTCTTATTCCTCCCCGCCCAGATGACCTGGTGGCACGGGCCTGGGGCGAGACTCGTTCGCGCTATTCCATTCCCCCGCGCTATGCCCTCCAATTAATTGACGGCGTCGCCCGCGATCTTACCCAAACCCGCTACAAAACCTTTGACGACCTGGCAACCTATTGCTACGGGGTGGCCTCGACGGTTGGGCTGATGAGCATGTACATTGTCGGGTTTAAGTCGAATGAAGCCCTGCCGTATGCCATCAAATTGGGCGTGGCCCTCCAAATGACCAATATCCTGCGCGATGTCGGCGAAGATTTTCGCAATGGGCGGGTTTACCTGCCCAAGGATGAGCTAAAAGCCTTTGGCATTCGCGAAGCGGATCTGGCGCGCGGCCTGGTCAACGACGCCTGGCGCAATTTTATGCGCTTCCAGATTGACCGCACTCGTCAGCTTTACGCCGAGGCCGAAAAAGGGATTGCTTTGCTCGAACGCGACGGTCAAATGGCAATTGGGGCTTCATCCAATTTCTATCAGGGCATTCTCGATGTGATTGAAGCCAATCAGTATGATGTCTTTTCCAAACGCGCCAGTCTCACCGCCTGGGGCAAGCTGAGTCGCATCCCTGCGTTGTGGCTCAAACTTGCCACGCTTCCTCAGTAAACTGAGTGAGCGTATCTGGTGGTTTCTCCTTTGGGTGAAGGGGTTTTTCCCTTCAGCAAGACCTCCGTCGGGCAACGGGGGTCTTGTCTTTTTTTGTTAGAAATTTCGTTTGGTATTCTTATAACGATCCAGATCGGGCGTGCTGTTTTCGTAGGTTTCCTGCATCAGCTGCGAGGAGATGATGAAATCCGCTGTAGCCCGGTTGGAGGCGGTCGGGATGTTGTATAAGACCGCCAGGCGCAGCAGGGCTTTGATATCCGGGTCATGCGGCTGCTGCTCAAGCGGATCCCAAAAGAAAATCAGCATGTTGATTTTGCCTTCAGAAATGGCCGCCCCAATTTGCTGATCGCCGCCGAGCGGCCCGCTGCGATACTTGGTGATCGGCACATCCAATTCATTTTCGAGCAGCGAACCGGTTGTGCCGGTTGCCAGCAGGGTGTGCCGGACGAGTGTCCCGCGGTTGAAACGGACCCAGTCCAGCATATCCGCTTTTTTATTGTCATGCGCCACCAGGGCGATCCGCTTGCGCGGCGGGATGATAGAGTCGCTCATTTTGCCTCCTGCGCGGGTTGTTGTCAATTGAAAACCGCCATTTCTGGAATAAATTCCGAAGAGATGGCGGTTTTTTGTGGATGTTTCGATCTGCGAGCCTAAGGTTGCGGGGTGTTGCCGGGAGCAACGCCCTGCCAGGAGAAGACGCGCTGGTTTGATTGCGCGCCTGCCGGCTCCCAAATGGGACGGCCCTGTTCGTCACTGCTCGCCTGGCGAACGGTGGTAACCCACCAGCGAAAGACGTGCGGGTTGTTGTCGCGCGGTCTGAACGAGGAGGGCACAATCAATTTGTTGCCCGTCTCATATTCAACAATTCGGCGCGCGCCATCGGTCACATCTTCGATGATGACCTGATAGGCTTCGTTGTCGCGCAGGGTCCCAATCGAAGCCCATTGCAGGGTGATCGAGTCGTTGGCCAGAGTAAATGAGGCTCCGTCCGCAGGCAGGAGCAGGTTAGTGGCCGGGTAGGGCGGCGGGATGGTCGCGGTGGGGGTTGGGCCAGGGGTGGCAGCGCGTTCACAAAGCGGAACGATGATGTTCATCCCCAAAAAGACGGTATCGGTGCTTAAGCTGTTATAAGATTTGATGGCATCCTGCGGAACGGCGTAATTTGCGGCGATGGAGGAAAGCGTATCGTTGGCCTGAACCGTATAGATGACCCGCTCGCAGGCTTCCAGGGTGGCCTGGCTGGCTTCGAGGGTGGAGGTGGCGGCAGGCGGCGGGGTGGGCGTTGGGTAGGGAATTAAAATTCTTTGTCCTATAGATAAGATGCAGCTGGCCGATAAGTTGTTTTCCAGAATGATGCTTTGGTAAGAAACGTTGAAGGTGGCGGCCAGCCCCAGGCAGGTATCGTTATCGCCGATGGTGTATTCAAAGGGCGGTTGGGTGGTTGCGGTTGGAACCGGTGTTTGAGTAAAGAGGATGGTTGCGGTTGGGCTAAGTGTGGGGGTTGTAGTGATGGTGGCCGTGGTATTCCCCACTTCGCTGCTTGCGCTGCCCCTCAGCTGCATCGCCAAAAAAACCAGAACTGCCCCAACCAGCAGGAAAAGAGTCAGAAGCCCGAGGGCCATCGGCAGGCTGAGGGTGATTTCGGGCATGCGCGCGGCTTGCACTTCGGTTGATTCTTTTTTGCTGATCGCCGGGCTTAATTCGGTGCCGCACACCAGGCAGCGCGCGGCATTTTCTGCCAGGCGCGTGCCGCAGGTTGGACAAACTTTTGTAGTTGGGGAAGGATTTTCAGGCATAACGAAGCGAAATTATACCATGCTCGCAATAGTTCAATTGCGGCAGCCGGCGCAGCAAAGGCAGGGTTTTCTTAAAGTCAGAGTCAGTCCTGGTGAAATTCTGAGAATCGAACGGCGCAGCTCGCGAAGTTCTACGCTCTTCGCGAGCTGCGCGCTAAAAACTGCAAAATCGATCCGTCCGAGAAGTGGTCTGAGATGACTTTGTGAAAATCCCATCAGCAAAGGCCAGGGCTTTGGTTTTAGACCACAATATTGATCAAACGTTTTTGGACGACAATCACCTTCTTCGGCGAGTGGCCTTCCAACTGCTTCTGGACAGATTCGCTGGCCAGGGCCAGGGCTTTAATCTCGGCTTCGCTTGCCTCGGCCGGCACGGTCAGGCGGTCACGCAGTTTGCCATTGACCTGAACCGGGATGGTGATCTCTTCATCTTTGGCGGCTTGCTCGTCGACAGTGGGCCAGGGTTGGGTGTGGACGCTGTATTTTTTGCCCAGGACGTTCACCCACAGCTCCTCGGCGATATGGGGTGTGATGGGAGCCATCATGCGGGCGTAGATATTCAGCGCTTCCTGCCACTCTGCTGAACCGGCGGCCCCGGCCTCGCGGGCTTTGTACAACTCGTTCAGCAAAGACATCAGCCCCGAAATGATGGTGTTGAACTCGAAATGCTCGAAATCGTGGGTGATTTTTTTCAGCGTTTGATGAACCGCCCTGCGCAAGCCACGCAAGGTTGCGGGGGAGGCCGAACCGTGAACGACATCGTCGGTGAACAATGCCCAGGTGCGGCGCACCCAGCGCGCAGAGCCTTCAATCCCATGGCTGTCCCAGGCTGAACCCATCTCCCAGCGCGCGAAGAACATCAGGTAAGCCCGGACTGTATCGGCCCCGTAGTAATCCACCAGCACATCTGGCGCGACCACGTTGCCGCGGCTCTTCGACATCTTCTCGTTGTCCTCGCCCAGTACCATGCCCTGGTTGCGCAGTTGGGTCATCGGTTCGTGGCCCTCGGTAATGCCGGCATCGCGCAGGGCCTTGTGGAAAAAGCGGGTGTACATCAGGTGCATGTTGGCGTGTTCAATGCCGCCGGTGTAGGTATCGACCGGCATCCAGTAGTTGTATTCCTTTTCATCGAACGGCCCGTCGTTATACCAGGGCGAGAGATAACGCAGGTGATACCACGACGAACACATGAAGGTATCCATCGTGTCGGTTTCGCGGGTGGCCGGGCCGCCGCAAACCGGGCAGCTGGTTTTCGACCAGGTCGGGTGCAGTTTGAGCGGGCTTTCGCCGGTTGGCTTCCATGCCACGTCTTCGGGCAGAATCACCGGCAATTGCTCTTCAGGAACCGGGTTCCAGCCGTGTTCTTCGCAGTAGATCATCGGAATCGGCGCGCCCCAATAACGCTGACGGCTGACCAGCCAATCGCGCAGTTTATAGGTGACTGCCAGTTTGCCGAGCCCTTTTGCCTCCAGCCATTCGGCAACCGCGAGGAGGCCGGGGTTGTCCTTGCCCTTTTTATCGTTGACGGAGGTCCCGTTAAACGGGCCGGAGTTGATCATCAGGCCGCCGCCGCTATAGGCGGTTTCCATCGTGGCCCCATCCAGGAGCGGTTCACCGTCGGGCTGGATGACCGGGACGATGGGCAGCTCAAACTTACGGGCGAAGGCAAAATCGCGCTCGTCGTGAGCCGGGACCGCCATAATTGCCCCGGTTCCGTAGCTCATCAGTACATAATCTGCGATCCAGATCGGGATTTTCGCGCCGTTGACCGGGTTGATGGCGTATGCGCCCGTAAAAACGCCGGTTTTTTCCTTGTCGGTCGCCTCGCGCTCGATGTCGCTCTGACGGGCCGCCTGGGCCTGATAGGCCGCGACTGCCGCTTTTTGCTGCGGCGAGGTGATTTTTTCGAGCAGCGGATGCTCAGGCGAGAAAACCATAAAGGTTGCGCCCCACAACGTATCCGGCCGGGTGGTGAAAACGGTAATTTGATCTTCGATATTTGAGAATTCGTTATTCGGTGCTTCGAGGTTCGAGTTATCGCGTATCGAATCCCCGTCAATCTCAAAATAGACTTCCGCGCCTTCGCTTTTGCCGATCCAGTTGGTTTGGAGGGTTTTGACGCGCTCCGGCCAATCGATATCCTCATAGCGCAGCATTTCATCGGCGTATTGGGTGGTCTTCAAAAACCACTGCGAGAGTTCTTTCTTGATGACCGGCGTATTGCAGCGCTCGCAGTGCCGGTCATCGCCCCAAACCTGCTCGCGCGCCAGGGTCGTGTTGCAGTGCGGACAAAAATCGACCGGCGATTTTTTGCGGTAAGCCAGGCCTTTTTTGTAAAGTTGGATGAAGAACCACTCAGTCCACTTGTAATATTCTGGTTCGCACGAAACCATCTCGCGCCGCCAATCGAACATCGCGCCCATCGAGCGCAATTGTCCGCGCATGCGCTGGATGTTGTCGCGCGTCCGCACCATCGGGTGGATGCCGCTCTTGATGGCGGCATTCTCGGCGGGCAGGCCGAAGGCGTCGAAGCCCATCGGAAACAGGACGTTGTAGCCTTTCATGCGCATGTAGCGCGCGCGCGCGTCGGAGGGCGTCATCGCGTACCAGTGGCCGATGTGCAGGTCGCCGCTTGGGTAGGGCAGCATCGTCAGGGCATAGTGTTTGGGCCGGCTCTCGTCAATATCCGAGTTGTACAGACCGTCGGCGTCCCATTTGGCCTGCCATTTGGGTTCGATCTCTTTTGGGGTATAGGCTTTCGTCATTCTCGCTCCTTAAATAAAAATTTCCTCATCCACACTGGGACGAAGAAATTTACGCTCTCCGCGGTACCACCCGGTTTGTAGCGCAAAAATTGCGCTGCCACTTTGTCGCTATAACGGGCTTGCCCGGCGCAGGCTACTTCAATTTCGCCAGCGCAGCCTTCCCTTTTCGGAAAAACAGGCGAGTTCGGTCTTTTGCCTCCGTTTGGAGGGATGCGCTCCCGCTGGGCGCTCTGTTGGGCTTTCACTTTTCTTTCCCAACTCGCTGACGGGATGACCTACTACTCCTGTTTGTGGCTTTACCTTATTTTGACAACAGAGATTAGAGATTTTTCCGAAAACTACTCTCTAATCTCTGTTCTCTTTTTACTATTTTGTGGACCCAGAGGGATTCGAACCCTCGACCTTCTCAATGCCATTGAGACGCGCTCCCAACTGCGCTATGGGCCCAGTCCTTACTTAAGGCGAAGCCGATTTTACAACACAAATTCAGTTTCGTCAACCAGCGCGGAAAAACAATTTTTGGGTTAGAGAAATCCGCATCCAGGGGTGGTCTTTCCCTTCAGCACCAGCGCGGCTTGCCGAAAATATTAAGAGTATCATTTTGACACACATTTCCCTGAGCGGAGCGTCCTTCGGCTGCGGGCTGCGCTTCGCCCTCCGCTCAGGACGGCGATGGCTTAAAGGCGTAGGGCCGAAGCAAACCGATTAAACGGGCATTTCAATCTTTGGGAGATGGCTTCGCCGCGAAAAACCTGGCGCGGGATGGGGTAAACTTGAGCGAATCCATCGCCAGAAAAGTGATTCTCTCCTATTTGCCATGCGAAAACATTTAAGCAATTTCCTGGGCTTTAACCGCCATAGCGCCGCCTTGTTGAGCGCATTTTTGCTCACCTGCTTCCTGATTGTCTACATCTGGTGGCCGCTGGCCGTCGAATATTGGGGCTACGTCCGCATCTATCACGAGGCGGGCTATCCCTGGTATCGCCTGGTCGACTGGCTGCTGCTGGGCATCTTTGCCTTCATGTCGCTGACCATCGTCGCCCGCGCCGACCTGCGGGTCGATGGCCTGATCATTCTGGTCGGCCTGGCCGGCGGATTGGTGATCGAAAGCTGGGGTACGCAGACCAATTTATGGCATTATTACACCGCCGAACGCCCGCCTTTGTGGATTATCCCCGCCTGGCCGATTGCCAGCCTGAGCATCGACCGGATCACACGCGCCCTGAACCGGGCGACGGCCCACTGGAGCGAATCCATCTTCCGGGCCGCCTACTGGCCGCTCCTGGCCGCTTTTTACGCGCTGATGCTGGTTTTCGTGGCCCCGACCTTTGACAAGACCTACACCTGGGCCGCGCTGGCTTTATCGGCCCTCCTGCTGCTGACGCCGCCCAGCCAGCGCCGCACCCTGCTCGTTTTCGCGGCTGGTTCCGCGCTCGGATATTTTCTCGAACGATGGGGCACCACCCGCGAGTGTTGGACCTACTACACAGGCGAAACGCCGCCCGTCTTCGCGGTTTTCGCGCACGGCATGGCAGCCGTCGCTTTTTGGCGTTCGGGCCTGCTGGTGGAGCAGGTCTGGAAGTTAGTAACCAGGCAGCCTGGCCCATGCTCTTTACCGCAACGGTAACGACGGATCACGACGGCAAATTATTTTTTGCTTTTTGTCTTCCGTTCTGGGCTGTTGTCCCCGGCGTGGACATGGGTTCTTTTGCGGCATGGTTCTGTGGAGACCTGTCAGGTCTTTTCTTATCCAACAAATCCCTGCGCCACCAGCAATTCCGCATTTAGAATCGCGCCGCCGGCCGCCCCGCGGATGGTGTTGTGCGACAGGTTGACGAATTTGATGTGAAAAAGCGGGTCTGCCCGCACCCGTCCGACGACGCAGGCCATGCCGCCGCCTTCGTCGCGGTCGCGGCGCGGCTGGGGCCGGTCGGCCTCCGTTCGCAGCACGATGACCGGCTTGGGCGCGGAGGGCAGTCCGGCCACGATCGGCGGCGCGCAAAAAGCTGTCAGGGCCTCGCTGGCCTGCTGCGGGGTGACCTCCTGATTAAATTCGACCGAAGTCAGCACCAAATGCCCGTCACTGACCGCCACGCGGTTGGTGTGGGCCGAGAGCTTAATCGGCGCAAAGTCGATTCGCTGGCCGTTGAACTGGCCGAGCATCTTGAGCGGTTCGGTTTCGACCTTTTCCTCCTCGCCGCCGATGTAGGGGATGACGTTGTCGAGCATGTCGAGCGAGGCCACGCCGGGGTAGCCCGCGCCTGAGAGGGCCTGCATCGAGACGATGAAAGCCCGCCGGATGCTGAAAGCCGCGTGCAGGGCGCGGAAGGCAATCGTCAGTCCGCTGCTGGTGCAGTTCGGGTTGGTCACAATCAGCCCGCCCCAGGCGCGCTTTTTGCGCTGGATTGGGATCAGCCCGGTATGGTCGGGGTTGACTTCGGGAATCAGGATTGGGACATCCTCTCTCATGCGCTGGCTGGAGGCGTTCGAGCAGACGGCATACCCGGCCCGGGCCAGTTCCGGTTCGATCTCCGCTGCCTGGTCGCTGGGCAACGCCGAAAAGGCGATTTTGGCCTCGAAACCCGGCCCAGACGGGACGATGAGCATTTCGCGTGCGTAGGCCGGGATCGACCCGCAAAGCACCCAGCGGCAGGCCTGGCCGTATTTTTGTCCAACTGAACGCTCGGACCCGCTTAATGCACAAACCTCGAACCAGGGGTGGTTTTCGAGCAATTGCACAAAGCGCTGCCCCACCGCGCCGGTTGCGCCCAGAATGGCGACTTTGATTTTTGATGACATGATAATGCCTCCTTATGATTTAAGTATTCAAGTCCTGAGCGGAGGCTGAGCGCCCTTTGCGAAGCCGCAGTCGCAGGACGATTCGCCACTAACCCGCCCTTCGACTGTGCTGCTCGCTATCGCTCGCCGCTCCGCTCAGGGCTTGGGTTAACAATCAGCTCGTGCACCGCCAGGACGGCCTTCTGCGCGTCTGCTGAAGCGACCACCAGGCTGATGCTGGACTCGGACGAGCCGAGCGCGATTGCGATCACATTCACCCCCGCCTGGCCGGTTGCGGTCAGGATTTGGCCCGCCAGGCCAGGCGCGGCCTGCATCCCGGCCCCGACGATGGTGACAATTGCGCTTTCATCCGATTTCTGGATGCTGGCGATGTCGCGCCGGTTGAGTTCCAGGCGGAACTCGCGCTCGAGGGCCTTGACGATCAAATCGGCGCTGGGGTTGGGGACGACAAAACAAATGCTCTGTTCAGAGGAAGCCTGCGAAATCATGACGATGTTGATGTTCTCGCGCGCGACCGCTCCAAACGTGCGGGCCGCGATGCCGGGAACGCCAATCATGCCGCGCCCCTCGACCGTGATGAGGCTCTGGCCTGTGAAGGCCGCCACCGCCCGGATTTTGCCCAACTGGGCCAGCTGGTTGGCGACGATCCGCGTCCCGGCTGCATCGGGGGCAAAGGTGTTTTTGACCCAGAGCGTGATTCCTTTTTCCACCACCGGGCGGATGGCTTTGGGGTGCAGGACTTTCGCGCCGTAAAAAGCCAGTTCCGAGATTTCGCGGAAGGACAGCTCCGGGACGGTGCGGGCGCGCGGGTCGATTCGCGGATCGGTGGTCATCACGCCCGATACATCGCTATAAATCCAAACTTCATTCGCTTCGAGGACGACCCCCAAGATGGCTCCCGAAAAATCGCTGCCACCCCGTCCGAGGGTCGTGACCGTTCCGTGCTCGTTTGCGCCGATGAAACCGGGGATGACGGGAATGCTGCCGGCCTCGAAAATCGGCCAGATCAGGCGTTGGGCGTTACGGGTGGTGGCGTTCAGGTCTGGCGCGGCAGACTGGAAAACGCTGTCGGTGCGGACGATTTGGCGGGCATCGACGCTCTGCGCGCCAATCCCGGCCTTTTGCAGGGCCGCTGAGACCAACGGGGCGCTCATCCGCTCCCCGAGCGAGGCGATTGCATCCAGCGCGCGCGGCGAAGCCTCACCCAAAACCCGGATGGCGCGCGTCAGGCTGGTAAACTCGTTCAGGCAGCTTGCGATGAAGTCACGCACCTCGTCGGCCTGCGGGGCCAATTCGTCGAGGGCCTGGCAGTGCCTGGTGAGCAGCGCCGCCGCGATTTGCTCGGCGAGAGTCTCGTCCCCCGCGGCTGCGGCTGCGGCCGCGCTCAGCAGGCCATCGGTCACGCCGCTCATGGCCGAAACGACAATTGTGACATTGCGCCATTCTGCCTTTGCCTTGCGCGCGATTGTAATGATTTGACGAATGGCCTGGGCGCTGCCAACCGACGTGCCGCCGAACTTGAGTACCAGCGTATTTTGCATGACGATTTCTCCTCGGGTTTAAGATAACAAAAAACGCGGAGCCTTTGCTCCGCGTTTTGGCCTTTCGGGGGGTGGGGTCGTCAGTCCCTGCCACCGGCAGCACGAAGCAATGGCTCTGGATGGAGAGTCATGGTCATCATCGTGCGGGTGAGCATGGACATGAAGGACATTGTCTGGATTACCTTAATTGAACGCGATTATAGCGGTTTTCCCTGGTTTTGCCAGGGTGTTTTTTTGCGCTTATTCTGCCTTGCCAACAATGGCATGGATTTGGGTCATTACGTCTGAGGTCAGTTTGGGCAGCACTTCGATGGCTTTCATATTTTCGTGGACCTGGGCAATCCGGCTGGCCCCGGTAATGACCGTGCTGACGTTCGGATTTTTGGCACACCAGGCAATCGACAGTTGAGCCAGCGAACAGCCCAGGCCATCGGCTACTTCTTGCAGTTTGCGCACTTTCTCAATCCGGTTTGAGTCTGTCAGGGCTTCTTGCAGCCATTCGTACCCCGCCAGTTTGCCGCGTGAGCCTTCGGGGATGCCGTTGTTGTATTTGCCGGTCAGCAGCCCGGAGGCCAAAGGACTCCAGATGGTCGTTCCCAGGCCAATATCTTCGTACAGGCGGGCATATTCGTCTTCGACGCGCTTGCGCCAGAACAGGTTATATTGGGGCTGTTCCATGGCCGGCTTGTTCCAGCCGTACTTGTCGCACACATCCCAGGCCGCGCGGATTTCGTCTGCGCTCCATTCCGAGACGCCCCAGTACAGGGCGCGCCCGGAAGCGACGATATCGTGCATGGCGCGCGCGGTTTCTTCGATTGGCGTTTCGGGGTCGGGGCGGTGGCAGAAGATCAGGTCGATGTAATCCAGATCAAAGCGTTTCAGTGAGGCGTCCATTGCTTCCATCAAGCGTTTGCGATTAAGCGTATTCTGCTCATTGATGCCCTTGTGCAGTCCCCAGAAGAACTTGGTCGAGACCAGGTAGCTGCCGCGCCGCCAGCCCAATTTCTTAAGGGCTGCGCCCATCACCTGTTCAGATTTTCCACCGGCGTATACTTCGGCGTTGTCGAAAAAGTTGACGCCTGCATCGTACGCGGCGGCCATCATGTCGGCGGCGGCATCGATATCGACCTGATTGCTGAATGTGACCCATGAACCAAATGATAAAACGCTGACTTTAATGCCAGCCCGTCCCAAACGTCGGTATTCCATGCGCTATCTCCTCGTGTTAGATGTTTGTTGAATTGTGATGCTCTATTTTACCGCTTTTTTCTGCCCCCGAAGCGTTTCTGGCAATCCCGCCCTTGCTGGCGCGCAAAGTGCCAGGCTGTGCTTACGAGCTGCAAGTTCTTATCGGCCTGCAAGCAATGGCCTGCCCGCTTGTGGGAGTGAGGAGATGCTTTTTGGTTTTCCTTCGTGTACTTTGTGCCCCTCGTGTTTAAAGGTTTACTCCATCTCTTGAGTTTAGAGTTCAATTTGAATCAAATATTTTTGGTAAACAGACCGCACGGATTACGCGGAATCTCACAGGTTTTTCTTAAAAAATCCGGGTAAATCCGTTTAATCCGCGAAATCCGTGTCCAGATTTGTTTTTTTAAAGCGCCTTTTAAACCAGTTTTCCTGCTTCTCCAGACTCGTAAAACAAACGCTAAAGTCAAGTTATATTGTTGCAAGCCCGTGGAGTGTAACTTGGGCGGGGTTGCTAGGCCCAGCCCATTAATCTTGCCACGGATGCGGTTAAGAATGTGACCAGGAAGGCTGTCCCGAGCGTGATGACGACGCTGAGCGTGGCCCATTTGAGCGATTTGGTCTCTTTGTAGATGGTGATAATCGTTGTTCCGCACGGGTTGTGCAGCAGCGCAAAAAGCATCAGGTTGATTGCGGTCAGCATCGTCCAGCCGTGGCCATCGACCAATAGGCTGCGGATGGATTCGTTGGTCGAGGGGCCGTCGATCATCATGCCTGCGCCCATATAAACCATCATCATGGTTGGGACAACGATCTCGTTGGCCGGGATGGCAATAATGTAGGCCAGGATAATGACGCCATCCAGGCCGAACAGCAGGCCGAACGGGTTGAGCCAATTGGCGATGGCCTGGGCCAGATTAATGTCTCCAGCGGGGATATTGGCTAAAACCCAGATGACAGCCCCAGCCGGGGCGGCCGTCAGCATGGCCCGCCACAGAACGAAGAGGGTCCGGTCGATCAAGGAGGTGTAAAGAATCCGTCCGATGTTGGGGCGTCGATAGGGCGGCAGTTCGAGGGTAAAGGCCGAGGCTTCGCCTTTTAGGACGGTCTTCGTCAAAATCCAGGACATTAACAGCGTAAAACCGATTCCAAGCAGGACGACGCCCACCACCGAGGCAGAGGCAATCAGCGAGGCGCTGAATCCGCTGAAGCCTGCGGCAACAAAGACTGTCCCAAGCATAATCAGGGTGGGGAAACGCCCATTGCACGGGACAAAGTTGTTGGTGAGAATGGCAATCAGCCGCTCGCGGGGCGAGTCGATGATCCGGGTCGAGACCACGCCAGCAGCGTTGCAGCCAAATCCCATCGCCATGCTCAACGATTGTTTGCCGTGCGCGCCTGCCCGTTTGAAGAGCCAATCGAGGTTGAACGCGACCCGCGGCAGGTAGCCCAGGTCTTCGAGAATGGTGAAGGCCGGGAAGAAAATCATCATCGGCGGCAGCATGACCGAGATGACCCAGGCCAGGCCGAGGTAGACGCCATCCCAAAGGAAGCCGGTCAGCCACCACGGCATCCCGATTGCGTTGAAGAGGGCCGAACCCTGATCGCCCACCCAAAACAGGACGGTGGCAATCGCATCGGAGACAACGTTTGCGCCTGAAACGGTCAGCCAAATGATGACGGCCAGCAGGGCCAGCATAATCGGCAGCCCAAAGACCGGCGATGTCACCAGGCGGTCGATGCGCTGGTCGAAGTCGTATTTCTGGTTGTCGCCCGTTTTGACGGCGCGTTGGGCAACAGTTTCGGCTTCGCTGTAGAGTGACTTGACGATTTCATCCCGAAAGCCGGTCGAAAGGCCTGCCCGCAGTGTTTCCGCTCTTTGTAAAATTTGATTTGCTTCCATGTTATTGTTTGCCTTCCACTGCCATCTTTCGTGAAAATTGGGCTTCGGCGCGCCGCTGTTTTGCCATCAGCTCGGGCAGTTCACCGTCTTGGAGGGCCTTTTGCACTTTGGCATCGCCATCCAGCAGACGGATGGCCAGCCAGCGCGCATTGGCAATCCCTGGCACCATCGCCTCGATCATCGGCGCGAGTTCATTGACGGCGTGTTGAAACTCAGGCGTGCCTTCCACCCGGCGCGGCGCGGTCATGATCGAGCCATCTACCACCCCGGCGATCGTTTGCAGCAGCGTGGAAACGCCCTCGCCGGTGCGGGCCGTGACGGGGATGCACGGCACGCCCAAATCACGCGCCAGGCTGCGGGTGTCCACCTCCAGGCCTTTGCGCTTGGCTTCGTCCATCAGGTTGACCGCCACCACGACCTTATCGGTGATTTCAAGCACCTGCATCACCAGATTCAGGTTGCGTTCCAGGGCCGTTGCATCCGTCACCACGACCGTGCAATCCGGTTGGCCGAACAGGATGAAATCGCGGGCCACTTCCTCGTCCTGTGAGGCTGAGAGCAGCGAGTAGGTTCCGGGCAAGTCCACGATTTTGTAGCGGACGCTGTTGAACTGGTAGCCGCCCTCGGCCCGGGTGACGGTTTTGCCCGGCCAGTTACCGGTATGCTGTTTCAGGCCGGTCAGGGCATTGAAGAGCGTGCTTTTGCCGGTGTTCGGGTTGCCCGCCAGCGCAATCACGCGATCAAAATTATCGACTTTAATTCCCATTTGTTCCAACTGCGTGAAAGCCGGGCAGGTGGCGCAGCTCTCTGTTGGTAAATTTATTTTTTCAGACATAATGCTCTCCGTTTGATACAAGTCGCCGGGCGAAGGTTTGCAACAGCGCTCTTTAACCTTTGGCTAGACCAGTTTGACCCAAATCTGGGCGGCCTGTTCTTTGCGCAGCGCAATCAGGGTCCCGCGCACACGGTAGGCGCGCGGGTCGCCAAAGAAATTTTTCAGTTCCGGGTAAATCAGTGTGCCGGGCGTCAGGCCTAAATCCAGAAAACGGCGGCGGGTGAAGCCTTGCACGCCCTCGTCCAGCGAGAGGATCTCGCCCTTTTGGGCATCCGTCAGCGCGTGGAGCGGAATTGCGTCTTGCAGCGCGCTTTCAGAATCCCGCAGCGGGGTTACGTGGACATTCGTCGCGACAGAAGGCGCCAGGAAATATTCATTTTCGCCATCAGAAAGCAGATAGCGTGAGGAAGTCTTTTCGATCAGGCGGATGACCTGGCCCAGGCGTAAGCCTGCCGCCAGAATTTGCTCGTAAGCGATGGCGGGTTCGTCCTCAATGTGGGTGATGCGCAGCAGCCCCTCGGCCTGCCAGGCCGTTATCGGAACCGCTGCCTGGCTGGACATTTTTCCATCCCGGTTGGGGATCGGGTCGCCGTGCGGGTCATGGGTCGGGTGGCCCATGGCCGCATCCAGTAGATCGAGTTCTGCATCGCTCATGGCATGTTCGCGTTTGTGGGCCTCGCCATGGATTTTTTTGAGCGGCATGCGCGCTTCATCTGCCAGATAACGCTCCCAGAGCCGGTGGGCGCGCACCACATGCAGCGCCCAGCGTTCGCCCTCCGGGCTGAGATGAATTTCGTTTCCGCGCGATTCAACCAGGTTTTGGCTCTCGATCCGGGCAATCAATTCCATCGTTTTATTCAGGGATAGATCCAAACACCCCGCGAGTGATTGTGGGGTGGCGTGGCGGCCTTGCTGTTCGCGGTCTAGCAGGTGTTTGAGCGCGTCTTCCATCAACTCGCGCTGATGGATTTCACGCCAGGCGGCCAGGCGCGCCAGCAGGCCATAAGTTGGCAGGAAGACCAACAACAGGCCCAGCATACTCAGTCCAATCAGTCCTATCACCATAATTTACTCCGTTTTTTTTACGATTGAAATTTGCCAAATTTAAGACGGCATTCAGTCCTTAACTTCGACATGAATTTGGCTGCTGATATTCAGCCCGATGACTTTTGGCCCCTGTCCGTCGATCAGCACTTCCAGGTTTTGGTCGAAAGGCGACTCTGCCAGGACGGTCACTTGCGCCCCGGGAATTAGGCCGAGGCCATCCAGATGACGCAAGAGGGGCGGGTCGTCAGACTGCACCCGCACCACGACAGCCTGCTGGGCCGGCCTGAGCGTCGAAAGCGGAAGAGAGTGGTCGGTGGGCAGGGTCAGCTGGGCGCTGGGAATCGGATCGCCGTGCGGGTCGCGCTGCGGGTGTCCGAGGGCTTCGGCGATTCGCGTTTCAAAATCTTCGGAGATGACGTGTTCCAGGCGGCAGGCTTCCTCGTGGACGTTATCCCACGAATAGCCGAGCATCTGCACCAGATAGGTTTCGAGCAGCCGGTGATGACGAATGACCTCCAGCGCGGCCCGTTGGCCTTCTTCGGTCAGGGTTACGCCCTGATGTTTGCGATAATTGACCAGCGGCGGGTTAACGGCGGCCAGTTTTTGAACCATGCCCGTTACCGAAGCGGGCGCAACCCCCAACCGGGCAGCCAGGGCCGTTGTTGAGGCGGTTGCGGCGCTTTGGGTTAAGTCGAAGATCGTTTTCAGGTAATCCTGAACGGAAGTGGTTTCTATAGTCATGGAAAAAATATATTTAGGCTAGGCTAAATATATTATAAGCCCGATACAGCCCCTGTCAAGCATCAAAATTATTTTAGGGTGGTGTAAATTTCAAGCAGGAGGATGGTCAGCGCCCCCAGGGCGAGCAGCGTGAAGAAGATAATGTTTGCCAGTAACGGCGAGAACGAAATCATAATGAAGGCCAGCGCGCAAAAGAGCAGGGCCAGCATCTGGATCAGAAAAACCGCTTTGCGCGGGGTTAAGCCGAAGCCCACCAGCCGGTGATAGGTATGGGCCAGGTCTGCCAGAAAGAGCGGTTTCTTGCGGCGCAGGCGTGAGATTACCACCAGAGTCGTATCGAAAATTGGCATGGCCAGCAGCAAAATCGGGATAAACCAGGTTGAGCCTTGCGGGGCCTCGTTGGGCGTATATTTTACAGCGATGCCCGCCAGCAGGAAGCCAAAGGTCTGCGCGCCCGAATCGCCCAGGAAAGAGAGGGCCGGGGTGATGTTGAAGGCGTACAGGCCGATCGCCAGCCCAAACAGGAGCGCACTTAACTGGGCCAGTGCCAGCTGGCCTGAAACCAGGCAAACCAGCATGAAAAAACCGGCAGAAATGGCGGTCAGCCCGGCGGTCAGGCCGTCCATGCTGTCGGTCAGGTTAAAGGCGTTGGTGATTCCGACCAGCCACAGAATCGTGATCAAAATTTGCAGAATGTTGATGGTCTGATAGCTGAGCGACAGGCCCAGGCCGCCCAAAAACTCCACCGAAAAGCCGTTTAGAATCAGGACGAGCGCGCCAAGCAGCTGCCCGCTGAATTTCAGGGGCGCGTTGAAACCAAAACGGTCATCGAGCAGGCCAAAAACAAAAATGATGGTCGCGCCCATGAACAAATCCCACAGGTCTTCATGCCAGATCCCCCAAAGCGACATGACCAGCGGCAGGCACAGAATCAGCACGATGCCACCGGCCAGCGGGGTCGGGCGGCTGTGCTGTTTGTGGGCCGCCAGGCCGGGGTAATCGACCAGCCCCAGGCGGCGCGCCAGCCAAATGGCGAGCGGGCCGAAGGCCAGGGCCAGCAGGATGCTGGTCAGCGCTATTTTGGCGGTGGTGATCAGCTCGAACAACTCCAGTTCAATTTGCATGATGGCCTATTGGTTTTCGAGCAGTTTTTCTAACTCTTTGGGCTGGTTGAGCGGCGCTTTGCAAACGAAACCTTCGCAGACGTAGGCCGTGGGCCGGTTTTCAAGCAGCGGGCGTTCGGACAGTAAGGGCGGCGCGTTGGGCGGCAGGGGCAGGCCGGAGGCCGCGATCACCAGGTTGGGCTGCCAACGCGCGCGGACGGCTGTCAAAAGGGCTTTTGTACCGGCTTGGGTGGGATCGCCGACCAGCGCCACTTGTTTGACCGTTGCCAGCGCAAAATCTGCGGCCCCCAGCCAGCGCCCAAAGGCGGTTGGATAGCGGATGGCCTGTTCGGCTGCCAGGCGCAAGCCGCTTTCGCCCACGGCGCGATAATCGGCGCGGTCAGTGAGGGCCGCCAGGCGCAGGAGGGCCTCGACCGCCAGCGCGTTGCCAGACGGCAGGGCGTTGTCTTGCAGTTCTTTGGGACGGTAGAGCAGGGGCGGCTGCCCATCCGTCCCGGCTTGCTCGCTGGGGGTGTCGAAAAAGCCGCCAGCCGGGTCGCTGAAGCGTTCGATCATCTCGTCGGCCAGTTTTTGAGCGGCGGCGAACCAGCGATTGTTGAAATCGGTCTCGTACAGGTCGAGCAGGCCCACGATCAGCGCGGCGTAATCTTCGAGGAAGACTTCGGGTGAGGTTTTTCCGGCCCGCCAGGTGCGGCAAAGCTGACCGTTGGGGCGCATGGCGCTCAAGAGAAAATCGGCGTTGCGGGCTGCCAGGCTGTGATAGTTCCGCTGCGGCGGGCGGATCTGTTCGGCCTTGTGCGGATGCTCAAACGCGCGGGCCGCTTCGGCAAAGGCCGAGAGCATCAGCCCGTTCCAGGCCGTCAGGACTTTGTCGTCCAGGCCGGGCCGGATGCGTTTTTCTCGCGCGGCGAGCAGCGTTCGGTGGCATTCGGCCAGTTTGGCGGCGGCCAGGTCTTCGGTCAGCGCGAAGCGGGCGGCGAGGGTCGCGTCGTCCAGGGCGCGCTGGAGAACTGTTGCCCCCTCCCAATTGCCTTGCGGGGTGATTGCGTAAGCCGCTTTGAAAAAATCCCAATCGGCGCCCAAAATTGATTCGATTTCTGCGGCCTGCCAGACGTAGAATTTGCCTTCCCTGCCTTCCGAATCGGCATCGAGCGAGGAATAGAAGCCGCCCTGCGGGTCGCCCAGCTCGCGCGCGACGAAATCGAGCGTTTCTTCAACGATGCGCCGGTAAAGCGGTT
>JAVEWN010000170.1:0-3990 GCA_034004515.1 Anaerolineales bacterium | reverse complement strand
TTTCAAAAGCAAAAAGGCGCAAAAACAGCCAAAAACTTGCTAAATTTGTTACTGCTTCTCAATTTTCAAGGTTCTAATCACATCAGCGCAGTAATGCGCTGTTTTAGCCATCTCTAAACTCAAGTAAGAAAGTGAATTTTACATATCGCGGCCTTGCGACTGCGCTCAAGAACGCTCTGCTCGCGGCCGGCCTGTCCACAGGGTACTCTTAATATCTGGAACCGGGGACGATCGGACCTGAAAACATTACACTTAAACGGGACGGATGTCATTTGACGGCAGGCCTGAATTCCTATACACTTAGTCCAGCGGGCCAGATGCGGGCAAAAACAGCGCGGCAACCGCCCGGATTCGTCGATTTTCGGGCAGGAATCACACCCGCTGCCCGCCACCCCGGCAATTTGCGGGTTCGTATCCGCGCTGAAGTGGCTTTTCCCGGCCCGGCGACCCGACGAGCCGTTTCCAACCAGGAGACCCGACCATGACCCCCAAACCCATTCCCACCCAACCGCCCAGCGGACAGGACAACCGCCTGCGCGAGAAGTTTCAGGATGCGCTCGCCGCCCAGAGCGACCTGATGGATAAACTGGCCGAGCGCCTGCTGACTCTCGAACTGGCGATCCCCGGCCTGTATGCGACGGCCCTCAAATTAGTGGCCGGAGATAAGGCCCGTCTGCCGGCCAACTGGGCTTTTTACGTCACCTTCGCGCTCTGGCTGCTGGCCCTGGCCCTGACGCTGGCCGCCCTGACGCCCAAAAAGTGGAACGTGCTGCCCAACCTGATCCGCCAGGCCCCGGATAAGCTGTCCGCAGGCTTGGGGGTCGAGGACTTCTTCGAGCAATCCGCGGCCTACAAGCGCAAATTGTTGATTGCGTCGAGCATCATCTTCTTTGCCGGGATTTTCCTGGCATTTTTCAACGCGGGGTAAAACCATGAAAAACAAGAAACGCTACACCTTCCAATGCTGGAACTGTCCCAAAACCTATACCCTCCAGCGCGAAATAACAGCCGAGCAAATCTGGATTGTGGCCTGCCCGTACTGCCAGAAAGAAGCCGTCGTGCAGTTGCAGCCGTACAAAAAGCCCAAAGCGACCTCCATCTTCAGGGGCGATGGCCCGGAGGATGGCCCCGACCTCGCGCAGTATGACCTGCCCGAAGTCATCCCGACCGCCGCGCGGGAGGCCTGAAGATGGCCCGCCACATCCACCCCCAGCCTTTTGTGATCCGGCCCCAAATCGAGGCCGGTCTGCCCGACCTGGCCCGGCTCGGCCAGCAACTGGCCGGCCTGTACGCCGACCGCAAACGGGTCGACGAAAACCACTTGCAAGTCGTCGGGCATGCGCTCTGGAGCGCGCTTGGGATCGACGCCGATTTTGCCTCCGCCCGCCAGGCAGCCGGGGCGGCCATCCTGCCGGTCATCATCGAAAGCGATTCGGCGGCCGTCCAGGCCCTGCCCTGGGAAACCCTCCACCATCCCGAACTCGGATTCATCGGTCTGGACCCGGCCTGCACCCTTTCGCGCCGGATCGGCCCGGGGCGCGCCAGCAGCCCGCCGATTGTCAAAGGCCCGCTGCGGGTGCTGCTCTTTACGTCCCTGCCGGACGACCTTGACCCCGAACACAGCCGCCTGGACGTTGAAGAAGAGCAGGCCCAGGTTCAGGAAGCCCTGGCGACTTTGGTGGCAGACGGCCTGGTGCAGCTCGAAATGCCCGACGATGGCCGCCTGGCAAGCCTGGAGCGCTTGCTGAAAGCGTTCGACCCGCAGCTGGTCTTCCTGAGCGGGCACGGACGTTTTCACCAGCAACCGCACAGCGGCGAAGCGCCTTACGGTGAGTTGATCTTCGAGGGCGAAAACGGAGAATCGGCCCCGGTTCGGGAGGATGTCCTGGCGCGGGCCTTCACCGGCTGCGGGGCGCAGGCGGTTGTGCTTTCGGCCTGTGAGAGCGGCAAGGCTGCTTCGGATGCGCTCAACAACGGCCTGACGCGCGCCCTGGCGGCCCTCGGCATCCCGCACGTGATCGGGATGCGCGAATCAATCTTCGACCGGGCCGGAATCCAGTTTGCGCGCGCGCTGTGCGCCGAACTCGGACGCCAGGAACGCCTCGATTACGCCCTGCAAGCGGCCCGGGCCGCCATCCAGAAACCGCTGGCCGGCAGCGCGCGGGGCGAGGTTTCGGCCCTGGCCGAACTCAGCCTGGGCCAGTGGTGCCTGCCGATGCTCCTGACGAGTGACCCGGCCCGCCCGCTCGTCGATTGGGACTTCGCCCCACAGCGGCCCGACCTGCTCCAGATCAGCAATACCAGCCTGGACAGCGTCAGCCTGCCGGCCCGCTTTATTGGACGGCGGGCCGAGCTGCGCGATACCAAAAACCGCCTGCTGCAGGGCGAACTGCGCCAGCTGTTGATTAGCGGCGCGGGCGGGCAGGGCAAGACCGCCCTGGCCGGCAAACTGGCCCAAGACCTGCGCGGGCGCGGCTGGCGCGTCTTCGCCTGGAGCGCGCGCGACAATAATTCCTGGGGCGAATTTGAGCTTGAAATCCAACTGGCCCTCGACCCGGCCAGTGCCGATACCTACAGCCGCCTGTACCCCCAGGTGCAGGCCGATGAAAGCAAACGGGCGGGCGTGCTGCTGCGCCTGCTGGCCGGGCAGTTTGACGGCAAACTGCTGCTCTTTTTTGACAACCTCGAAAGCCTGCAAGACCCGGACAGCCTCCAAATTAAAGACCCGCAGGTCGCGGCCTGGATCCAGGCCGCTCTGCGCCAACCCGGCCTGGGCCTGCTGGCGACCTCGCGCTGGCAGATCCCGGGCTGGCCCGGCCAGGAACTGGCCCTGCGCCACGCCAGCTACAGCGACTTTTTGCAAATGGCCCAATTGCAGGGCCTGCCCGGCCTGCTGGCGGGGCGCGACTCTCTGCGCCGGGTCTATCAGGTCCTGGGCGGCAACGGGCGCGGGCTGGATTTCTTCAGCGCGGCCCTGCGTTCTGCTGCGGGCCAACTGGACGAAAGCGCCCTGCTCGCAAAACTGGCCGCCACCCGCCAGGATTTGCAGGTCAACCTGGCCCTGGCCGAAATCCATGCCCACCTGCCGGCGGATGCGTGCGCCCTGCTGGCGCGCCTGCCGGTCTACCCGCAGCCGGTGCCGCTTGAAGGCATTCTCAAGCTGGGCCAAGGCTTGCAGGCCGAAGCCGCCCTGGCGCGCCTGGCGGCGGTTTCGCTGCTGGAAGTGCACCCCAACCCGGCTTACGACTGCCGCGAGTACGTCTGCACCCCGCTCGCGGCGGACTGGCTGGCAGAAAGCGGCCTGCTCGACCGCGACCCGCGCTGGCCGCAACTGGCGGCTGAATACCAGCTTTATTTGCTCGAATACGAGCGCGCTACGCTGGCGCAGGCCCTGCTGGCCCACGCCGCCCTGCTGCGGGCCGGCCAGCAAGAGCGGGCCGACCGCCTGGCCCTCGAGCGGATTTTTGGCCCGCTGACCCGGGCCGGGCTGTTTGCGACCCTGCTCAACGAGTGGGCCCCCGCGATTTGCACGTCTGAAGACTTGCAAACCCGCGCCGATGGGCTGAACCAGACCGGTAAATTGCTCCTGCATATCGGCGAGTACGAGACGGCCCTGGCGTCCCTGAAACAATCGCTCCAAATCTGTCAGCAAATCGGCGACATTCAGGGTGAGAGTGTTACGCTCAACAATATCTCCCAAATCTTCAAGGCCCAGGGGAATTATGAATTGGCCCTTGAATACAGCAAGAAAGATTTGGCAATCTGTCAAAAAATCGGCGACAAAGCCGGGGAAGGGGTGACGCTCAACAATATTTCGCAAATTTATGCTGCCCAGGGCGATTACGAGACGGCCCTGGCCTACCTGAAACAATCGCTCCAAATCAGGCAGCAAATCGGCGACAAAGCCGGCGAAGGGACGACGCTCAACAATATCACCCAAATCTTCAAGGCCCGGGGCGATTACGAGACGGCCCAGGCCTACCTGAAACA
>JAVEWN010000169.1:0-4018 GCA_034004515.1 Anaerolineales bacterium | reverse complement strand
CTCATATACCGTTTTCTTTTCAGTGTAAAATTCTCGTCGGGTTCTCATGGCTCTCTTCCTTTCGCAAATCAAGTTTGCCATGAGAACCCCTTTTTTTCAATTCAATAGCAAGTTTTGCGGTATTGCCATTATTGGTAAATTTAAGGCTTGGGTTGAAGGTCGCTCACGGAAACATGAAACCGACATTTATGAGATGATGGTCTTTCATTACCTGGGCGAAAACGAGGAAAAATTCTTTGACGAACATTATATTGACGAGCAAGTTAGAAAATTGGGGACTGATGTCGCTGAATTGTGGCAGGAAATCAAGGATTCGGCTCATAAGAATGCAGGTTGATAAGCAGCCCACAAAACCTTCTGAACCAACGGAGTAATCTATAAGAAAATCGCACGCCTTCCTGCTCACCGCAATCATCCTTGGTTTTTTAGCCCTTATCATCTGGCTGGCATGGCGTCCACTGATGGACTTGCTCGGCGCGCAGGGCGAAATGATTCAGGGCGCGGATTTGTTCCTGTCGATCCTGGCCGCGCTGGGGTCGCTGACCGCTGCCATTTTTTCCTTTTTCAGCGCGCGCCGTGAACGGAACACGCCCCCGGGCCCAGTCAATAAAACCAAAATCAAAACGGAAGGCGGGAGCTATGTGGGCGGAAGTGTCCAAACCGGCGGTGGGGAGTTCACCGGGCGCGATAAAACCGTCAATGGGGCAGAAGGCGGCATTGACTGCTGGGGGCAGCATCAGCGACAGCACCATCGTCAATATCGGCGATGTTGTTATCAGCGAGGTGGTGAAAAAACTTTGGGCAGATGCAAAGCCCAAATTGGACGGCAAAACGCTCAAGGCCGCCACAGCAGCCTATCTCCAGTACATCCACGACCGCCATACTTACCTGACCATGAAAGGCATGGGCACCGCCGAAAACGTACCCATGCAGTTGAAACTGCTCGATCTGTATGTGCCGCTCAAGGCCCGCCGCGAGGTGCCCAAAGGTGAAACCTGGGAACGCAGCCTGAAACTGGCCGGACGCCAGGCCGACGCAGATAACCCCGAAGCCCTGCAAGCCATGCGCCTGGGCGAGCCGCAGCCATTACTCGACATTCTCAAAGACAAAGACGGTGTCATTATTTTGGGCGACCCCGGCGCAGGCAAAACCACCTTCCTGAAATTCCTGGCGCTCAAACTGGCGCGCGGCGAAGGCCAATCGCTCGGGCTGGATGGCCGCCTGCCGATTTTGCTGCCGCTGGCCGCCTACGCCAACGCCCTGGTCGAAAAGAACATCCGCTTGGATGCCTTTATTGGCGAATATTTTGACAACATCGGCTGTGATTTTCCGCTAGGCCCGATGCTAACCGAAGCCCTGGCGAGCGGAAAAGCCCTGCTGCTCTTGGATGGTCTGGACGAAGTCAAAGACCTGGCCCTGCGCAATACGGTCGTCGAACGCGTCACCGATTTTTACAGCGCCCACCGCCGCAATGGCAATAAATTTGTGCTTACCAGCCGCGTGGTGGGCTACCGCGCCGTGCGCTCAGTGGCCGACAGCATGGCCGAATGTACGTTGGTAGACTTTGACGACGATGAAATCGCCAAGTTCATCAGTCACTGGACAAGCGCCATCGAAAAGCAAGCACTGGGCGATACCGTCGTGGCCCGCCACGATGCCGAACAGGATCGCCGCGAACTGCTCGAAGCCATGCAGACCAACGACGGCGTGCGCCGCCTGGCGGCCAACCCGCTCCTGTGCTGACCATTTTGGCCCTGATGAAGCGCAAAGGCGTGACCCTACCTGAGCGCCGCGTGCAGTTGTGTGACCAGTACGTCAAAACCCTGCTCAGCACCTGGAACCGCGCCCGCAGCATGAGCGGACGCGCGACCGGCCGCGACCTGGAAGAAGTCCAGACCACTCGCGTGCTGGCCCTGCTTGCACTCTGGATGCACGAAGTCAACCCTGGCGTCGGGCTGGTCAAACGGCCGGACCTGCATCGCAAGCTGGAAGAGATTTTCAGCGCCCGCAATGCGCCTGATCCTGAATCTGCCAGCGCTCAATTTCTATTGGATGTGCGCGAACATGCCGCCCTGCTGCTCGAACCCCAGCCGGGCGAGCGGATTTACGACCCGACCTGTGGCACGGGTGGAATGCTAATCTCTGCCCTGGATGAAGTCAAACGCAAGGGCGGCGAGTACCGCACGCTGAAACTCTACGGGCAGGAGCGCAACCACATGACCGCCTCCATCGCGCGCATGAACCTGGCCCTGCATGGCGTGGACGATTTCGCCATCGCCCGCGGCGACACGCTCGAAAATCCCGTTTTCACGGAGCATGACCGCCTGGCAACCTTTGACGTGGTGCTGGCCAACCCGCCCTCTTCGATCAAACAATGGAACCGCGAAGCCTGGCAAAGTGACGTTTGGGGGCGCAACTTCCTCGGCACGCCACCTCAGGGCCGCGCGGATTATGCCTTTTTCCAGCACATCCTGAAAAGCCTGTCTCGCGCTGAGCGGACACTGAGCGACAGCGAAGTGGCAGTCGAAGCGGGGGGTAGGTGCGCGATTCTCTTCCCACACGGCGTTTTGTTCCGCAAGGAAGAAGCCGACATGCGCCAGAAACTGGTGGACGCCGACCTGGTGGACTGTGTACTCGGCCTTGGCCCCAACCTGTTCTACAACTCGCCGATGGAAGCCTGCATCGTGATTTGCCGGATGGACAAGCCCGCCGCACGGCGCGGGAAAGTGCTGTTCATCAACGCCGTGGACGAATTGACCCGCGAGCGCAGCATGAGCTATTTGAAACCCGAACACCAGGAGCGCATCGCGGACGCCTATCACGCCTTCGCGGATGTGGACGGCTTTGCGAAGGTGGCAACCCAGGACGAAATCCGCGCTAATGATGGCAATTTGAGTATTCCGTTGTATGTTCGTGGCAAGAGCATCAGCGAGGAAAAAGGTGAATATGCCGCTGATGGATTGCGGGAAGCGGTGCGGGCGTGGGATGAGAGTTCGGAAGGTTTGGCAGAATCTGTCGAAAGATTATTAAAAACGATCACGTGATGTGTCATTGCAAGACGGCGCTCTCCCGTCGAAGTAATCTCCAATAAAACGGTAAATCTACTCGACAAGTTTTTCCCGTCAAACCGGGGATTACTCTCCTGCCTTTGCAGGCGCACAAACCGCTCACAAGGAGATCGATACATGCTACAATATATATCAGGATATGTAGAAAGGAACCTGATATGCAGCAAATTATTGGCGTAACCGAACTCCAGCGCAAATTCCGCTCGTTTTTCGATGATGTGGTCAGCAAGCGCACCCCGGTCATCCTGACACGCGGTTCGCGCCCGGAAGCGGTCTTGATTTCTTACGAAGACTATCTGCGCTACCAGCAATTGCAGGAAGGTGAAGCATTGGCACGCTTTGACAAGGTCTGGGAGCGTCTCGCCGAAGTGAACGCGGAATTTAACGAAGATGAAATTGCCGCCGACATCAAAGCGGCAAGACAGGGCTAGCCCATGCGCGCTGTGATTGATACGGAGGTCTTGGTCAGCGCCCTCATCCGCAAGCAGGGGACAACAGGCGACGTTTTACGCGCCCTGCGAGACGGACGATTTGCCGCCATTTACACGACCGATATCATGGTCGAGATTATTGATGTGCTTGGGCGGGCAAAATTCCGCGCCAAATACCATATTGAGACGGATGACATCACCGCGCTGGTCAACTTGATCCGCCTGCGCGGTGAACTTGTGATGCCAACCCAAAAAGTGACCCTATGCCGCGACCCCCAAAGATGACAAGTTCATCGAAGCCGCCCTGGCGTCCGAAGCCGATTGCATCGTTTCTGGCGACGCCGGCCTGCTGACCCTGACGCCCTTTGAAAACATCCCCATCCTGCGCCCGGCAGAATTTTTGGCAAGATTATGACCCTCATCCGCTTTGCTGACGTTATCACCCTCCCCTCCACGCGCGCCGCACTGAGCCTGTCGAAGTGGACAGCCGATCCCCTCGCCGCAGGGATTGAGCACTTC
>JAVEWN010000168.1:0-4057 GCA_034004515.1 Anaerolineales bacterium | reverse complement strand
GTGGTCATGTGGGAACGTCCGTTGGCAGCCCAGAACGGGCTTGCGGGAGCCACTGCCAGCGATACTCAATACCCGCTGTTAGCGCCAGCACCATTCGGCGCGCCCTGCTTAACGCTAAAAACTTATTACAAACAGACCAAAAGCGGCTTTAGTGCCGACGAAGGAGATGTATCCAAATGGGAAAACCATCAATTGTCAACCAGACGCACGTCGCTCTGGAAACCGTCTACATGGACGAAGAAACCCAGCAGGCTTACAAAGCTGCGCACCAGGTGACATCCATCAAACAGGCCGTGCGCCGCAAGGGTAAAGCCAACCGCACCCTGCCGCACATTTTCAGTTATCGCACGCTCCAGGCGTACAAGGAAACTACCAAAGTGTTCTTCGAGCGTGCCTGCGAGTTGACCGGCAAAAAAATGCTGCGCGACCTGTTCAACTACAATACCCTTATCCTGACGCTTGATACCTACTATCAAGACAAAGCCCCGGCCACCTTGCGCGGACTGCTCTCAGCCCTGAACATGCTGCACCAGGCCATGCGCCGCCGGCGCTGGATCAAGGGCTGGTCTCCGATTGGCCGCAAACTGCGCGAGCACATCCGCGAATACCGCGAGGACGGCAACGTCCGCGCGCCGCGCTTTGGCTACCTGCCCGAAGACGCGCCGCGCATCATCGCCCACATGCAGGCCAAGGGTTCGGTCTTCGCCTTGCCTGCCGCCCTGGCACTCGAATGCGGATTGCGCCGCAACGAGATTGCCAGCCTGCGCGGCAATGATGTGGACACGGAAAACCTGAAACTGCACATCAAAGGAAAGGGCGGCAAGATCCGCTTCGTGGAGTTGCCGGCCCACCTGGCGGAGCAGTTGAACGCGTCCAAGGAGTTCCTGTTCACTCCGAGTGTCTCCTGGAAGTCGGCCTTCTACCAGGCGGTGCGCAACGCCGCCCGCGAACTGGGTATCAAGGTTTCCGGCCTGCACCGCCTGCGCTCCAACTACGCCCAGGCCAAGTATCTAAAACTACGCAAGCAGGGCAAGCCGGACATGGAAGCGCGTCTGGCTGTCTCACAGGCTCTCGGTCACAACCGTGTCGATGTGATGGGGAGTTATGTGGATGTAAAGCAGGTGATATAAAAATAAAGTAAGGCCGCCCGAGCGTCTGGATACACTGGGCGGCCTTGCTTGCTTCAAATTGATTTGGAATCAAATGTATGTTGGGATATATTTACGTTGTAAATGCAGAGCAGGATTGGATGCAAATTATGCTACGAAAAATCTTCAAAACTGGCAACAGCTTGGTGGTTTCCCTGCCCAGACAAATATTGGATGCCCTGGAACTTTCGAGTGGTTCGGATGTTTCGGTGGCATTGGAAGATGGCAAGATTGTGATTCGCCCGATGCAACAGGCTGTGCCAGGCGTGGACGAAGAATTCGCGCGCCAGGTGGCGGAGTTCATTGACGAGTATCGCCCGGCCTTGGATGCCCTGGCAAAGTGATATATCGGATGAAATCAGGGGGCTTTTATGTGCAGGTCAAAAAACTCCACAACCCGCTCCAGAAACAATTCGCGTCCCTGATCTGTAAACGAATGCCGCTGGCCGGGGTAGCGGAACAACTCGGCTGGTACGTTTGCCAAAATCAAGGCATCATAAAGTTTGTACGACCACTCTGGCGGGGTGCTGCCGATGTAATCTCCGTCCGCTTCGCCGATGTGGATTTGAACCGGGATGCGGATGCCGCCCAGGTGATTGATGGGGGCAATTTCGCGCATCCGCTGCGAATAGAGGGCGGCCTGACGGTAGGCTCCCAGCAACTCGACGGGCAGTTCTGCTGGGAGCGTGTCGGCAGAATTGCATTGGGCTACGCTGATGTCTCCAATACAGCCATAGCCCCAGCGGGCTATCAGGTCGGCATCGTCAGCGGAGTTGGGGGCATACAAGACGGCGGCGCGCAGGCTCGTTTCCAGGGTCAGGATTTTGGTGGTAATGCCGCCGCCCATGCTGTGGCCGAGCATCCCAACCCGTTGCGGGTCTGCCTGTGGCAGGGAGGGGATAGCCGTGAGCAGGTGCATGACATCCACCACCAACCCGGTGTGGAACAAGCTTGGGCCGGAATCCGAGCCACCCCAGCCGCGAAAATCAGACGAGACAGTAAGGTAGCCGTGCTGGTTTAGCGTTTCGGCAATACGGTCGGTGCCGTCGCCGGAGCGGTATTCAGCACGGTTGTAGTAGCCGTGATTGAGAACGATGACGGGAAATGGGCCATCTCCCGGCGGGGCTTGCAGGATGCCGGTGATGGTCAAGCCGTCGCTTGTGTATGCAATCGGGTACCGGGTAAAGGCGTCGGTGACAAGCAGCGGCGCGCCGACTCGAATTTCCCCGGCGGGATAGTCACGCTCGCGCAATCCGGCGATGGTATAGGGGAAGATGATGTCTCTTTGGGGTGTTGGGCTGGGGAGGCTGGTGGGTGGCGTCGTGACGATGGGCGGTTCGGTTAGCGTGACGACCTGAACGCCGGGAGAAGGCAAGTCAACTGTCGGAGCGGGGGCAGGCTGGCAGGCGACAATGAAAAAGAAAAGAGGGAGCAGGAAAAAGGGTTTGGTTTTCAATCGGCAAAACGCATGGAGGCAATGGCGCTTTCAAAGAGTTCGATGTAAGCCGCGAACTCCGGGGAATCAAAATCGAAATTGTAGGTTGCCAGCAAATGTTCCATCTTCTCGAATTTGGTTGCGAACACATAGACGCGATCCTCATGCTTAAAAAAATAGCGCAGGATGATATTGTCGCCATCCACTTGCGATAACATTCGAATCGCAAACTTGGACTGGATGGTTTTCGCCTCCCGCCAAACAACATTTTCGTTGCTGCCAACCACAGGTTTATAAGATGTCCAGCCGCCTTCGCCAATGATGGCTATGGCCTGGTCGGCGATATGGGCCGGTACTTCGGAGTATACATAGCGCAGTCCAAAGGATTCGCGGGATTGGTTTACGCAGGAAAGGTTCTCATAAAGATAATGTCCGTGCGCTGCACAAAACCAGGCATCGGGCAGGGTCAATTCGTACTTTCCTTGTGGAACGCTTACGTCGCACAATCCTGGTTGGATGGAACGCTTGGATGAAAAAATTTCAGCCTCGGTAATGTAGTCGTCTTGCAGTCGGGTTTCTGTGTAATTTCCACAAGAACAACTCCAATACGGACTCAAATTATAGTTATCGCTTTGGCAAAATCTTTCCAAGATATCTTGCGTGGGAATCACAACCGGAGTGTAGGTCGGCGGCGGAGGCGTATCGGTTGGGGCGAGGGTCGGGGTTGGCGTTCTTATCGGCGTCAGGGATGGGTACCAGGTTGGCGCTTCGGTAACGACCAACATGGCGGGCATATTGTTGGCACCAGGCGCACATGCCGCGAGCATCAAAAACAGACCGACGAACAGGAAAAGATGGCGATTTCGGTTCATGTGCTCTCTCTCCTCGTCCAGCATAGATTTACAGCAGGGATTAATGGTCATGCCTGTGGTGCAAATCGGGAAAATGATCGTGCCCATGGGCCCGGTCTGGGTGGGAGTGAATATGAACATGCAATGCGTCTTTGTTTAGCCCAAAGTGTTCGTGGAAATGATGACCATCGGAATGGTTGTGCAGGTGGATATGCTCTGTTTCTTCGTGAACATGGTCATGACTATGCCCGGTGACAGTTGAGAAAAAAATGCCCACCGTCAGCAAGCCAAAAGACAGAACCGTTGTCCAGGTAATTGGTTCGGCCAGCAACAAAGCAGCGCCCAGGATGCCCCACAATGGCGATGTGCTGAACAAGATTTGGCCGCGTGTGGCCCCGATAATGTGTGTTGTCGAGATGTACAGCACAATGCTCAAACCGTAGGCAACCATACCCAGCAAGATCGCCAGCAGGCTCTGGCCCTGCCATAAATCTGCGGTATTGAAAAACAGGATACCGATGGTAATGTTGGCAATACCGCCCACCAGCCCTTTGATAAAGGTTGTCGCCTTGGAGGATATGCCGTCTACAATTGCGGTCAGGTGATTATCCACGCCCCACGAA
>JAVEWN010000066.1:14090-19482 GCA_034004515.1 Anaerolineales bacterium | reverse complement strand
GGACAAGCCAGAAAAGAAAACCTTTAACCACGACCCTGCAAAGAACAGGGGGCAAGCCGGCAACAACCGGACTGTACGGAAAACCTTTAACCACGACCCTGCAAAGAACAGGGGGCAAGCCGGCAACAACCGGACTGTACGGAAAACCTTTAACCACGACCCCGCAAAGAACAGGGGGCAAGCCGGCAACAACCGGACTGTACGGAAAACCTTTAACCACGACCCCGCAAAGAACAGGGGGCAAGCCGGCAACAACTGGACTGTACGGAAAATCTTAAATGCTCTTACTTCGTGTTCCGTCGTTACCGCGTGTCCCGCGTATTTTGTGGGGTCGTGGTAAATTCCTTGCTTTTTGTACAAGAATTTCAGTCGTAAGATATTAAGTTGTGCTATTCTTGGTAAATTCCCAAAGGAGACTCAAAAGATGCCGAAAATTTCGATCACCCGTGAAGATGCGCTGGAGTATCACCGTCTGAAGGGCAAGCCCGGCAAGGTGGCGGTTGTGCCGACCAAGCCGATGGACACCCAGCGCGACCTGAGCCTGGCTTATTCGCCGGGTGTGGCCTACCCTGTTTTGGAAATCGAAAAAGACCCCGAACTGGCCTATGAATACACATCCAAGGGCAATCTAATCGCGGTCGTCTCAAACGGGACGGCCATCCTCGGGCTGGGAAATCGCGGGCCGCTGGCTTCGAAGCCGGTCATGGAAGGCAAAGGGGTGCTTTTTAAGAAATTTGCCGATGTGGATGTTTTCGACATCGAGCTCAACAGCCACGACCCGGACGAGATCATCCAAGTGGTGGCGGCCATTTCGCCCACCTTTGGCGGAATCAACCTGGAGGATATCAAAGCACCCGAATGTTTCTACATCGAGGAAACCCTGAAAGGGATGCTCGATATTCCGGTCTTCCACGACGACCAGCACGGCACGGCCATTATTTCGTCTGCCGGGCTGGCCAACGCCCTCGAATTTATCGGCAAGAAGCATTCCGAGATTCGGATTGTGATCTCAGGCGCGGGGGCTTCGGCCATTTCGTGCGCCGAGTTGGCGATCCGCTGGGGCGTTAAACGCGAAAATATCATGCTGGTCGATACAAAGGGCGTCGTCTACAAGGGCCGGAGCGAGGGCATGAACAAGTACAAGGAGCTGCTGGCGGTCGAAGACAAAGGCCACCGCAGCCTGGCCGACGCCGTCGCCGGGGCCGATGTCTTTTACGGGCTTTCGGTAGCGGATGTCTTGAAGCCCGAAATGGTCAAAACCATGGCAGAACGGCCGATCATCTTTGCGATGGCTAATCCCGACCCGGAAATCAGGTATGAACTGGCAAAAGAAACCCGGCCCGATTCGATTGTGGCGACAGGCCGCTCTGATTATCCCAACCAGATTAACAACGTGCTCGGATTCCCGTTTATTTTCCGGGGCGCGCTGGACGTGCGCGCCAGGGCGATCAACGAAGAGATGAAATTCGCCGCTTCGCAATCGCTCTACAACCTGACCAAGGAAGACGTGCCCGATTCGGTCCTGCGCGCGTATGGGGTCGAGAGTATGAAATTTGGGCCAGAGTACATCATCCCAACCCCGCTCGATCCGCGCGTCCTGCTCTGGGAAGCGCCCGCGGTTGCCAAGGCGGCCATGGATTCGGGCGTGGCCCGCAAGAAGATCGACATTGACGAATACCGCGAGCAGCTGGCCTTCCGCCAGGGGCAGGGTCAGCGCGTGCGCTACTTCATCATGAACAAAGCCCGCGCCAGCAAAGCCACCAAACGGCTGGTCTTTGGCGAAGGCGAGGAGACCAAAATCATCCGGGCCGCCGCCCAGGTGCTGGATGAGGGCATCGCCCAACCGATTCTGATTGGCCGGCCCGAGATCATCAGCGAAAAAATAAAACTGCTCAGCCTGAACTTCAAGCCCGAAGTGGTCGACCCGGACCGCTTCGATAAACTGGAAAAATACAGCCAGGCCTATTACCAGCTGCGCCAGCGCAAGGGTCTGACGCTGGCCCATGCCAATAAAATGATCCACAACCCGAACGTGCTTGGCCCGATGATGGTCAAGCTGGGCGACGCCGACGCCTTTGTCTCTGGGCTGACCTACGAGTACCCTGAAGTCATCCGCCCGGCCTTGCAAATTCACAAAGCTGAAAGCGGAAACGGCAAAGCCGCCGGAGTCTACATCATGATCATCGGCGACCGCACCTTCCTGTTCACGGATGCGACCGTCAACATCGAGCCAAGCGCCGAGGATTTGAGCGAAATTGCCTGCCTGGCGGCTGAATTTGCCAAAAAACTGGAGCTTGAACCGCGGGTGGCTTTCCTCTCCTTCTCCAACTTTGGCTCGACCCCTCATCCGCACTCAGACAAAGTCCGCAAAGCGGTGGAACTGACCAAAGCCCGGGCCGATTTTGCCGTGGACGGTGAGATGCAAGCCGATACGGCTGTCATGGCCGACATCATCGAGAAACGCTTCCCGTTCAGCGCGGTTAACGAGGCGAATGTGCTGGTCTTCCCCTCGCTCGAAAGCGCCAACATCGCCTACAAACTGCTGGCGCGCCTGGGCAACGCCAAAGCCATCGGCCCGATCCTGCTCGGCACAGGCGCGCCGGTGCATGTCCTGCAAACCGGCGACGAGGTCAACGACATCGTCCAAATGGCAGCCGTAGCGGTGATGGACGCCATCAACCGCGCCAAAAAGTAAGCATCCCTTCTCAGAATCAAACTGTCCCCGCCTGGTTGGCCGGGGACAGTTTGATTCTGGCTCTGCCTCCAAACCCGGCGACTATGGGCAGGCGAGTAGTTCGCGGGCCGCGGCAGTCATCTCGTCGCGCTCCGGCCCGGAAGCCGAATCGCGTTGAATGCGCGTCCACAAGGCGCACAGCGGCGGCCGCATAAACTCGCGTGAGACGCGATACGTTGCGCGAGTCAGGCTGAGGGCCTTTTGGGACTGGTCGCTCTGGGCCAGGGCTTCAATGAAGACAAAGTTCTCAAGCGGGTCGTTGGGGCTGTCGCCGTGGGCCAGGGCCTGCCGGTAGAGGCCAAGGATGGCCTGCCAATCGGCGCGCTGGCGGGCCAGTTCGGCCTGTGAGAAGTAGTAGCACCAGCCGCGTGGGATTTCCGTCCCATAGAAATCGGGCAGGGCCAGCGCTCCGTCTGCGCCGATCAGGGCCGGGCGGCTGAGGAAAGCCGCCGCGCGCAATTCGGGCGGCAGGAGACGGTTGAGCGGGTCGATCTCAGGGTCTAAGACCCGAAAACAGCCGGGCGGTGAAAAGTTGACCACGAGCATCTGAGAGGTGCTGCCGTGGAAAGTGGCCGCCAAATAGTTTTGCTCGAAAGTGATCCCGGGCTGAAGGTCAGGCCCCAGAGCGCGGCCTTCCTGGGTGCGGACGGAGGCGTAGTACAGGATATAGTTCATGCCAGGGTCGCGGCTTTGGCCCTCCAGCCCGGCAACCGGCTGGATCAGGGTGCTGTTGTAGATCCAATTCAGCGGGCCGGAGAGTGAGTTGTCGCTGAAGACGGTCAGCGGCAAATCATTGGAAAGCAGGGTTGTGCCAGGCTGAAGCGAAGGAATCCGCCACGACATCTGCCAGAAGAAGGCCCGCTGGGTATTCCAATCGCGGCGGTAGAGGGCGTTGATTTGAAACTGTTCGCCGACCGAGAAGCCAATCAAAAGGGCCAAGAGCGTCAACTGAAGGCGCGGGAAACGCGATAAAAGCCCCAGCAGGGCCGCCAAAATCAGGCTGGAACCAAGCATCAAGGGCAGGCTGAACCGATCGGCAGAGAAATGGAGCTGCGGCAGGGTGCGCTCGCCGACCAGCCAGAGCGCGCCGCCGCCGAGCATCCAGGCGGAGAGGCCGAGGATGAGAAAAGAGTAATTGGTGATTGGTAAATCGATATTCGATATGCGAGATTTGATATTCGAGATTCGCAGGAAATAGAGGCCGCTCAGGAGGGTGGCGGCCAGGGCGAGGCCAAAAGCCGCGATTGTGGTAAACAGGCCCAGGCTGGAGGTGTTTACCGGCTCGAAGGGCAGCAGCCAGGCTGCGGGGAGGGTCGTCCAAAAGGCCTGGAGCATGTTCCAGAGTAATTTTCCAATCCCAAAAAGGAAGTTGGTTTTCAGGTCTGTCAGGGTCTGGTAGCTGTAACTGGCGTTCTGGTTGCTGAAGAAAAAGGCGCGCCAAAAGGTGACGGCCAGGAAAGTGAACAGATAAGGCAGATAAGCGCGCGCCGCCCGCCAAATTCTGGCTTTGAAAGCCTGGTCCAGAAGGATGAAAATGAGCAGAAAACGGAAGAACTCCAGAAAGTAGAAGTATTCCATCGTCAGCAGGTTGACGACGGAGAGCGCCAGGGCCGGCAGGTGCCAGCGCCAGTCGCGTTTCTGAATGGCGAGCAGGCTGAAATAGAGCGAAAGCAAAAAAGCGTTGAAAACGATGTAGAAATGGGTGTACATCAAGGCGATGAAGTTTTGGCCGAGGCCGGGGTAAACCAGGAAAAGCGCGGCGGCCAAGAGCGGCAGGCGCGACTGAGGAAAAATGCGGCTGAAAAGTTTCCAGACCAGGACGGCGCTCAACCAGCGCAGGAGGATCATCAGCAGCTGCCAGGCCCAGGGTTGCGGGCCAACCAGCGGCAGCATGAACTGGTAGATCAGTCCCCAAAACGGGCGGCTGGTCGAGAAGGTTTGGGTCAGGGCAGCCGGGCCGAGGCGGTAGTAAATCCAGGTCCAGGGAGCTTCGTCCCAGTAGAAGCCGCGCTCCCAGAAGAAGGGCGCGTAGGCCAGGATGGCGAGGGCGAGGAGGAAGGAGGATGGATGAAGGATAATGGATGAAAGTCGGGTACGGAGGGACATGGGGGGGGATTGGGGAGTGGGGATTAGGGATTAGGGGCTGGTGGTTGGATACTTGATAATCGTTATTCGAGTAATCGAGTAATCGAGTATTCGAGTATCGAGTATCGAGCATTCGAGTATCGAGTATCGAGTATCGGCTATCGAGCATTCGAGTATCGAGTATCGGCTATCGAGCATTCGAGTATCGAGTATCGGCTATCGAGCATTCGAGTATCGAGTATCGGCTATCGAGTAATCGAGTATTCGAGCATCGAGTATCGGCTATCGAGTATTCGAGTATCGAGTATCGGCTATCAAATTACGATCCTTCAATATCCAAAGGCAATTCCATGCGATGGCGATGGTAGCGGCCTTCGGCGAAGGTTTGGGTAATTGTAAAGCCAAATTTGGTGTAGAGGGCAAGCGCGGCGGAATTGTCGCTTTCGACGCTGAGGGCAACGGAGGTGTAGCCCGCGGCCCGGGCAGATTCGACGAAGACGGCCAGGATGGTTTTGGCAAGGCCCTGTCCGCGGGCTTCGGGGGCGACTCCGATATAGGTCAGTTCGATTTGGC
>JAVEWN010000066.1:0-13990 GCA_034004515.1 Anaerolineales bacterium | reverse complement strand
ACGCTGAGGGCAACGGAGGTGTAGCCCGCGGCCCGGGCAGATTCGACGAAGACGGCCAGGATGGTTTTGGCAAGGCCCTGTCCGCGGGCTTCGGGGGCGACTCCGATATAGGTCAGTTCGATTTGGCCGGGTTTCAGGCTGTTGGCTTCGGAGGCAGCCAAAACAGATTGCGCCAGTTGCAGAAGAACGCCGGGGCGGCTGAAGGCCAGTTTGAGCAGTTGGGCGGCAATCCAGGCCAACCGCTGGCGCAGTTTGGCGTTCAGGGCGGAGGGGTTGGGAGAACCGAGGGCGTAGGCGATTGGGGATGAGTAATTGGTAATTGGTAATTGGGGATTAGGGAGTAGGGAGTAGGGAGTAGGAATTGGAGAGTGGGGAGTGGGGATTAGGGATTGGGAATTAGGGATTAGGGATTGGGGAGAGGGCGGGGAGGATGCGAAGACGCAAAAAGCGATTACAGATGAGTCGGCTTGAGCGAGTTGGTAGTAGCGCAGGATGAAGTCGCGGCCCAGATCGGTCAGGAGGGTCGCCATGCTGGCGGCGTGCAGGGCGGCCAGGGCCGGCAGGGCGGACGGGGGAAGTTGCGAGAGGGGGATCAGTTCGGCCATCAAGTATCCAGTATTCGGGCCTGAGCGGAGCGCAGGGCAAAGTATAGCGTTTGTTATGCCAATCCTTTGATTAAGAACGGCCCCAGCGGGCGGATGATAAAAGCGGGCAGGCGCTTCCAGAGCCAGATCGCAAACTGAAATTTGGGATTTTTCTGGTTGAGGGCGGGCAGTTCTGCGCCGGGTTTGAGCCAGTACCAGTACGCCAGTTCCTGCCGGCGCGGATTCCACTTCATCTTGAAGGTTTCGTTGCCGGAACCGGCCAGGCTGCGGCCCAGATCGAAAGTTTTCAATCCGCGCCCGGCGTAGCGGGTGAGGGCCTGCCAGTAGAGAAATTCACCCGCGTAATCAGAGCGATAAGCGCGCAAGATGTTGGCGTGCAAATTGGTGACGCTCTGGCCGTGCTGGATGAAGACTCCCGCCCCGGCCAGTTTGCCATCCGGGGCGTACAGGACGCCAAATTCGAGCGCATCGCCCTGCAAGCCGGCCATCGTTTTTAGATAAGTTTTGGAATGATAGGGCGAGCCGAGTTCGTGCATGGAGCGGGCCAGGGCTTCGTAAGCATCGTCGAGCAGGTCAGGGCCGCCAAATTTGACAGAGAATCCCTTTTTGAGCGATTTGCGGACGTGGTTGCGATGATTGGAGGAGAAGGTTTCCAAAAGTGTTTCGGCGTCAGGGGTCAGGTCGACCAGGTAGGTCTGATAGACGGGCTGCTGAACCCAGCCGGGGGGCGGGCTGGGGTCTGCGGCAGCAAAGCGCAGGTTGACATAATCGACGCCCAGGTCGGCGGCCAGCGTTTGGGCTGCTTCCAGCAGCAGGCGGCGGGCTTCGGCGTCCGTAAACGCAAATCCGCCGTAAGAGCCGAAGGGGGCAGTCGTCAGAAAATTACCAAAGAGCGGGTGTTTGACGTGGGTCAGCGCCAGCAGGCCGGTGACGGCGCCTTCTTCTTCGGTCTCGAAACGGTAGCCGGGATAGCGGTAAATCGTGCGCGCCAGGCCGGTCCAAGCGTCCAGGGCGGTGAAGGTGGCCGGATGAGTTAAGGAATCGGGCCAGTTGGCAGGTTCGTCGGGGGTGAGAGGGCGCAGAAGCATGAGGCAGAGAAGGTGGAAAGGCTGAATGTTTAGGGTTGAGGGGCTGCCAGCGATTGGGCTGTGGTTTCTTCGATGTAAGTCAGCAGCGGCGAAACGGGGAAATGTTTGAGGAGGGAGGCCAGGAAGTTGGATTTTCTGAGGGTAAACGGGAACAGGAGCGGGTGCAGGGCCAGATCGCGCGCCATGCGGGAGTGGAAGTGGCTGGGGCGGACGAGTTCGTAGGGGTGCAGGATGATGACCGGGCTGAGTCCGGCGCGGATTTCGCGCTCAAGAATTTTCAGAATCAGGGTCGGCATCAGGCCGATCATGAAGCTGGAGCCGTAGGGGACTTCGCCGCCGGCCAGCAGTTTGGGCGAAAAGCTGCGCGGGGCGCTCAGTTCGACGGGCCGCTTGAAGAGCGAAAGCGTGCTGACGGGCAATTCAAGCAGGCCGTTTTTGTTGAGCAGGTGGCCGGAAGGGGCATAGATCGAGGAGCTGTAGCAAAACCCGGCAGTTTTGAGGAGCGGGTAGGCGGCTTCGCGGATGCCGACCATCGGGGCGCGGTAGCCCCGGACGTTGTAGCGCGCGCGCCAGGCGGCGGAGGCGGCCAGGTCTTTGGCGAGTTCAGCTTCATCCACAAGCGGGCGGTGAATCTGGCAATGCAGGCCCAGTTCGTGCCCGGCAGCGACGATTTTCTGCGGAATTTCAGGATACCACTCGCCAATTTCGCCGACCAGGTAAATGCTGGCTTTGGCGTCGCCCAGCAGGCTGAGGATCGGGTCGAGGGCCTGTTGGGTAAAGCCGCCGTCGAGATCACGGCGCTGCTGCGGGTCCGAGAGGGCATCGTAGCGGCGGGTTATGGCGAACCAGGGTTCGTAGTCTATGCTGAGGAGCACGCGCGGGGAGGTCATCGCCTGAATTATACCCGCGCGGGGAGTTTCTTTCGGTTGGGGCTGGTAAAAGATTCAACCTTTAAACACAAAGGGCACAAAGTACACAAAGGAAAAGCAAAAAGATTGTATTTACCTTGACAATGTCCTATCACCTTCGTCCTGAGCGGAGGCCCGCACGCTTCTGCGGGCCGCAGTCGAAGGACATTTTCCTGCAAATCACCCTGCAACTACGCTGAAAAACGCTCCGCTCCCTGCGACTATTTCAGGCGCACAAAACGGCGTTTGCCGACTTGCAAAACGCCGGGGTGGGGCAGTTCGAGATCGCCTTTTTCGAGGATTTCGCCATCCAGTTTGACGCCTTTCTGGTCGAACATGCGCCGCCCTTCGGATTTGCTGGCGACCATCCCGGCAGCAATCAGCACATCGAGCGCGGTCTGGCCGGGCTGAAGGACATATTCGTCCATTTCGGTGGGGATTTGGCCCTGCTGAAACTGGCGCACGAAGGCATCCTGAGCCTGGTTGGCGGCTTCTTCGCTGTAATAAGTGGCGCTAATTTCGTGCGCCAGGCGCATTTTGGCATCGCGCGGGTGGAGCATCCCGCTTTTCAGGTCATTTTCAAAAGCGTGAACCTGGGCCGGCAGCCAGCGCGTGACGAGCTTGGCAAACTGCGGCATGGCGGCATCCGGGACAGACATGACCTTGCCGTACATGTCTTCAGGATTCGAGTTGAGCGGGATGTGATTGCCAAGCGATTTGCTCATTTTGACAATCCCATCCGTGCCGGGCAGGATCGCCATGATGATCCCGATATTGGGTTTTTCGCCCAGGCTGGTCATGACTTTTCGAGCGGCAGTCACGATGTTGAAAAGCTGATCGGTGCCGCCAACCTGGATATCGGTGCGCATGGCGTAAGCGTCGTAGCCCTGCATAATGGCATAGAAGAATTCGTGCAGGTAAATGCCATCGCCCTCGTCCCAGCGTTTGCGAAAGGCTTCACGGGTCAGGAATTGCTGGATGGTAAAGTTGGATCCGAGTTGGATGAGCTGGGCGAAGGTCAGCTGCGAGAGCCACTCATGGTTATAGCGGATGATGGTCTTGCTGCGATCCAGGACGCGAAAAGCCTGCTCGGCGTAGCTGCGGGCGTTTTCCAAGGCCTGATCATCGCTCAGAAGCGGACGGAGTTTGTCCTTGTCGGACGGGTCGCCGATTAAGGAGGTGTAGGTTCCGATCAGAAAGGTCACTTCGTGGCCGAGTTCCTGGAACTGGCGCAGTTTGCGCATGGTGACGGTATGGCCGATATGCAGATCGGCAGTGCGCGGGTCGTATCCGCAATAAACCTTGAGCGGACGGCCTTGCTTTTCGGCCTCGATCAGGCGCTCGCGCAGTTCGTTTTCCATCTGGCGGGTCAGGTTTTGATCGCCGTATTCGGTTCCCTGCATAAGAATTTCGACTTGTTGGTTGATGTTCATGGTGCTGCCTCCATAAATTTGCAAAATGGCAAAAGAGAATGATTTATAAAACAGTCGTGTGTGGAAAGGCTGTTGGGCTGCAATCAAAAACGCGCCTGCTGTGTTTTCGGCAGGCGCGTCCTGTCCTCACAGCGTGTGGCTTCAGGCGCGCAAATAATAAGTGTAGCGGTCGTTTTCTTGTTTTTTGGTCAGGCCGCCAGATTTCAAGATTTCTTTTAAGATTTCCTGCCCCCCGGCAAAGCCGACTTTGGTGCGATTCTGGCCTTTAAATTGCAATTCCGCCAGGGTGTTGAAGCTGAAATGAGACTGCCCGCCAATCACCTGAATTTGCTCTCCCCAACGGGTGGGGACAATCCGCACTTCGGTAATTTGGGGCCAGGTCAGGTCCACCTGCCGCAAGCCGTTTCCAAAAGAAAGGCCCGTTTTAGAAATCCGCAGCAGGCTGCGCCGATCGATCCAGTTGCCGAGCGAAATGCTTAAGGCAGAGAAAGCCAAAAAGATGACGAATATCCACGAAAAGAAGGGCACAACCCCCCGCAAATGCAAAATGGCGAGGGCGATGCCCGCAAGAATGGCAAAAAGCCAGGCGTTGCGTTCACCCTGACGCGCCAAAAGTTCGGGTTTGTAGATCTTTTCTTCTGAAGACATGCCAAGCATTATACAACAAAAGCGATTCAGGCCAGGTTGGCGTATTTGCGCAGCCCCTCCCGGCGGGTGAAAACCATCATGGCGCTGGCGTTGGCAATCGCGCGCACCACAGGTCGATCCATTCCCATCAAAAAATCATCGGCAGAAATTTTGCCCGCGAAAAAGAGCTGGGCGCGCTGCATGTCCTGCTCAAGTTTTTGAGGGGCAATGCTTTTATACAGAAAAAGCGAGAGCGGAGAGTTCTTCATGTCGAAACTGGTGTCCGTGGAACGGCCCGACTCAAGTAGTTTGTAGATCATCGAAGAATAATCGATCCAGGCAGAATCTTCGACCTCCGGCAGGAAATATTCGAGGCGCTTGATGCTGACGCCCTCGCGCGGGACATCGCCCATGAAGAGTGAGACGGGCGCGTCGCCGCCGGTTGCGATGGCCAATGTTTCGAGGACGGTCATGGACAGGATTTTAAGCTTCAAATATTCGCGGGCCACCTCGATATTGATGCGCGCATAGCGCAGCATTTGCTGATATTCGAGGTCGGAAGGCACCCCGCGATATTGGTTGAAAACCGACTGCGAATCGAGGTTCTCGAAGAAGAGGGCCATTTTTTGAAGGGCCTCGCGATAGGTGCCAATCGAATAAACATCCGGCAGGCGCAGGGCAGCGTTGCTTTCTGGCAGCAACTTCCAGGTGTTATCCAAAAAACGGCCGGGGTCCGCTTCCGCAAAATTCTCGATGTCTTTGTTGCCAAAGGTAACGGCGATCCGCAAGGTTTTGATGATCTCCTCTTCGTTTAAGTCAATCTCATATTTCTTGGCAATTTCAGGCAGGCGGCGTTCCATTACTTCAAAATAACTTTCGCCGTCTGAAGTGCGCCCCCGAAAAGGGATGGTCGCTTCGATGCACAGATTCATCTGCAAGATTTCTTTCGCGCCAAGCAAATCTCCCAACTGACGATTCAAGACCAACGCGCTCAGGAATTCGTTCAGAATCGACATGGAAATCAAAGGCTGACCAGGGCGCAAGCCAAAAACGTCCAGGGTCAGGTTGGCGAGACGGTCTTGCGCTGAAATATGGGCGCTGATGTTAAACCCGGCATCCGTGGGCAAAATATAAGGCGAAATCAGTTCCCAGATGTGCGGCGAAAAGCCCAGGTCGACCTGGTGATAGACAATATCGTGATAAAGCGAAGCCAGGATGCTGATTGGCTCATTCGAGTCTGCAAAGGCGAAAACATGCTCCAGTGTGTGAAAATGGCGCGCCTGGGCGGTCATCCCGCGGTGAATGGTGACAGCCAGCATTTCGACTCGTTCCAGCGAAACCTGGACGCCCATCCGTTTGAAGGACTGCTCGAAAATGGTAATCAGTTTTTGGACATTGCCAATCTGCATGGCTGACCGCCTGGAATCAGAGGGAAAAGAACAGGGAATCCAACGGGCATCGGTTGCCCGGCCGCTTAATACAAGTCTGCAAACGCTTCGCGCACACTTTGAAAATTGAACTCAAAGCCGGCATTGACCAATCGCTGCGGCAGGGCAAATTGACCTGTCAGCAGCAAATCGCTCATTTCGCCCAGCAGCCAGCCCATCGCAAAGGCAGGGGTGGGCAGCCAGTAGGGCCGCCCCAACCTATTGGCCAGGGCACGCATGAAATCGGCATTGGAAACCGGGTTGGGGGCACAGAGATTAAAAGCGCCGCGCGCAACCTCATTCGAAATCAAAAAACGGATGGCGCGGACGTGGTCGCGAATATGAATCCATGAAATGCCCTGTTTGCCGCTCCCCATTGGGCCGCCCGCAAAAAAACGCACCGGCAGGGTCATCAGGGGCAAGACGCCGCCCTCGCGCGCCAGGACAAGCCCGGTCCGCAAAATTACCCGCCGGACGCCCATCGTATCCACAATCCGGGTGGCGCTTTCCCAATTGACCGCCACCTGGGCCAGAAAATCAGAGCCAGCCGGCGATTCTTCGCGCACAGGTTCTGCCGCATGGGGGCCATAATAACCGATCCCCGAAGCCTGCAAAAAAACCGGCGGACGCGGGGAAGCCTTCTCAAAAGCCTGGGCAAGCGTCCGGCCCGCATTGACCCGGCTTTCTATAATCTGTTTTTTGCGGGTCTCAGACCAGGGCCACTGACCAATCGTCGCCCCGGCCAGGTTGACCAGCGCGTCCATCTCGCAAAAAACGTCCAGCCACTCAGGGTAGACGCTGCGTCCATCCCATTCCAGCGCGCGCACGCCCTCGCCAGGCTGCACTTTGGCGGGCTTCCGCGAAAGCAGCCAGACTTGATGGCCTTCATTGACCAGGCTGCGGGTCAGGGCCGAACCGATCAAACCACTTCCGCCAGCAATCATCACCTTCATCGTCCACCTCCTCCACAAAAAAAATAAGCAGTCATCCCGCGCCTAAAATCTGGCAAGCCTTGCGACGTCCGCGCCAGAAAAATTATCCTTCTCAGCAAAGTCCTGGCCTTCATAATATTCAAAGCGGATTATAATTCGGCCATTCTGGAGGCCGCCATGGACGAGGCTGTCCTGGTACTCAATGCAAATTTTGAGCCAATCCATATCTGCAACACGCGCCGCGCCATCGGTCTAATTCTGAATGGCAAAGCCGACCTGGTTGCCAATGGACGCGGAATGATAAGAACCGTTTCGCGCTCTTTTCCACGTCCCTCCGTCATCCGCCTCGAAAACATGGTCCATCGTCCCAGAGTGCGCGTCAAGCTGACCCGCAAAGAAATCTTCCGGCGCGATAATTATACCTGCCAGTACTGCGGCAAACAAACTCCCACCCTAACCGTCGATCACGTCATCCCGCGCCATCTGCACGGCCCGCACGCCTGGACCAACGTGGTCGCGGCCTGCTCGGCCTGCAACCACCGCAAGGGGGGCCGCCAGCTGGACGACGCCCACATGCACCTGCTGCATTCCCCGCACGAGCCGCCCGCGAGCGCCGTCTACATCTTCGGCTCTCACCTGGACGAAAATGACGAATGGGAAACCTTCATCCAGGGCTGGTAAGAAAAATGGGCTTTTTCAAAAAAGCCCATTTTTCTTACCCTTTTTTAAAGATATGGGTCAGGATGGTAGCCCCGCTGCCGCCGATGTTCTGCGCCATGCCAATTTTTGCGCCATCCACCTGGGTTTTGCCGCACTCCCCGCGCAGCTGCTGGATGACCTCCACGATCTGATACATGCCGGTTGCGCCAACCGGATGACCGCGGGCTTTTAACCCGCCGCGCGTGCAGACCGGCACCCGGCCCGTCACCCCGATCTCGTTATCGAGGCCCAGGCGAGGCCCCTGGCCGCGTTCCGCAAAGCCACAGGCCTCCAGCGAGAGGGCCGACATGATTGAAAAGGCGTCGTGCAGTTCAAAGACATCAATCTCGGCAGTTGAAACCCCGGCCTGGCGATAAGCCTGCTGCGAAGAAAGGTAGGCCGCCGAAAGAAAAAGCGGGTCACGCCGGTCGTGCACGGCAATGCTATCGGTTGCCGCGCCGCTGCCAGCCACCAGAATGTATTTGGCAGCCATCCGCAATTTCTCGAGCGGGACGATTAAAGCCGCCGCCGCGCCATCGCCAATCGGCGAAGCATCCAGCAAATTGACCGGGGTGGCAATCATGCTCGATTTCTCGAACTGCTCGAGCGTAATCGGATGCTGCAAACGCGCATACGGGTTGTGGACGGCGTTGGCGTGGGCATTGATGCTGAACGGCGCAAAATCGGCATGTTTCCAGCCATATTCGTGCATATAGCGGCGCATGACGAGCGCGTTCAAGCCCACAAAAGAGACGCCCTGATCGACTTCATAATCGGCGTCTGCGGCGGTTGCCAGGGCAGCCGTCACATCCCGCCCGGCCTTGTCGGTCATCTTCTCGACGCCCACCACCAGGGCCGAATCAATTTCGCCTGAAGCGACCGCCATCAGCCCGGAGCGAAAAGCCGCGGCCCCCGAAGCGCAAGCCGCTTCGATTTTGACCGCTTCAGCCCCATGAATGCCGAGCCAATCGGCGATCAGGGTTGCCAGGTGGTTCTGGCCGCTCACGAGGGGCGAGAGCATGTTGCCAACAAACAGGGCTTCAACCGTTTCACGCCCGGCATCCTGCAAAGCGGCTATCGCCGCCTCGAATGCCAGGTCTTTGAGAGATTTCTGCCAGTGTTCATCTACTTTGGTTTGCCCAATGCCTATGACTGCAAGTTCGCGCATAAGAATCTCCGTAACAGGTGCTGCGATTTTCCAACAAGGTTTATTTTAAGCGTTTGCCCTGTCAGGAACTCTCGAAAGTAAAAGATATAATAGCCTCATGCAAAAGCAACCCTGGTTTGACCCACTTTTTGAAAATCTCAAAAAATCTGGCGAAATTGGCGTCCAAACGGCCACCTTCCTGCGCGAGCGGCGCACGTCGATCTCTTTTGCCAAAGACCATCCGGCAGTCGGCGCAGCCTGGACCGCCTGGCGTTCCATCAAAATCAACACGGTTTATTTCAGCCCGGAAAAAATCGACAATCCGCGCCTGTTGAGTCTGGTCGTCCACGAGGCGCGTCACTTGCAGCAGGGACTGGTGACGGCTCTTTCGGTCTATGGCGAACTGGACGCCTGGCAGCTCGATTTCGGCTTTCAAAAATCGCTGACGGGAAAATATCCCAGCCCGCTGATTGCCGAATTGTGCGGCCTGCCGCTGGCGTTCGACCGGCGCATCCTCAGCCAGGCGCGCGACCTGATGCAGACCTTTGCCGGAAAAGGCTACCGGATTGACCTGCTGCCGCTTTACCCGCTCCCGCGCGAAATCCGCTACCGGCTGACGAAAAGGTAGGCTTCAGGCCAGCAAAGCCCCACCTGCCTGCCAACCGGTTGTCCAGGCGCTTTGGAAGTTGAAGCCCCCGGTCAGGCCATCGATATCGAGCACTTCCCCGGCAAAGAACAGGCCGGGGATTTTTTTGCTCTGCATGGTCTTGAAATCGACTTCGTCCAGCTCCACGCCGCCGCAGGTCACAAACTCATCCTTAAACTGACCTTTACCGCGGATGACGTAACGCCCGGCGGCCAGTTCTTCTGCCAGCTTGCGCAGGACGGCCTTCGAGAGATCGGCCCAGTTCTGGGATTCAGAGATTCCGGCAGCTTCGGTCAGATGCTTCCACAAGCGGGCGGGCAGCGGGTCGAAAAGCGGATGCGCGCCCGGTTTCTTGCGGCTGTTGGCGGGCGCGTTTTTATAGGCTTGGAGCGCATCCAGCGTTTTTTCGGGCGTGAGGGGGTAGACCCAGTTGACCATCAGCCCGGCCTGATACTGGCATTCAAACAACCAGCGCGCGCCCCAAGCCGAGCTGCGCAAGGCTGCCGGGCCGCTTAGGCCCCAGTGGGTAATCAGGAGCGGGCCGCGCTGCGGGCCAAGTCCAGATTTTGCGCCATCCGGTTCGAGCAGGCGCAATTCGGCCTGCGGAACGGATAAGCCTGCCAGGCCGTCCAGGCGCGGGTCTTGGATGTTGAACGTAAAAAGGGAGGCAACCTGCGCGGCCAGGCTGTGGCCCAGGCCGGCCAAAATCGACTGGGCGTTTGGGTCGCTGCCGGTGGCAAAGAGCAGGCTGCGGGTCGTCAGTTCTTCTTCCAGCCCCGCTTCGGCCCTTCGGACAGTGACCCGGAAGCGGGCAGCGCGATCTGTATCTGCCGAAACGGGCTGAACCGCGAGCGCAGCAGACTGTGCCCACAACGTGACCCCGGCCTTCTGGGCGGCATTTTCCAGACAATTGGCAATCGTCAAGGCGTTGTCGCTGACGGGAAAGATACGCCCGTCTTCTTCGGTTTTGAGCGCAACGCCGCGCGCCTCGAACCAGCGCACGGTATCCGCGGGCTGAAAACGGCTGAAGGGCCCGCGCAGGGCCGCTGCGCCGCGCGGATAGTAGCCGACGAGTTGGGCCGGGTCGAAGCAGGCGTGGGTAACGTTGCAGCGTCCGCCGCCTGAAATTAACAGCTTGCCGAGCGGACGGCGGCCTTTTTCAAGCAGCAGAATGCGCGCGGCGGGGTTTTCTTCGGCGGCCCGAATGGCGGCGAAGAATCCGGCCGGGCCTGCGCCCAGGATGATTGCGTCGTAAGAGGGGGTTGTCATGGGGGTCATTATAGTGGAGAAGTTTTGAATTAGAATAGGGCTATGCCAACCCTGCCCATTTTGCAACGAAGACGCGAACGCCGCCTCTCGCATGCCCGTTCCAGCGGGCAGCGCCTGACTCAGATCGGGTTGGGCTGCGGATTGGTCCTTTCGATCTTGTTGGGGCTGGGGATGATCGGCCTGGCATTCGGCTATGCCAGCCTGACGGCGGATTTGCCCGCGCTGGAGGCGCTGCCGATTTTGCTCGATTCGCCGGGCGGCCTGCTCTACCAGCCCAGCCGCCTGTACGATCAAACCGGGCAGGAACTGCTGGCAGTTTTATCGCCCTTTGATGAAACCCGCCCCTACCTGGCCCTTGACCCCAGTCTGCCGGCCCATTTGCCCGAAGACCTGGTGCGCGTTACCCTGGCGCTGGCCGACCCCGGCTTTTACAACCATCCCGGCTACGATTGGCGCGGCTGGGATGCCCCTGAAGCTCACCCGACCCTGGCCCAAAAATTGGCCGCCGACCTGCTCTTGTGGCAGGAAGCGCCTTCAGTCCGGCGCGCTCTGCGCGAGCGCATCCTGGCCGCCCAGATGACCGCTCAATTTGGACGCGAGAAAATCCTGGAGTGGTATCTCAACAGCGCAGATTATGGCCGGCATGCCTACGGCGCAGAGACGGCCTCCCGCCTGTATTTTGGAAAATCTGCCGCAGACCTGAACCTGGCCGAAGCCAGCCTGCTGGCAACCGTCAGCCAATCGCCCGCGATCAACCCGCACGATGCGCCGCAGGCCGCCATCCAGCGCGCGCAGGAGACGCTCGAAAAACTGCCCGCCTGGGCCGCCGCGCCCGAAGAGATCGAATTGGCGCGCCAGCAGACCTTCCTTTTTGGGCCGGCCCGGCCTGAAAGCAGCTTTGCGCCCGCATTTCAGTTACTGGCCCTCAGTCAGTTGGAAAACCGCGCGCGCATCGAGCGGGGTGGCATGGAAATTATCACCAGCCTCGATTACGAGGCCCAGCGCCAAATACAGTGCGCCCTGCAAACCCAACTGGCGCGCCTGGCCGGCCAGGATGACCCGTCCGATTGTCCGCTGACCGTCGCGCTGCCGGCCCTGCCGCCCGGTCTGCGGGTCGAAGATCTTGCCGCCAGCGCCGCAATCATTGACCCGCGCGATGGACGGATAGTGGCGCTCGTCGGGGAGACCCAGCTGGGGCTTGAATCGCCTGTTTTAGCTGGACACCGCCCCGGCAGCAGCCTGCTGCCCTTCCTCTATTTGACCGGATTCAGCCGCGGCTTGAGTCCCGCTTCGTTGGTCTGGGATATTCCCCAGCCGGCTCCCTTCATCCCCAACCTGGACGGTCTTTATTACGGCCCGCTGCGGGCGCGGGCTGCCCTGACCGGCGATTCCCTGGCCCCGGCCCAGGCCCTGCTCGATCAGATGGGGCTGGCGGCGGTCTTGCAAACCATCCGTCCGTTTGGCTTGCAACTCAGCGATACCCGCGATTTTACGGCCCTGCTCGATGGTCAAAACCTGGTTTCGGCCCTGGGCCTGGCGCGCGCCTATGGCGTTTTTGCCGCAAACGGCATTTTGGCCGAAGAGAACCCGGCTTTGCTGTCCGTCCGCAGCCTGGACGGGCAAATTCTCTGGGAGCGAAAGCCCCCGCAAATTTCGGCGGTCGTCAGCCCGCAGCTGGCCTACCTGATCAATCATATCCTCAGCAGCGACAACCTCGGGCGGCCGGCCGCGTTGAAACTGTCGCGCAGTATCGATGGCACAGAAGCCTGGGCAACCGGCTATACGCCAACCCGCTCCATCGCGCTCTGGCTGAGCGAAGGAACCGATTCACGCGCACTTTCGGGCTTGTTCACATCCATTTTGCAAGCGGTCAGCAAGGACCAGCCGCCAGCCGGCTGGGAAAGTCCGCCCGGTGTCTCGCTGATCGAGGTGTGCGATCCTTCCGGGCTGCTGCCCAGCCCGGCCTGCCCCAACCTGGTCAACGAAGTCTTTCTGTCTGGGTATGAGCCGGTTCAGGCCGATACACTTTACAAAGCTGTCTCCATTAACCGCGAAAGCGGATTGCTGGCAACTGTCTTCACGCCGCCCCAATTGGTTGAAGAGCGCGTTTTTATGCTGGTGCCGCCCGAAGCGCAAGCCTGGGCGAGCCTGTCCGGGCTGGCGGCCCCTCCCCAAAGTTACGACAACCTGCAAGCGCCTATCACACGCAAGGGGCTGGCAATCACCTCTCCGGCCATGTTTGACCAAATCAGCGGGACGGTCACAATTCGCGGTTCGGCTTCTGGAGAGGGATTTGGCTACTATCGCCTGCAATATGGGCAAGGCCTGAATCCCACCTCCTGGGTTTTGATCGGCGAAAATATGACCGCCCCCGTCCTGGATGGGATCCTGGGCGAGTGGGATACGAGCGGCCTGGACGGGCTGTATGCCATCCAATTAAGCCTGATCCATGGCGATGGCCGGATCGAATCGACCGCCATCCAGGTAAAAATCGGCCAGTAATCGAAAACTCCCCATTTGGGCCTGTTTTGTTATAGAATTAGACCATCATGGAAGAAGAAATCAGTTTTTTTGAACGACCCGCGGTGCGCGCCCTGATCGTCTTTGGGCTGATGGTGATTGCCTACGTTGTTTTGGGCTACTATTTTACTTGGGAACGGGAGGGCCAGTTGCGGAGAGAAAAAGAGCGCAAATCTGCCGCGGTTGGCTACGAAGTGGAATTAACTCCCGAAGAGAAAAACAATCTGACTGCAGATTCTTTCCGAAGAGAGTTTGAATCCGAGGCCTGGGACATGGCCCTGCTCGCCAGCGGGCTGATTCTGTGGACAGTATTATTTTCTCAGTTTATTTTGCCCGTGCGTAAAATCAGAGACCGGTTCGGTATTCTCGACCGGATGATGGCCTATTTCACAGGCTTTCATGGCCCGGCTATTTTTGTTGAAAACGGAAACATTCGGTCCAGGCAGGATGAAACCCAAAAACACGGCCCCGGAGTCATCTGGCTGGATCATGCTTCGGCGGCTGTCTTGCGCACCGCAACCCGCTTTACACGAACGATTAGCCCGGGGGTTCACTTTACAAGCAGGGATGAATATATTGCCGCAACCGTAGACCTGCATATCCTGACCCACACCATTGGCCCAAACGACCACGAGAATCCGTTTACGGTTGCCAAAGACGATGAAATCTACCAGCGGATTCAAGATAGC
>JAVEWN010000065.1:0-19741 GCA_034004515.1 Anaerolineales bacterium | reverse complement strand
ATTGCGGACGAGTTGGGCCGGGCAGGCCGCGTTGACGCAATACCAGGCCACTTCGCCCTCAAAATGTTCGACAGCCTGGCCGCAGGCCGGGCAGACCGCGGGCGGAATGTAAACCGCCTCCGCCCCGGAGCGCGCGCCCACAACCGGGCCGATCACGTACGGGATAACTTCGCCAGCGCGCTTGACCAGCACCCGGTCGCCGATCCGAATGTCCTTCTCGGCGATATAGTCAAAGTTGTGGAGGGTGGCGTTTTTGACGACCACGCCGCCGATTTCGACGGCCTCCAGGACTGCCTTGGGAGTCAAAACGCCGGTGCGGCCGACTTCAACTTCGATATTAAGCAGGCCGGTCGTGACCTCACGCGCCGGGAATTTGAACGCGACTGCCCCGCGCGGGTCTTTGCCGACGATGCCCAACTCGTCGGCCAGGCCCAGATCGTCCAACTTGATGACCATCCCATCCGCTTCGTAGCCCAGTTCGTCGCGCCGGTTTTCCCAGGTTTCCGTGTAGGCAATTGCCTCGGCGAGCGCATCGAAACGCCGGGCCGCATCCGTGACCGGGAAACCAAGCTGCTTGAGCCAATTCAAAAGCTGCCATTGCGAGTTGGGCGGCTGGGCAGCCGAATCGCCTTGCCAAGCGACAACCTGGTAGACCAAAATCGTCAGCGGGCGGGCGGCGGTGATGGCCGGGTCAAGCTGGCGCAGCGATCCGGCAGCCGTATTGCGCGGGTTTAAGTAGGTTTTCTCGCCGTTTTCGGCCAGGCGGGTATTCAAACGCTCAAATTCTTTATTATTAATGAAGACTTCGCCGCGCACGACCAGGTAATTGGGGATTGGTAATTGGTAATTTTCTTGCGACGCACCCGCAAACAAAGATAATTGTTCGCTGGATACTGTCCACTGCCCACTGTCCACTGGAATCTGAAGCGGGATCGTCCGCACCGTTCTGAGATTGGCCGTTATATCTTCGCCGATCAGCCCGTCGCCGCGGGTCGCGCCCTGCACAAAGACTCCGTTCCGGTAATGGAGGACGACGCTCAACCCGTCAATTTTCGGCTCAACGGTGAATTTTGCCCGTTCGACGCGCTCATCCAGTTTGCGGATACGTTCGTACCAGGCGCGCGCATCTGGCGCGCCGAAGGCATTTGCCAAACTCAGAATCGGGCGCGGGTGGCGGACTTTGGCAAACTTTTCAGAAAGCAGCGCCCCGGCCCGCTGGGTCGGCGAATCGCCTGTCACCCAATCTGGGTGGGCGGCCTCAAGCGCGCGCAACTCCACCAGCAGCCGGTCATACTCCCCATCGCTGATGATCGGCGCATCCAGGACATGATAGCGGTAATTGTGGCTATTGATTTCCTGCTTGAGTTGGGTGTAATGATCGAAATCGTCCATGCGCTTAATTATACGTCACGCCTCCGCAAAATCGACATCCAAGAATATGTTATAATCTCTCGCCTGTGACTGGTCCTATCGCGCGGTTCACGCTGCGGATACGGAGACCTGCACCATCTTGAACGAAAGGAGAAGCACACGTCATGCCACTCGAAAAGGAATTAAAAACTGAGGTAATTGGCAATTTCCACCGACACGATACCGACACCGGTTCGCCCGAAGTGCAAATCGCCATCTTGAGCAAGCGCATCACCCAGCTGACCGATCACTTGCGCACCAACAAAAAAGATCAGTCCTGCCGGCACGGCCTGCTCAAAATGGTTGGCTCCCGCCGCCGCTTGCTGGCCTACCTGCGCAAAACCAACTACCAGCGCTACCTCGAAGTCACCGAACAACTTAACCTGCGCCGCCTGAAATAAGCAAGTAAATGAAGACCCTAAAGGTCTCCCCGGCCTTTAGGGTCTTTCTCAAAACACGTTCACCGGTTGGGAATTGAAAGGGGCTAACAACGGCAAAAAAACCTGATTGCAAAAATACCGTTGTTAATCGCTTTCAGTCCCTGACCAGGTGGGAAAATATGTGGCGCGGGAGGCTATCCCGTCTAAGCCACAGCAAGGCAGAATAGCATTCCGCCTTACAGCAATCCAGGAGACAATTCAATGAAACCAGAAGTAAAAACCTATTCCGCGCAAACCGGAAACCGCACGATCAGCTTTGAAACCGGCAAACTGGCCCACCAGGCCGGTGGCGCTGTCACCGTCCGCCAGGGCGATACCGTCGTCTTCGCCGCAGCCACAATGGGCGGCGTCCGCGAAAATCTCGATTTCTTTCCGCTCAGCGTCGATTACGAAGAACGCATGTACGCTGGCGGCAAAATTCCCGGTTCGTTCTTCCGGCGCGAAGGCCGCCCCAGCACCGAAGCCATCCTGACCGCGCGTCTGACCGACCGTCCGCTGCGCCCGCTCTTCCCGAAGGGCATGCGCAACGAAGTCCAGGTGATCATGTTCTCGCTCTCGGCAGACACTGAAAACCCAATCGACGTGCTGGCCATCAATGCGGCCTCTGCCGCCGTCACCATTTCAGATATTCCGTGGAACGGCCCCGTCGGCGCAGTCCGGGTTGGCCTGGTCAACCGCGAGTTCGTCGTCAACCCGACCTACTCCGAAATGGAAATTTCATCGCTCGACCTGCGCCTGGCCGGAACCCGCGAAGCGATCCTGATGGTCGAATGCGGCGCGCGCGAAGTGCCCGAAGAAACCATGGCCGCCGCCCTCGATTTTGCGCACAAAGCCATCCAGCCGCTAATCGAGGCCCAGCTTAAAATGCAGGCCGAAAACGGCAAAACCAAACGCGAAGCGCAATACTTTCCAGTCAACGCCGAACTCGACCAGCAAGTCTTTGACCTGGTCAGCGGCCCAATGAGCGAACTGCTCGACAAACCCCTCAGCAAGAACGAATTTTACGAAGGCATGGACACCCTGGCCGCCGACGTGGTTGCCAAACTGAGCGTCCCCGCCGAAGGCAGCGACCCGGCCAACTACCCGAACGCCGCTTCCGTCAAATCTGCCTTTGGCAAAGCCGAACAAGCCATCGTCCGCGAACGCATCCTGGCCCACGGCAAACGCCCCGATGGACGCGGCCCGGCAGACATCCGCCCGATTTGGTGCGAAGTCGATCTCAGCCCGCGCGCCCACGGCTCCGGCCTGTTCACCCGCGGCGAGACGCAAGTCCTGACCCTGACCACCCTCGGCACGATCGGCGAAGCCCAGGAGCTGGATAACCTCAGCCCAACTGACACCAAGCGCTACATGCACCACTACAACTTCCCGCCCTACTCCACCGGCGAGGTTAAACCCCTGCGCGGACAGTCCCGCCGCGAAATCGGACACGGCGCTCTGGCCGAACGCGCTCTGGAGCCGGTCATCCCCGAAGAAAAAGACTTCCCCTACGCCCTGCGCCTGGTTTCCGAAGTCCTGGCCTCGAACGGCTCCTCCTCGATGGCATCGGTCTGCGGCTCGACCCTCTCGCTGATGGACGCCGGTGTGCCGATTAAAGCCCCCGTAGCAGGTGTCGCCATGGGCCTGATCAGCGACCCTTCGGCAAACTCAGGGCAAGCTCCCAGCCGCTACAAAATCCTGACCGACATTCAAGGCACCGAAGACCACCTCGGCGACATGGATTTCAAAGTCGCTGGAACTGAAGCAGGCATCACCGCCCTGCAAATGGACATCAAAATCAGCGGCCTGAGCGCCGAGATGATGAAAGAAGCCCTCGGCCAGGCCCGCGAAGCGCGGCTCTTCATCCTCGCCAAGATGCTCGAAGTGCTGGCAGCCCCGCGCGCCGATATGAAACCGCACGCCCCGCGCATCATCACCGTCAAAATCCCGGTCGATAAAATCGGCGCCTTGATCGGCCCCGGCGGCAAAAACATCCGCGCCCTGCAAGAAGAAACCAACACCAAGATCGACGTGCAGGAAGATGGCACGATCTACATCGCCTCGACCGATGGGATTGGCGGCAACCTGGCCCGCGAGCGTGTTGAAGCCCTTGGCGAAACTGCCGAAATTGGCCGCATCTACACCGGTAAAGTCGTGCGGATTGCCGATTTTGGCGCATTTGTCGAAATCCTGCCCGGCATGGACGGTCTTGTCCACATCTCGCAGCTCGACAGCGAACGGGTCAACAAAGTCGAAGACATCGTCAACATGGGCGACGAAATCACCGTCATGGTGATCGACATCGACCCGACCGGCAAAATCCGGCTTTCACGCCAGGCCGTACTCGAAGGCTGGACGGCTGAAGAAGCCCGCGAAAAAGACGGCAAACGCGGTGGCCCGCGCCCCGGCGGCAGTGGCCGGCCCGGCGGTAACGACCGCAATCGCAACGGCGGCAATGACCGCAATCGCGGCGGCGGCAGTTTCGACCGCAGGCGCTAAACATTGAAACGGAAAGTCCCCGGCAAAAGCCGGGGACTTTTTATAAAATCAATTAAACCTCTTGGATAAGTCTTGCCGGCGCAGGTGAGTGGAGCGTCCTTCGCTGTGGGCGCTCCGCCCTCCGCTCAGGAGAGCGCTAACCTAACCCGGACAAACCAGAAAAGAAAACCCTTAACCACGACGGCAACAACGGGCCTCTACGGAAAATCTTAAATGCTCTTGCTTCGTGTTCTGTCGTTACCGCGTGTCCCGCGTATTTTGTGGGGTCGTGGTAAATTCCTTGCTTTTTATGCAAGAATCTCAGTCGTAAGAGATTGAGCAAGGAAGCTCCGCTCAGGGCTTGTTGTAGCACTTATGCAAGCAGTCTATTAAAAACCCGCGTGCCAAAGCCCGGCCGTGCGGGGGCGCTGGCCGAAGCGGGACTGATCTCTGTGCCCGGAAGCCTAAAAAAAGACGGCCCGCCAAGCCTGGCGGGCCGTCTTTTTCTATTCGCGCGTCCTCTGGTCAAAAGCTTTGACATCGGCGACGGCCTTTTTTACGTTGACAAAAGGCAGGATAACGAGACCGGCGATAAAGAAGAAAATCAGGGCCAGTAAAGCCGGGCGCAGGCTGCCAAAGGCCTGGTTGATGACGCCAAACAGGAGCGGCCCGATCCAGGATGTGCCGCGCTCCGAAACTTCGTAGAAGGAATAATACTCGGCCTCTTTGCCAATCGGAATCATCTGGGCAAACAAGCTGCGGCTGATGGCCTGGCTGCCGCCCATGACGACCGCAATAAAAAATCCGACGATGTAAAACTGAAAGACCCGGCTCTCGCCATACAGGCCGACGTAGGTGTAGATCACAACTGCCGACCAGATCACCAGGCTGACAATGATCGACTCTTTTGCTCCAATTTTGCCCGCCAGACGGCCCCAAATGAGCGCGCCGCCAAACGCGACAAACTGAATCATCAGGATAACAATCGTGAGCGTGCCCTGGTCGACTTCCAGGCCGCCGTTGATGAGCGGCGCGGCGGCAAATGTGGCAGAAACGGCAATCACCGTCTGGATGCCGTCGTTGTAAAGAAAATAAGCCAGTAAATATTTAAGCGTTTCAGGGAAGTGCTTAATTTCGCGCAGGGTTTTCCCCAATTGCTTGAAACCAATCCCGATATAATTTTCGCCGGGCGGCAAAGGCCGCGCGGCGCGGCGCGGACGCAATCTGGCCCAGGTGATGAACGAAAATCCCAGCCACCACAACCCGGCCGAGGCCAAGTTGATGCGGATCGCAAGGCCGGTTGGAATCCCCAGGCTTTCATGGGTTTGATAAAAGATCAGGTTAAGCAGCAGCAGCAGTCCGCCGCCCAGGTAGCCAAGCGCCCAGCCGTAAGACGAGACGCTGTCGCGCTTGTCTTCTGTGGCGATATCGGGCAGGTAGGCATTGTAGAAAACCATCGCCGCCCCAAAGGTCAGGTTGGCGAGGATGAAAAGCAGGCCGCCCAGCCACCATAAACTTCCGGTCACAACAAAAAGGGCGATGGTTGCAAGCGCGCCGACCGTCGCAAAAACCTGCATCATCTGCTTGCGCATTTGCGAGTAATCGGCGATTGCGCCGAGCATGGGCAGGAACAAGACTTGCAAACCGACCGAAATTGAGACGCAGTAGGGCAGGAAAGAATCGGGGGCGACGTGGAATGCGCCCAGGCTGGCGGTCAGCGGCTGCAAGGCCGCAATCGCCTCCGTCCACTCGAAACCGTTCTTGGCAAGAAACTCAAGTTTTGCGGCCTCACGCGCCAGGGATGCCAGATATGGGCCCAGGAAAACCGTCCCAACCGTGGTGCTGAAGGCCGAATTGGCCCAGTCGTACATGCCCCACCCAAAAATTTCGCGCTTGTCGTTTGGCTGGGGCATTTGCTGACGCGGGATGGCTTGGCTCATAATAGCTCCGGGGAGTGGGGAGGCGTTGTCGATCCGCCTGGTTGCTGAGGCGTACGCAGGGGTTTCGCCCAAGAAGAAAAGTCAATATCAAGTTTTACCACTTCTTACCCATTTTTTATCGTTTTGTGATTGGCTTGAAATGAGGCTGTAAGGTTATCAAAAAAACCGGGGCGTTTTCATGATAAAAATTTTTCAGAGACAGATTCTACGGGGAATCTCAGGCTGCCTGTTTGTAACTACTCTGACAATGCCCCATTAAGATTTTTTGCCCTGAGCGTAGTCGAAGGGAGCGGAGCGTTTTTCAGCGTAGTCGCAGGGCGATTTGCGGGGAAATGTCCTTCGACTGCGGCCCGCAGAATCGGGCGGGCCTCCGCTCAGGACGAGGTGGATGGAACATTTGTTAGATGTGACCTGGCCCAAGCCGCTGTTTTTAGCCCATCCGCCCGGTAATATAGGCTTCGGTCAGTTCCTGCTTGGGGTGGGTGAACAGATCTTGAGTGGCTGAAAATTCGACCAATTCGCCCATCCAGAACAAGCCGGTGAAATCTGAAACGCGCGCGGCCTGCTGCATGTTGTGGGTGACAATCACGATGGTGTATTTCTCTTTCAGTTCGGCGATTAATTCTTCGATGTGCAGGGTGGCAATCGGGTCGAGGGCCGAGGTCGATTCGTCCATCAAAATGACCTCAGGCTGGATGGCAAGCACGCGCGCAATACACAACCGCTGCTGCTCGCCGAGCGAGAGACTCATCGCATCCTGTTTGAGCTTGTCCTTGACATTATCCCAGAGTGCGGCCGCTTCGAGGCTGTGTTGAATGTTTTCTTCGAGGTCGGTCTTCATCCCCAACATGCGCGGCCCAAAAGCGACGTTGTCATAAATCGACTGCGGAAATGGATTGGGCTTTTGGAAAACCATTCCCACGCGCTGACGCAAATTAACCACATCCATATCGTCCGCGTAGATATCTTTACCGCGCAACAAAATTTCGCCTTCAACCCGCGTTCCGGCGATGGTATCGTTCATCCGGTTCAGACAGCGCAAAAAAGTGGACTTGCCGCAACCCGAGGGCCCAATCAGGGCGGTAACTTTATTGGGCAATACCTGCATGTTGATATTCATCAGAGCAGGTTTGACGCCATAGTAAAAGTTCATATTTTGGATGGAAAAGACGGCTTCAGACATAGGTCGATTTTAACAGAGATTTTCAGGTTTCGAGATGGGATGTTTCCTGCCGAATGGGAGCGGGTATAATTCAGCCCGATGAAAAAACAACTCTTTTGGATGCTGTTTATGCTTTTGTTCGTAAATGCCTGCGCCACCCGAACCGCCTCACCCGATAGCAAAGAGGCGGTTTATATCGAAAACAAAGGCTCTGATACGATGGTCAACCTGGCCCTAGCCTGGGCAGAGGCCTATCAAGACTCACACGCTGGGGTGCAAATTTCCGTTACCGGGGGCGGGTCAGGAACGGGGATTGCGGCCCTGCTCAACAAGACCGTTGATCTCGCCAATGCTTCGCGCCGCATTAAAAATGAAGAATTTGAAACGGCGCGTTCCAATGGTGTTGAGCCAATTGAGTTTGTGGTTGCGCGGGATGCAATCGCGGTCATCGTCCACCCCCAGAACCCCGTCAACGCCCTGACGCTTCAGCAGCTTTCCGATATCTACAGCGGTAAAATCAAAAACTGGAGCGAGCTTGGCGGCGAAGATCGCCCGATTGTGCGCCTTTCACGCGAGAGCAACTCAGGCACTCATGTTTATTTTCTCGAAGTGGTTTTGCGCCTGGGCCAGGAAGGCAACAAAACCCTCTTTTCACAGGATACGCTCCTGCTGCCTTCCTCGGAGGGCATCATCCATGAGGTGCGCCAGAACCCCAACGCAATTGGCTACGACGGGCTGGGATATGTCCCAGATGACCTGAAAGTGCTGGCAATTGCCGAAAAAAACGGTACGGCCTTTGTGCGCCCGTCAATTGAGACAGTTAATTCTGGGGCCTACCCAATTGCCCGCGATCTCTACATTTATACTGCCGGACAGCCAGAAGATGCCATCAAAAAATATCTCGATTGGATTTTCTCGGACGAAGCCCAAAAAATTGTAGCAGACCTGGGGTTTGTGCCGGTTACAGCCCCAAATTCCCCATAGCGCAGCGAGCATCCATGCAAAAAGACCTCTCCCTCAGCGAATTCATTGTGACCCGCCTGATCAAAGCCTGCGGGTATTCGGCCATCCTTTTTGTAGCCCTCATCTTTTATTTTCTCTTGCGCGAAGGGCTGCCCACCCTGGCGGAAGTAGACCTGGGCAACCTGTTTAGCTCGCGCTGGTATCCGGTTGAATCGTATTACGGCGTCCTGCCGCTGATTTCTGGCTCGCTGATTGTGACACTTGGCGCGGCCCTGGTGGCGATCCCCTTTGGGCTGGGGACAGCGATTTTCATCGCCGAAATTGCCCCGCGTTGGGCGCGTGAAATTCTTAAACCGCTGGTGGAACTGCTCGGCGGGCTGCCCTCGGTCGTGCTTGGCTTTCTGGGGATACTGGTTCTCTCTCCCAACCTGCGGATTTTGCTGGGCCTGCCAACCGGGCTGACCGCCCTGGCCGGGTCACTCCTGCTGGGCGCAATCTCCATCCCGACGGTGGTTTCCGTCGCCGAAGATGCCCTCGACTCCGTCCCGCGCTCGTACCGTGACGCCGCTCTGGCGCTCGGCGCAACCCGCTGGCAGACCATTTGGCGGGTAACGCTCCCGGCGGCCCGTTCGGGCGTTTTGACGGCGGTCATGCTCGGGGTCGGACGCGCCATCGGCGAGACGATGACCGTCATGATGGTGACCGGCAACGCCCCGGTCCTGGCGACCGGCCTGGGATCCCTGTTTGCGCCTGTCCGCACGATGACCGCCACCATCGCCGCTGAAATGGGCGAGGTTGCCAGCGGCAGCGTTCACTATCATGCCCTCTTCTTTATTGGGATGGTCTTGTTCGTGATCTCGCTGATTGTCAACATCACCGCTTCGAGCGTGGTTTTCAAGCAGAAAAAACGCGCAGAAAGGGTGCTTTCCTGATGAATCGCAACCGGGTACAAAACTTTGGCTTTGCGCTGCTTACGAGCATCACTTTTTTGACCGTCCTGCCAATCCTGCTGGTTTTTGGGTATATCATCGTGCAGGGATTGCCCGCAATTTCATGGGAATTTCTGAGCGCGGCCCCCTATGGCGGGATGCGCTCCGGCGGCATTTGGCCGGCGATTGTGGGTACCTTTTACCTGACGCTGGGGACGGCCATCTTCTCTGTCCCGCTCGGCGTGGCGGCGGCCATCTATCTCTCAGAATATGCGGCAGACAATAGGGTAACGGGCCTGATCCGGCTGGCGATCATCAACCTTTCGGGGATTCCGTCGGTGGTTTATGGCCTGTTCGGGCTGGGATTATTCGTCTTCTTTCTCAAATTTGGGACGAGCATTCTCTCGGCCTCGCTGACGCTCTCGATCATGACCCTGCCGGTCATCATCAGCACAGCCGAAGAAGCCCTGCGGGCGGTTCCGCAGGCTTTTCGCACCATTTCAATTTCGGTTGGCGCAACCCGCTGGCAGACCATTCGGCGCATCATCCTGCCGGAGGCCCTGCCCGGCATCATTACCGGCGTGATCCTTGGCCTGAATCGCGCGGCTGGCGAGACTGCGCCGATCCTGTTCACGGGGGCGGCTTTCTTTTTGCCGCGCCTGCCCGGCTCGCCCCTCGATGCGACCATGGCCCTGCCTTATCACCTGTTTGTGATTTCGACCCAGGTGCCTGAAATGCCGCTCCAGATTCAATATGGGACGGCCCTGGTCCTGGTCAGTTTTGTGGTGCTGATGAACCTGCTCGCCAATTTTGTCCGTTCGCGCGCCCGCGCGCGCCGTCAGTGGTAATGAAATGAAAATTTTGATCGAGAATTTCTCCCTGCAATACCAGGATGGCACCGAATCCCTGCGCAATATCAACCTGGAGATTGCCGCCAACGCTGTCAGCGTCCTGTTTGGCCCGGCCGGCGGAGGCAAATCGTCGCTGCTGCGCTGTCTAAACCGCCTCAACGATCTGGCAGATGTCGAAAAAATATCCGGACGAATTCTGATCGACGGGCAGGATATCTACGACCCCAAAATCAATGTGACCGCCCTGCGCCGCAAAGTGGGGATGGTTTTTGCGCGCCCGGTCGTTTTACCGATGTCCATTCGCCAAAACCTGACCTACGGATTGGAATTGGCCGGCGAACGGCGTCCAGCCCAATTGCAGGAAGCCGTCCAACGCAGCCTGCAGCAGGCCGCGCTCTGGGAGGAAGTCCACAACCGGCTCGACGACCCGGCGATTGCCCTTTCGGGCGGACAGCAGCAGCGTTTGTGCCTGGCCCGTTCGCTGGCCTTGCAGCCTGAAATCATCCTGCTCGATGAGCCGACCAGCGGCCTCGACCCGATTTCGACCGCCAAGGTCGAAGCCTCGCTCCAGGAACTAAAGCAAAGCTACACGATTGTGCTCGTGCCGCATTCCGTTCAACAAGCCGCCCGCACCGCAGATTTTGCCGCTTTTTTCTTGCAAGGCGAATTAATCGAAATTGGCGCAGGGAATGAGCTTTTCACAGCCCCCAAAGAAAAGCGCACCGAAGATTATATTACCGGCCGCTTTGGATAATGCGGCTCTATTAACTAATTGGGTTGTCCTTTGCGCAACAATCTCAGAAATCAAAAAACAGTAGCACATAGCCCGTATAGTATACTTGTTCTAAAATTCCTACTTGGAGAACATGGGAAGTGTTAAATTTACTCAGTGATGAAAAATTCATAGTAAGCAATAATAATTCAGAGTTAATTGAGATTAATCGACTTGACCAAGGCTTGCAGCAAAGCTTTAATGGTAAGTTGATTATTGAATCATCTCTAACCCGTCCGTTGGTTAGCTTTCAAGCCAATAAAACGCGTCCTGTTTATCGTTGGTATAAGTATAAGGAGGCATTTTCTGCATCTCTGGTTGAACATTTCCTTCAAAAATACAAAATTTCAGAAGGCACAATATTAGACCCATTTGCAGGCAGTGGAACGGCTTTATTTGTGGCAAGTACCATGGGAGTAGATGCAGTTGGAATTGAATTATTGCCAATCGGACAGCAAATTATTGCCACCAAGAAAATTATCGAATCAGAATTCACATCTGATGATTTTGAAAAATTGCAAAGATGGTCAGCCTTGCGAATTTGGGAAAAATCCATAAAAAAGGAAGACTTGCCAGAATTGCGAATTACTAAAGGCGCGTATCCTGAAGAAACGAAACTAGCAATCGAGCAATATTTAGTTGCTTGCGAAAAAGAAAACAGCCGAGTTCAAGCAGTTTTGCGTTTTGCTCTATTCTGCGTTCTAGAATCAATTAGTTACACGCGCAAAGATGGACAATATCTTCGTTGGGATTTTAGATCGGGGCGCAAACAAGGTAAAAAGATTTTCAACAAAGGTCAAATTCTCGGTTTTGAAGAAGCAATTTCCGAAAAAATTAATGAGATAACTTCTGACCTTTCACCAGCCATACAACCTAATTTATTCGACGTTAAAGATAAAACACCAGGAAATATTTTTCTGTATAGCGGTTCTTGTTTAGAAATATTACCCAGAATGCCTGAAGGCTCTTATGAAGCCATTATTACATCACCGCCATACTGTAATCGCTATGACTATACTCGGACGTATGCTTTAGAGTTGGCTTTGTTAGATACTGATGAAAAGGGTTTGGTAAAACTTCGCCAAGAAATGCTTAGCTGTACAGTAGAAAATAGAGCGAAAGATTTACTAACAATTAATCCGCTTTGGACAAACGCTATTGAAGCCGCCAATAGCCAAGAGCTTTTACAAACAATTTTGAAGTATTTAGATGACCAAAAAGCACAAGGCATATTAAACAACAACGGGATCCCTAGAATGGTCAAGGGATACTTTTATGAAATGGCTTGTGTTATTGCCGAAAGTGCAAGAGTGCTAAAGCCCAATGCCCCACTCGTTATGGTTAACGATAATGTTCGCTATGCAGGGGTAAGCATTTCAGTTGACTTAATACTTTCAAGTATTGCCGAAAAACTAGGCTTCTATGTTGAAAACATTTTAGTATTACCTAACGGAAAAGGTAATAGCAGCCAACAAATGGGCGAACACGGACGAGAAGCCTTGAGAAAATGCGTTTATGTTTGGAGAAAATCATGAGTCTACATCAAAGCCATCTCCAATCAAGTGATGATTTGATAACAACGTATGAAGCCACTCGTTCGGGGTTTGTTGCGTTGGCTTTGGAAAAGAATCGTAAGGCTACACCTTATATAGCAGAAGCCCGAACTCTTCAAAAAGCTGCATCATCAGCCAGAACGCCCGCCGAATTAGTAAGCGTCAAAGAAATTGAATCTGGCTTATTAGCTGCTGCGGGGTTGTCTGGTAAAGCGCTTACTCACTTATTGCCGCAGGATAAATCAGAAGCCATAAATGGACTTATAAAAAATTTTCTCGAACCAGCAGGTTCAAAATTTATAGAAGAATTGGTTTTTCGTTTTTTGCTCACTCGTGGCGACACTCTTGGCGGCTCAATGAGAAATGCAGGCGGGGCGTTGGCACAAAGAAAATTAACCCGTGCTATTCTTTCAACGCTCACAATCGCAGGTATAAATTATCGATGGCAGCATTCCAAAAGTCGTGAATGGATTGACATGACTGAAGACGACGCAGATATTGAATTATCGTTGCGTGGGCTTAACTGGCAAAGTGAATATGGAAATCGAACCTTAATTTACAACTTGACAGTGCCGCTTGTAAAAAACAACATAGATATTTGCCTTCTCAATACTTCGCCTGCTGAAGCTCAGGCCACGAACTACAAATTAGCCGAATCGTATATTGCGTTGGGTGAGTTAAAAGGTGGTATAGACCCAGCGGGAGCAGATGAACATTGGAAAACAGCAAAGGCAGCGTTAGATCGTATTCGAAAACCATTTTCCGAATCAGGCGCAACACCATACATTTTTTTTATTGGTGCAGCTATTGAAAAGAAGATGTCTACAGAAATTTGGGATCAATTAGAATCGGGTGCTCTTGCAAATGCGGCAAATTTGAATGACGAGAATCAAGTTTTATCTATCTCTCTTTGGCTATGTAGTCTGTAAGGCAAAAATTAAGCCAACGCCGCCTGATGACACGCATTGTACTTTCCAGAAAAATGATCGTCCGCTATCTTGATCGAATGCGGCTGACAAGTGATTTGAATGATGAACAACTGGCAAAACAGACAAGGAGCCTTCTTGAACATAAGGCGAGATTGAAACGCATCTTATTGATTTATAAAAGAGAAAATCCCAACCGCGCCGGGCGGATCGAACAAGCGGGAATCCGCAGGCATTCGAGAGCATTTCTCGCGGCCCGCATCTTTACCAAATCTTCACAAATCCTTTATAAACCGAGCCAACCGCCCTGATATAACCAAACCATGAGCAAGATTCTTGTTATCGACGACGAACCCGGCATCCTGAAGCTGATCAGCGCCTACCTCAAGCCCGAAGGCTTCCAGGTCCTGACCGCCAGCGATGGCGAATCGGGGCTGAAGGCCGCCCGGGCCTTCAAACCAGACCTGATTCTGCTGGATGTGATGCTGCCCGGCATCGACGGCATCGAACTGCTGACCCGCCTGCGGCGCGAATCGGACGTTTACGTCATTCTCCTGACCGCCCGCACCGAAGAAACCGACAAGATTATCGGCCTGACGATTGGCGCGGATGACTACGTCACCAAACCCTTCAGCCCGCGCGAATTGGTGGCGCGCATCAAGGCCGCCCTGCGGCGCCTCCAGAACAACCCCAGCCCCGCCAGCGAAATACTCTCCTTCCAGCGCGTGCGGATCGACAGCGGCGCGCGCACCGTCAGCGTCGACGATCAGCCTGTCGAATTGACCGCGCTCGAGTTTGACCTGCTGCACGCCATCGCCGAAAACCGCGGGCGCGTTTTAACCCGCGAGCAGCTGCTCGAAAAAGTTTGGGGCGGCAGTTACTACGGCGAAATGCGCGTTGTCGATGTCCACCTTGGGCATGTCCGCCAAAAGCTGGGAGTCGCGGGCCTGATCACCACTGTCCGCGGAGTCGGCTACCGCTTTGAAGACCAACCACTTTAACGGCCCATACTCAAGATGAAATCCATCCGCTCAAAATTATTGCTCTCCTACCTGATCATTCTGCTGGTCGGGATGGGCGTCACCCTGCTCTCGGTCTCTTTCAGTGCGCGCCTGGCCTACAACCGGCGCGCCCTGGGGACCGGACTGGTTGTGCGTATGCTCGAAAACGGCAAACCTGTCCGCGGCCCGAATGGCGGGGCCGCACAAATGCAATTTATCAGTTTTCGCAACGCTGTTTTTGAATCGCTCGGCTATGCCGGCCTGACTGCCGCGCTGGTGGCCGTGCTGGTCAGTTTCTTCCTGAGTGAGCGCATCGTTTCGCCGTTGGGCAGCATGACCCGCGCCACAGGCCGGATCGCCGCCGGGCATTACGACGAACGGGTGCAGGTGCAGGGCGAAGATGAGCTTTCGCAGCTGGCCGGCAGCTTAAACCAGATGGCCGAACAACTCGAACAAACCGAAAATATGCGCCGCCGCCTGATCGGCGATGTGGCCCACGAACTGCGCACGCCCCTCACCACCCTGAAAGGCTCGCTCGAAGGCCTGATCGACGGCGTTCTGCCCCCAGACAACGCTACTTTTGCCGAAATTCTGCAAGAATCCGAGCGCCTCGGGCGGCTGGTGGACGATTTACAGGAACTTAGCCGGGTCGAAGCGGGAGCCTATACGCTCGATAAACAGACCGTAGTCGTTGCCGCCCTGGCAGCGACCGCCATCAAGCGGCTGGCGCGGCCCTTCAGCGAAAAGCAGATCGCGCTGACCCTGGACCTGCCCGCCGATCTGCCGCCCCTCCAGGCTGACGAAGACCGCATCCTGCAAGTGCTGACCAACCTGCTCCACAACGCCCTGCAATACACCCCCGCCGCCGGAACTGTGACCCTTGCGGCGCAAAAAAACGCCGAATTTATCCAATTCAGCGTTTCAGACAGCGGCCTCGGCCTTTCAGAAAGCGACCGTCAAATGATCTTCACCCGCTTCTACCGGGCCGACAAATCCCGTTCGCGCCAGGCGGGCGGCGGCAGCGGCATCGGCCTGACGATTGCCAAACACCTGGTCGAGGCCCACGGCGGGCGCATCTGGGTCGAAAGCCCGGGGCCGGGCCGCGGCAGCACCTTTTTCTTTAGCCTTCCCCTTTTCCATTAAAGCGATTCATCGCCGCTTCCAGGCCGTCCGTGACCCAGGTCAGGGCGGCATCTGCGGCTTTATCGAGCAATTCGGCTACTTGCTGGGCTTCCTTGGGCGTAAAAGTTTGCAAGACATACGCCGCGGCAGGCATACGCCCCGGCGGGCGGTCGATGCCCAATCTCAGGCGCGCAAATTCGGGCGAGCCAAGCTGCTGAATAATGGACGCGATTCCCTTTTGCCCGGCAGACCCGCCGCCGGGTCTCAAGCGCAGCGTGCAGAAGGCCAGATCGAGGTCGTCGTGGGCTACCATCAGGTTCTCTGGCGGAATCTTATAAAAGCGCGCCAAGCCCTGCACCGATTGGCCCGAAAGATTCATATAAGTTTGCGGCTTGGCAAGGATAATCTTGCGGCCTTCATATTGAGCCGTGGTGATGATGGCTTTCGACTGGACCCGCATCGAACGCGCGCCGAGCCGTTCAGCCAACTGGTCGATCAGCATAAATCCAATATTGTGGCGCGTATCGCGGTATTCACGCCCCGGGTTGCCCAGGCCGACGAGGATGTAGGGGAAATTTTCAGGCATTTTTTCTGTCTTGCAAAATTTATTTATCAGCGCGGTCAGGAACATCGTCACAGTTTAACCTGCCTTGCGAGAATAGGATAGACCTTGTGCGGCCAGCGCCAGAGTCTAAGACCAGAGAAATCCAGGGATTCCAAAGCATCTTACGACTGAAATTCTTGCACAAAAAGCAAGGGGTTTACCACGACTTCACAAAATACGCGGGACACGCGGCAACGACGGAACACAAAGTAAGAGCATTTAAGGTTTTCCGTAGAGTCCCGTTGTTGCCGTCGTGGTTAAAGGTTTTCTTTTCCGCTTTTCGGGGTTGTGAAACAAACGCGCAAATAATTTTAACGGAATAAAGAGATCAGGATGGAAAGCAAGCAGGTAATCCCCGCCATGAGCATGGACAGCCCGCCCAGGGCCAGGCCGCCGATTCGGCCCCAGTTGGGGATTTCCTCGCGCGGACGCTCATTCAGTTTGTTGGGCAGGTAAATTGCAATCCCAATAATCAGTGGCACGAGCATCCATAAAAAGGACCAGTCATCCCAACGCCCGCTCAGGGACGAATAAGCCAGCAGCAGGCCATGTCCAAAGACGGTCAGGGCGGGAACCAGCAGCCACGGAGATTGAGTTCCCCAGCCAATAAAGGACAACATGCCCGCCACCAGGAAAATTTCCAAAGTCCAGCCATAGGCAAAGACATCCGTCTTGCTCAAGGCTCCGGCAAGCGCGGCCATCAGGTTGATGGCCGTGATCAGCATCAGGCTGACAAAAACTGCCGAAACCGGGCTGATGGGACGAGGCGTAAAACGACGCAGGATGCTGGTCACCTGGCCGGTGGACGGGAGCGCAGCCGCGGCCACGGGGCCCAAATCCATGTTGGTATCAGCGTCCGCAAAGCGGTGATCGCTGATCTGCTGGCGGGCCGCGCCTGAGAAAACGGCCTGAGCCTGGAATCCGCTCGGCGGCGGGACAACCGGCCGCGGAGAGTCTGGCAGGTTTTTATCCAGCACAGGCTGCAGGGCGTTCGCCATCTCTTCTGCGCTCTGATAGCGGTCAGACGGGTCTTTGGCAAGGGCTTTTAAGCTAATTTGTTCAAGTTCACGCGGCAGCTGCGGGTCGATCTGGCTTGGCAGGGGCAGCCGGTCGTTGAGGTGCTTGAGCAAAATCGCCAGGGGCGTATCGGCATCAAACGGGGTGTAGCCGGTTAGCATTTCATAGAAAACAATCCCAAGCGAGTAGATGTCGCTCCGTTCGTCACAGATTCCCTTGAAGCCTTGTTCAGGGGCCATGTAGTTGAGGGTGCCCATCAACGCGCCTGAAACGGTGTACTGGGTGCTGCCGACGATCTGGGCGATTCCAAAATCGGTCAGGACCGCCTGGCCGCGCCGGGTGAGCATGATATTGGCGGGTTTGATATCACGATGAATGACGCCTTCCTTATGAGCGTAGCCCAGGCCGCCCAGCACCTCGACCAGGATGCGCAGGACTTCGGGCAGGGGCATACGCTGCCCGCGGATGCGGTATTCGTTCAGCCGGGCGCGCAGGGTATCCCCTTCCAACAACTCCATAACCATGTAATGCTGGTCGTCCTGGACATCGAAATCGAAAACCTGGACAATGTTCGGGTGGCGCAGCCCGGCAACGGCGTGCGCCTCGCGTTTGAAGCGCGCCAGAAAATCGTCCTGTTCAACCAGGTCTGAGCGCAAAACTTTGAGGGCCACATAGCGATCCAACTGCGGATGGTAGCCGCGAAAAACCTGCGCCATTCCGCCGCGTCCAAGCGCATCGAGAATGCGATATTTTCCGAGGGTCTGACCTTCAAGCGTTTTTGGGGGCATTGCGCGTCTCCAAACAAATTGCGCAGATCGTTTCGTCTGCGCTCAAAATTCAGCCCTCTTCCAGCCAACCCGGTCCGCCGGGCTAGGATAGCACGGATAAGTGTGGATCAGGCCGCGGTAAGTTTGTATCCCAGGCCGCGAATGGTCACCACAAGCGTTGGAGCGTTGGGGTCGATCTCAATTTTCGTCCGCAAGCGCCGGACAAGGTTCTCGATCTGGTAATCGAAAACACCCGATTGATACTCGGCCCACACTGCCCGGCCAATCTCATCTTTTGAACAAACATTGCCCCGATTTTCATATAAATAAGCCGCCAGCGAAAACTCTTTGGGCGAAAGCGTCAGCAAACGCCGGTTCAGGCGGACTTCTCCAGCAGCCGGGTTGACTTCAAATTCGGGGAAAAGCGACTCGCGGGTGGTGGTTTCCGGGTCGTGAAACGTAAAAGTCACATCTCCTGCCAAAACCTGGTCGCCGTCTCGCAGCTGGGTGCGGCTCTGAATGCGCTCATCGTTTAAAAAAGTGCCATTGGTGCTTTCCATGTCTTCCAGGAAAACCTTGCGTCCCTCGCGCCGAATCTGGGCATGCTCACGCGAGGCGCGGTTGCTCAGGATGACAATCTCGCATTCGACCGCCCGCCCCAGGCGGGTGATTTCATTTTCGAGCAGGTGTTCGTTCCCCAGGGGGTCTTCCAGATAAGGCGTATTTTGTGACATAAGGCTCTCCGTGCGCAATTTGTCTAAGTATAGTATAAAATCACCTCATGAACATAAATATTCTGGCGGGTTGAGGCGCTGACGCTTCGGGTATCCCCAAAACGCACGCATAAAAAGGCGCAAAAATCAGCAATAAAGTAAAAGTCCACACAAAACGCGCGGACTTTTACTTTTTGGGCAGGTTGCAGCAACTCCTTTGGCTTACTGGGCCGCTTCAATCAACTCGCGCCGAATTTTGCGATAGGTGATGATCGGCCCATCGCCGGGGATCAGCTTTTCGCCAATATCCAAATCAGAGCGCGGCGGGCGCTGGGTGATAACGACCGGCCTGTCCTGGCGTTCGATCACAAAATTGCCAATCTTGCCAAAGAACTCATTCACCTGGCGCAGGAGCGGTGTTTTGATCTTGTGATAATAGCGCAGGTACATCAAGGTATTTTCATCGTCGACAGGGGCAAAAGCCACCAGCACCCGCACGCCTTCCGAAATCCAGTTGTGCCACAGGTTCGGGTAAATAAATTGCAGGAAAGGATGGCGGGTTGGCTCAGGCAAATCTGAGGCCCGGCGCGGCTTTTGGCCCTCATCTTTTTCGTTGTAAACCCACAAATCGAGCAGGGTTTGGCCTTCCAGCGGCCGGCTAACCTTGGTCAGCGGGCCGTTGACCAGCGTTCTCTGTCCACGCCCGATGGTGGTGCGGTGGACAAAGGGCAGGTGAACCACGTCCAGTTGGTTTTCGATGGCGCGCGAATAGTGAGTCGCCCACGGGTCGCGCAGGGTGGTGTAGACAAAATCTGAGCCAATCGCCTCGAAAAACGGCAGGGCCGGGTAGCTTTCACGCGCTTCGCCCCACCAGATATAGACAAAACCGTGCGCTTCGCGCGTCTCGTAAGCCCGGGCTTTGAACGCTTTCGGCGGTTCGGCATTTCGGCCATTGGCCGGGATGAAAGTGCAGGCCCCGCTCCGGTCGTACTCAAAACCGTGAAACGGACACTGAATCGCATCGCCCTTCACGGCCCCAATCGAGAGAGCCACGCCGCGATGCGGGCATAAATCGCTCATCACGGCGGCCTTGCCCGCGCTATCACGCCAGGCG
>JAVEWN010000167.1:0-4108 GCA_034004515.1 Anaerolineales bacterium | reverse complement strand
TCCGATCTCGCGGAAAAGTGCTGCTGCTGATGCACTCACTGTTTTGGCCGCTCTCGGATATCGTGCTGGGCTTTCAGATGCTGGGCGGTTTTATCTTTGCCGCTTTTCTGGCAATCGATGGCACGATCAGCGTCGGGACGTACCTGGCTTATGTCGGCCTGGTGGCCTGGCTGGTCTGGCCGATCCGCAACCTGGGCCGCCTGATCGTGCAAACCTCGACCGGATTGGTTTCTTATGGCCGCTTGATGGAGATGGTGCAGCACGAGCGCGAACCGCTCAGCGAGGGCAAAGTCCACCCGACCGAAGCCGTCCGGGGCGGGCTGGTTTTTGATAATGTTTCTTTTGAATATGAAAAAGACCAGCCTGTCTTGAAAGACATCTCTTTCAGCCTGAAGCCCGGGCAAGTGGTAGCCCTGATTGGCTCGACCGGTTCCGGTAAAACCACCCTGGTTAATTTGCTGCCGCGCTTCTACGATTACACCGGCGGCTCGTTGAAACTGGACGGAATCGAACTAAGAGACTATCCGCGTGAGTACCTGCGCCAGCAAATCGGGATTGTGGAGCAGGAGCCTTTCCTGTTCAGCCGCTCGATCCGCGAGAATATCTCTTACGGTGTCGGCCGCCCGGTAACGATGGAAGAAATCGAACGGGCTGCGCAAGCCGCCGCCGTCCATGAGGTCATCCTGGGATTCCCGGATGGCTACAACACCCTGGTTGGCGAAAAGGGCGTGACGCTCTCCGGCGGCCAGAAACAGCGCGTGACCATCGCCCGGACCCTGCTCAAAAATCCGCGCATCCTGATTTTGGACGACTCAACTTCCAGCGTGGATACCGAAACAGAAGCCGATATCCGCCAGGCCTTGAACGACCTGATGGAAAGCCGCACGACTTTTATTATTGCCCATCGCATCCAATCTGTGATGAAAGCCGACTTGATCCTAGTGCTCGACAAGGGCAAAATCGTCCAGGCTGGCAAGCACGGCGACCTGGTTGCTCAGGACGGAATTTATCGCAAGATTTATGAGATCCAGACGAGAGTGGATGAAGAACTGCAGCAGGAAATTACGGCTGCCTAAAGGATGAGGAAGAATGTCTGACGAACTTATTGAAATTGAAGAAGAAGAATATACCAGTCAACTGACTGGCCCGGTGCTGCAACGCATCATCGGCTTGTTAAAGCCGCATTGGAAGCAGGTTGTTGGCTTTTTCCTGGCGATTCTGCTGACTTCCGCGCTGGATGGCGCTTTTACCTACATCAACAAAGGCATCATCGATGAAGGAATTGCGCTCGGCGACCGGAAGCGCATCTGGGATCTGGCGCTCCTGTATGGCGGCTTTCAACTGCTGCAATCCGGACTGGTCTTCATGTTTATTTACCTGGCCGGTGTGCTGGGCGAGCGCATTCAGTATGACCTGCGTAAAATGTTGTTTAACCAATTGCAGGAACTCTCGCTCTCGTACTACTCGCAAAATGCGGTTGGACGATTGATGGCGCGCGTCACGTCGGATACCGGGCGGGTGGCCGACCTGATGACCTGGGGCCTGCTCGATACCACCTGGGCTGTAACGAATATCATCACCTCGGTCGTGTTCATGCTGATCATCAACTGGCGGCTGGCGCTGATCGTTATGGCGATTCTGCCGGTTTTGATGGTGATTGCCGTCCAGTTTCGGAAACGCATTCTGGTCGAATTTCGCAAGTCGCGGCGCGCCAACTCGAAGATCACCGGCGCATACAACGAAAACATCCAGGGTGTGCGGGTGGTCAAGGCTTTGGGACGTGAAGACGAGAACACGCGCGAGTTCCAGCTGCTCACCGACAATATGTACCGCGCCTCCTATCGCGCGGCCTGGCTCTCGGCCCTCTTCCTGCCAGTGGTGCAGATTGTCTCGGCAGTGGCGTTGGGCGCAATCGTCTGGTATGGCGGGATCCAGTCTGGAATTGGCCTGCTCACCATCGGCGGTATCCACGCTTTTGTCTCGTATCTGACCTTCATGATGTGGCCGATTCAAGACCTGGCCCGGGTCTACGCTGAAATGCAGCACTCCATCGCTTCAGCGGAGCGCATCTTCAAGCTGGTCGATACCCAGCCTGAAGTCGACGACAAGCCCGCCTCAGTCGCCGCTCAAACCCTGATGGGCGAAATCGAATTCGACCATGTCCACTTTTACTATGAAGACCGCAAGGCCGTCCTGACCGATTTCACCCTGAAAGTTCAGCCCGGCGAGACGATTGCGCTGGTCGGCCCAACTGGCGGTGGCAAATCGACAATCGTCAACCTGCTCTGCCGCTTCTACGAACCGACCGAGGGCCAGATTCGGATTAATGGGCGCGATTACACCGATTACACCCTCCAAAGCATCCACAGCCGGATCGGAATCGTGCTTCAGACCCCGCATCTCTTCAGCGGAAGCGTGCGCGAGAACATCCGCTATGGCCGGCTGGAGGCCTCAGACTACGACATCGAAGAGGCCGCAAAAGTTGCCGGCGCGCACGATTTCATCATGACCCTGCCCAAAGGCTATCAGGAGAATGTCGGCGAGGGCGGCAACCTGCTCTCGGTCGGGCAAAAACAACTCATCAGCCTGGCCCGGGCTGTGCTGGCCCGCCCGGAACTGTTCATCATGGACGAAGCCACCTCCAGCGTCGATACGCTGACGGAGGCCCTCATCCAAAAAGGGATGGATGCCCTGATGGAAGGCCGGACCTCCTTCATCATTGCCCACCGCCTTTCAACCATCAAGCGCGCCGACCGGATCGTGGTGATCGAAGCCGGCAAGATTGCCGAAAGCGGGACCCACGCCGAATTGCTGCGCCAACGCGGGCATTACTACCGCCTGTATACCCAGCAGTTCAAACACGACCGCGAAATTCAGTACAGCGCAGCGGCCATGATCCCGGCCATTAAGTAACACCGCCGCTGAACCCGAATCTCCTCCGCAGGGCCTGCGGAGGAGATTTTTTATGAAAAAAAATACGCGGAAATCACTTGACAAATAATAGTAATATGTTTACCATTATTGCTTGTCGGAAAAATTCCTATCCGACTACCCAAAGGAGCAAATATTATGCAACTTTACCTGCGCCTGGCCTGGCGCAATGTGTGGCGGCAGGGCCGGCGGACCTTCATTATCGCCCTTGCAATGGGCGTCATGATGTCCCTGCTTGTGCTCTACGACGGAATGATTGGTGGATTTGAACAAGCCATTTACGGCAACGCCGTCCAACTGCTTGGCGGCAATATTCAGATTCACGCGCCAGGCTATGGCGATAAGCTCGGCCAAAAGCCCTTAACCCCGCTGACAGCCCCAGACGCGCTGATCAGCGCCGCAGAAAGCCACGCGCAGGTAGTCGCGGCTGTCAAGCGGGTTGTGACGGGCGGCATCGTCACCAACCGCGAGGGGGCTTTTTCTGTTTCCGTGATCGGGGTCGAAACGGACAAGGAAGCCCAGATCAGCCCGGTCGCTGAGAACATTACGGTTGGGCGTTACCTGACCGCGCAGGATGGCGATCTGATCGTAATCGGCCAGGGGCTTGCCACCGCAATGGACATCACCGTCGGCGACCGGATCACGATGGTCGCGCGCGCTGTCCATGAACAAAACCGTCAGCGCACCATGACCGTTGTCGGCATTTACGATGTCGGCGTCCCAAGCGTGGAAAAAACGACCGTTTACCTGTCGCTGTTTGAAGCCCAACAACTCTTTGGGCTGGACGGGCAGGTCACAGAAGTCGTTGTCTCACTCAAACAGATCGGCCAGGAAGCGGGCGTCGTCAAACATATCAACGCTGCCCGGCCCGGTTACGAAGTCGATACCTGGGTCGACTCCTTCCCTGATCTGAAACAGACGATGGACATGAAAACCGCGAGCATGGGCGTTTTTGGGATCATCATGCTTTCGGTGGTGGCCATCGGCATCCTGAATTCACAGATGATGGCGGTCTTTGAACGCACCCGTGAAATTGGCGTTCTCGGCGCCCTAGCGTAAGTTTTGTGCAAATACATCGGAAGATGCTAAAAACAGCAGAAAAACGCAAGATCAGATGCGCAGCGTTAGTTGGATAGCGATTTGCCGCCTGACGAAGAAAGACCTGCCAACATAGACA
>JAVEWN010000064.1:0-19871 GCA_034004515.1 Anaerolineales bacterium | reverse complement strand
TCAGAAAACAGGGCTTGGTTCAGCGGCCCTTTGACAACGAAAAGGAAATTATTATGCAAAAAATAATTCGGATCGGGATTTTATGCTCGCTGCTGCTGGCCGCCGGGCTGACGGGCGTTTCATTGGCCGGCTGCACAGGCAAGTCGCAGGCCGGCAACCAGAACCCGCAGCAGCCCAATATTATCCTCATCATGACCGACGATCAGCCAATGCACACGATGGACTACATGCCGATTGTCCAAAGCGAACTGGTCGCAAAAGGAGTCAATTTCAGCCAGGCTTACGCAACCACCCCCTTGTGCTGCCCCAGCCGGGCCAGCATCATTACAGGCCTATTTGCCCAGCATACCGGCGTCCTGACCAATCGTCCGGGCGCGCCAGCCTTCGAAAAAGACGAGCAAACGGTGGCGGTCTGGTTCCAACAGGCCGGTTATCGCACCGCCTGGCTGGGAAAGTATCTCAACAATATCGACGTGATGGGCCTCGATTACCGGCCGCCGGGCTGGGACGATTACCAGGTGCTGTGGGATCGCGATAAAGGCTACGACCACTTTTCATTTTTCTATGGCTATTACCTGAACAACAACGGCCAGCTAACCTCCTACGGGCACGAGGCCGGGGATTACAGTTCAGATGTCTTCACAGAAAAAGCCAAATCCTTCATCCAGGATTCGGGCGAACAGCCTTTTTTCCTGATCATAAGTTACTACAGTCCGCACTACCCTTATGAAGCTGCGCGCCGCCACGAAAAGCTCTTCACCACCGATAAAGACTGGAAACCCCACTGGCCGCCAAATTTTATCGAAGAAGACATGAGCGACAAGCCAGAATGGCTGCAAACCATGAAGAAAATTGATTACAACTACGCGCTTGACTCAGACCAGGCCATGTTGCGTTCTTTAATCAGCGTGGACGAGGCCGTCGGCGACCTCCTGAAGCTGCTTGAAAAACGCCAGATTCGCGAGAATACGGTGGTCGTCTTCATGTCGGACAACGGCATGTCGGTCGGCGAGCATCATATCATCGGCAAGGATTGCCCCTACGAAGAGTGCATTCAGATTCCAATGGTGGTGGTCGACCCGCGTTCCAATCAGGCGGCCCGCACCGAGAGCAAATTTGCGCTCAATATTGACCTGGCCCCGACCTTCCTGGAGATGGCTGGCATCCCCAACCCGGGCGGGTTGGACGGGGTCAGCCTGGTGCCAATCCTGCAAAACCCCCAAGCCGAGTGGCGCGATCATGTGTTCATCGAGCATTACAAAGACGGTGAAGCCGACGACCCTTCCGGGCTTTCAAGCATGATTCCGACTTATTGGGCCGTTCGCAGCGCTGAATGGAAGTATGTCGAATACATTCATGGCGAAATGGAGTTGTATGATATGCGCAACGACCGTTACGAATTGCAAAACCTGGCTTCGCAACCCGAATACGCCGCGTTGATTGAAAAGTTCTCAACGCAGATCAAGCCGTTTCGGTTTGAACCCTAGCAAACATCGAATCAGATAGCAAAACAGTGCCAAAGGATAACCTTTGGCACTGTTTTTTATCGTCAAACCCGAATCACGGAAGCTGGTTTTTAAAATCTGCCGAGAAATACTCGCGCAGCACGCTGAAAGGCAGCAAGACCTGCTGCATCCCGGCGGCGTAAGCGGCCACCTGGTATTCATCAAAAGTAATCAGTAAACCCTCATAGGTCAGGTTCCAGTTCTGATAATTTTCGGGCAAGGGGTCAGCCCCGCCGGTAAAGCCTGCCTCGAAACCAATCTCGCGGGTGGAGAGTTCCGCTTTGCAAATATCAGCGATCAGGGTCAGATAATCCACTTGCGGGGCAAAAAGCATCCCCAGGCTCAGCACCTGGCCGGTTTCGAGATTGAAATTTAGGGTGCGGGTCAGGTGATAGGGGTGGGCAGCCCCATCCGCATAGCCATCCACGCCAAACTGAATACTGAGGATGTCTCCCGGCGGGGCAAGCTGGATGAATGTGACCTGGTAGAAACTGCCCGCCGAAACGGGCGAATCAGACAGGTACTCAAACCCGGATTTGAACGCGGCTACCAATTCAGCGACAACGGCCTCAGCCTGACGGTTAAATTTCAGAACGCGTGGATCGTCTGAGCCTGCGAGGACGGGCGTGGTGGTTTCAAGCGTGTAAACCGGCGATTCGCCGCTTTCGCTGTAGGTTTCTTCCGTCAGCGTGACCTGCTGAAACAGGCGCGGCGGCGAGAGCGGCGTCTCGCTTGGGGCAGGGGTCACGCCGGGCGGCGGGGGCAGAGTCGGTGTGGCGGGCGCGCTTTCGGCGGGGGCTTGGGTCGGCCCAAAGAGAGCAGGCAGGCGGATCGCCATGCAGGCCGCCTGAAAAACCAGCATAAAAACCACCAGCAGAAGTTTGCTTTTCATTTGTTTTTTCCTTCCAAGCGCGCCCGGCGATGTCCCAGTTCGGCCAGCCAATGGGCGCGGATGTAGACCGGCAGGCTGGGGGCCTGGGCCAGTTCAAGGGCGGCCTCCGTCCAGCGCAGGGCCAGGGGAATATCTTTCTGGCAATGTTCGGCGTGCTTGGCGAGTTCGACATGGGCGTAGAGATGGCCCTGCCCGGCGGCGCGTTCCCACAGTTTAACGGCGGCCTCCAAATCGCCGCGGCGGCGCTGGAGGGTGGCATAGCGCCGGGTCGCTTCGGCGAAACCGGCTTCGGGTAGGACGCTTTCGAGCGCGCGTTCGTATAAGCGCGCAGAATCGTCCCAGATTCGCAAATCTTCAAACAGGCGCGCCAGGGCCAAAATATCCAGCCCGTGCAGTTCAGCCGCGTGCGGGTTTTCGAGCAAGCCAGCCGTATGGTTGAGGAGGGCCGCCATGGAAACCACGTCCAGGCCATTGTGGTAGAAAACGCCCTTGAGCGGGGAAGGGTCGCCGCTGCGCAGATAATCGAAATAAAGATAGGGGATTTCGTAACCCGGCACTTCTTCGTCGCCGCGCGGGGCGTTCAGGATGTCGATTTCGAGGGCTTTCAAGGCGCGCGAGGGCAGGCGGTCGCGCCACAGGCGGCGGGCGAGCGGCAACAGATCGATATGGGCGAAATCGTCAAACGGGCAGGGGATGCTGTGCAGGGCGTAGCGGGTTTTGAGCAGGGGCGCATCGAAGGATTTGCCATTGAAAGTAACCAGCGCCGTGCAAGGGGCCAGGAAATCGGCCAGGGCTTCCAAAAGAGCGGGTTCTTCTTCAGGAGCGGGCATAAAAAAGATCGCCAGCTGAAGATTGCCGCCGATATAACGGGCCACACCGACCATAAACGCATAAGTGCCAGTGCCGCCTGAAAGTCCGCTGGTTTCAGTGTCGAGAAAGGCCAATTGTTCAGGAGCCAGGCCCACCAGGCGCGCGTCGTTGGCCCACTGCGCAATCCGGGCCAGCGGTGAATCCAGCCGAATGGGCAAGCTGCCGTGCAAATAATCCGCCGGATAAGTTTTCTCGACCACAAAGGCCGGGCCGCGCCGCGATTCGATCCAGCGCCCGCCGAGCGACTCTGCGAGCGGCATCCGGGCGGCCTGGCGCGGAATCTCGAGTTGTGGCCGGATTTCCCGGGTGCCGATTGTGACGCCCAACGATTTGAGTTTATCTGCCAGAGAAGGGGACATGCCCGAATTTTACTATAGGCCGCCCAAAAGACTCAAAGCCCAAATTACAGCTAAAATCGCGTAAAATAACACAATCTTGTTTTCATCCCGGAGGCGGTTTTGATTCCTGGCCTGGATGGCCTGCGCGCCATCGCTTTTTTATTTGTTTTGCTGGTGCATACCGATTACTTTCTTTTTGGCTGGACGGGCGTCCTGCTTTTTTTTGTGCTTTCGGGCTTTCTAATTACCACCGTCTTACTGCGGATGAAAGAAACGCTCGCCCCGCAGGCTTTTTTCTACAAATTCTACGGGCGGCGCTTCCTACGCATTTTTCCGTTATATTATTTTTACCTGTTCCTGATGTTGGGGGTGACGGCTATTTTAATAGCCCTGGAATACCGTCAAAACTACATGCTGCTCTACCAGCAGCAGCTGCCGTATGGCCTGCTCTACATTTATAATTTTTTCCACGCCAGCGCGGGATATGTTGAATCGCGCTTTCTGACTCATTTCTGGTCGCTTTCGGTGGAGGAGCAGTTTTACATTTTTTGGCCGCTGGTCATCTTTCTGACTCCGCGCGAGAAGTTAAAAACCGTTTTCCTGGCGGCGATCTTCGCCGGGCCGCTCTTGCGAACCCTGACCGGGCTGATCTACAACAGCGGCAGCTTTGGGTTTCTTTATCCGAATACGGCGGTGGGGGTGTATGTGCTGCCCTTTTCGCATATCGACGCTTTCGCGATGGGCGCGTATATCTCGCGCTTTGAAATTTCCAAGCCGCGTTTGCAGTTAATCGTCATGGCCGTCCTGCTTCCGGCTGCCGGGCTGGGAATGGAATACTTCCTGCGCGGCCAGATCGAATTTGTTTCATCGCTCGGCTACCAGTATCCACTGGGCAACGGTCTACGCCACATTTGGGGCTATACGCTGATTGATTACACCTTCCTGCTGTTGATTTACTGCGTGGTGCGCGAGAAACTATGGGTCAAGTGGCTGGAATGGCCGCCCCTGCGTTATCTTGGTAAAATTTCGTATGGCATGTACATCTATCATTTTGCTTTTACCTGGTTCGCCAGCCGGATTGTGTATGACGCCTGGGGAGTTGCCTTCGATGCGGGCAAACCGCTGGTGCTGCTGGTCACTTTCACGCTGACGTTGTTGACCGCCGCGCTCAGCTATCGCTGGCTCGAAATGCCGCTGCTGGGCTTAAAAGACCGTTATTTCGGATTAAAACAAACCAGCCCCCGCTGATGTTTCTGGGGATTGGCAGAAAATATTATTCAGGGCGCAAAAATTTTTTTGCCGCGCCCAGGCAGGCCAACCCAAGCACAACTTCGCCGAAGTTGCTGAGAAACATCCAATCTCGCATGCCAATAACTGCGGCAATAAACATAAAAAGTGCGCCAACGGCCAGCCAGGCCCAACCGGTTGAACGCCAGAGCGCAGCGCTCATGACCAGCAGCCCGAGAATAGTGGCGATGGACGGGATTGGCGGCCCTTTGGGCGCAATATTGACGTAGCGCAGGATGTCCAAAAGCGGGCGCGGAGTCAATTCCAGGCGGACGATGTCGTTGAAAACTCCAATCCCTATCAGCAGGGTGGTAAACAGGCAAAGCAGGGCATGAGCCGTTTTGGCCTGCGCCCATCCCAGCCCGGCCCGGCGCGCCACGCCAAAGGCAAAAATGAGCAGAAGCGGCGTTCCAAAAGCGTGTCCGATATAGCGGCCAACGCTGAGCGTATGCAAGAACCATCCTTCGCCAATTATTGCGCCCAGCGCAATAATCGCATTGTCGTACAGCAGGCCGATTAAGACCACCAGCAGCACGCCAAGATAGGCACTATTTTTCGCTGAACGGCGTGAAAAGAGGCGCAGGGCCGCAATAATTTGGGCCGTCACTGCGATTGTGTAGAAACCGTACAGGGCAGTCAGCATGATTGTCCTCGCGGGAATGGGGGTTGAAAGTTAGTCTTCGACATACGGGACGTAATCCGCGCGGGCGACGCCCTGCTCGATGGCTTTTTGCGCCACCGCGCGCGCAACCGCTTTGTGAACTTCCTTGTCGAGCGAGTCGGGGACCAGGTCTAAACCGGTGGCTTTTTCGGCAATCGCATAAGCAGCAGCGACCAGCATCTCGTGGGTGATTTCGCGGGCATTGGCGTCCACTGCGCCGCGGAAGATGCCCGGAAAGCCCAGCACGTTATTGACCGATTTTCCATCCGCCGCAAAAATGGCGCCATGGGCGAGAGCCACTTCAGGTTCAATCTCCGCATTCGGATTGGAAAGTGAAAGGATGATTTGGCCCTGGCGCACCATTTCGGGTTTTATCAGGCCTGGCACGCCGGTCGTGGCGACCACAATATCGCAAGTTTCCATGATTTCGCGCAAATTAGACGGGATTCCGCCCGCATCCGCCAGGCGTTTGAGCGCGCCCGGATTTAAATCTGCGCCCCAGACCGGGTTGCCAGTGATACGCATCAACATTTTGGCAATCGCCGACCCGGCAGCGCCCAGACCGATTTGGCCGATTTTGGCGCTCGACAGGTAGACACCCGTTTGGCGTGAAGCGCCCATCAGCGCGGCAGTGGTCACGACCGCGGTGCCATGCTGATCGTCGTGCAGGACGGGGATATCGAGCATTTTTTGCAGGCGTTCTTCGATCTCGAAACAACGCGGGGCAGAAATATCCTCCAGCTGGATGGCCGCAAAAGTCGGCGCGATATTGGCTACCGTGCGGATAATTTCTTCAGTATCTTTGGTATTCAGCAAAATCGGGATGCCAGACAACCCGACCAGGGTTTCCATCAGCATGGCTTTCCCTTCCATGACCGGCATTGCGGCCAACGGCCCGATGTCGCCCAGCCCCAGAACGGCAGTGCCATCGGTCACAATGGCGACCATGTGGCTGGTGGCGGTATAAAGGCGGGCCAGTTCCGGTTCGCGGGCAATCTTCATGCAGACTTCCGCCACGCCAGGGGTATAAACGCGCCGTAAGATGGCCTGGGATGTGATCGGATAGCGCGAACGAATGGCGATTTTGCCTTTGACGTGCATTTCAAGCACTTCATCGCGCACATCCAGCACCTTGACTACCGGATGGCGGCGCATGGCCGCGATAATTTTTTCCATTTGTTCAGGCGAATCGGCGTACACGGAAACGTCACGAACAACATGCAGGGAGGTTTCCGTCAGCAGTTGGATGGCCCCAACGCTGCCGCCCGCATCGGCAATCAGGGTTAGCAAGTTTGCCAACGCGCCTACACTTTGATCATTCCGAAAGCGAACTGTGCGCATTACTTTTGGTGCCCACGTCATGGCTTAAATCCTTTCGAGCAGGTCAAAAATTTGGGCATGGGTCTGAATAACAAGGCAATCGGCTTCAGGGAAAACCTTGCCAGGGTCAAATAAAACCGGAATAAGGCCAGCCCGGCGCGCGCCGACAACATCAGCATAATAATTGTCGCCAACGTAAACGACAGCGCCAGGTTCAAGGTTTGCCCTGCGGGCAGCCTGAAGAAAAATTTCAGGGTCGGGCTTCCAGGAATTGACTTCTCCTGCTGCGAGAGCAAAGTGCAGGTAATCCAAAATCTCTTTTTCGCGCAAATAGTCGTGAAAGGGCTGGTGACGATTGGAAACAACTGCCAGGATGTAACCGTTTTGGCGCAGGCCAGACAGGGTTTGCGCGGCGTCTTCAAAGAGTAAATCTTGGGGCTGGTAAGCAACGTCCATGTAGTCGCTCAGGAGCGGCGCGTAGTGATTGGCCTGATCTTGAGAACAACCCAGGGCCAGTAATTGGCGCAGCGAATAATTGCGCCAGAAAGCCGGGTCGCCATCGCCGAAACAAGCCAGGTCGGCGCGCAGATCTTCGGAGGAGGCCCAATAGGCGTGTTCCCAGCGAGCCGAGCGCAGGCAGTCTTCTGGGACGATCTCAAGCCCCAGGCGGATGGCGTGTTCGGCAAAAAGGTCTCGTCCGGCAGGCTGGTTTTTTCGCAGGGTACCATCGAGATCATAAAAAATGGCTTTTGGGGTAGGCATGAGCGCGCTATCGCTTTCCAGGCAAAAGATGAGGGTGGCAGAATCGGCCAAAGATCTGGTTGATCGCTGTTGGGCCAGGTTTCGGCAGCAAAATCGAACGAAACATCCTATCGCGAATCGCCCTTGTCTGCAAGATGCTGAATTATACCTGTCCACAGCCAGGTTTTGCGGGGCGCAGTTCTATTACAGTTGTGGAGGGCGCAGACTATGGTCTTCTCAAAGTCGCTTGACTGTGGGGTACAAATATGGCATGTCATTGCTTCATCCGGCGTTCTTCAGCCGGGCGAAGCAATCTCCTATCCTGTGAAGGGATTGCCACGCCGCGAAAAAACTGCGGCTCGCAATGACATTTCCGACTTTGAGAAAGCCATGGGACGCAGACGCTCTGTATTTGACGTTATGCAACGCTCATGCTATCATGCAAAGGTATTTATCTATTTTTTTTAATTAAGGAGTTATTTCATGAGCGTGGATTTTTTCATCCGCATTGTCGGAATGAGCATTTTCTTTCTGTTTGGGGGCTATCTGGGATATTGGTTTGCAGACCATAACAATTTAGAAATCATGGTGTACATCCTGGGATATTCCATGGTTGGCGCTTTATTTGGACTGGTAATGACCCCCTGGTTCACGACCAGGCCGGTGCGCGGAATGCGGGCTTTGCTCAGCCGCGTCTCAGCCGAGACGCTTTTTTCAGGACTGTTCGGGTTGATATTCGGTCTGGTTGTGGCGGCCCTGATGACCTTCCCGCTCTCGTTGCTGCCCTCCCCTTTTCGAGACATCCTGCCCTTTATTGCGGTATTGCTCTTTGGCTATTTTGGCGTAACCCTGTTTGTGATGAGACAGACTGACATGCTGAATGTCTTTGGCGCCCTTTTAGGACGAAACGGCGCTTCGACAGACGGAGCTCCCAGCTGGGGACAGTCCTCCCGCACCATTCTGCTGGATACCAGCGTGATTATCGACGGGCGCGTGGCAGACATTGCCAAAACCGGTTTCCTGCCGGGAACGCTGCTCATACCGCGCTTTGTTTTGAATGAATTGCAATACATCGCCGATTCAGCGGATTCACTGCGCCGCCAGCGCGGACGGCGCGGCATGGAAGTGCTCGCCGAACTGCAAAAAACATCGGCGGTGACTGTCCGGATCAGCGACGTTGATGTGGAAGGCGTTCGTGAAGTAGACGATAAATTGGTTATCCTGGCGCGCCAGATGAAATGCCCAATTTTAACCAACGACTATAACCTGAACCGCGTCGCTGAATTACAGGGGGTTGTCATTCTGAATATCAATGAGCTTGCCAACGCCGTCAAATCAGTCGTCCTGCCCGGTGAAACCTTCAATATTCAAATCATCCAGGAAGGCAAAGAAGCCAGCCAGGGCGTCGGGTATATGGAAGATGGCACGATGGTCGTCATTGAAAATGGCAACAAGTTTTTGGGCGATCATAAAAACGTGATGGTCACAAAAGTTTTGCAAACCGCTGCCGGGCGGATGATTTTTGCCAGGCCGGAAGATTGATCCTGCACTGCAAATAAAAAAAGCGCGGATTCTTCGTCCGCGCTTTTTTGTTTGTAAAAAAATGCCTACCAGTCGTTATTTTCCTCGTACCCCAGCCGCACCAATAAATCTCCGGCAATCTCTTTGAAAAGAGATTTGTGCTCCGCCTTGAAATATTTCGCCCATTCGCCGGTTTTGCCCGAGCGAAAAGTTTTTGACTTCTTGGGCTGGATGGTTTCGAGCAAAACCGCCACGGCCTGCTCACGCGCGGTTGGAATCTGATAGCCGCTTTTCTCAACCTGGTCGAGCATGGCATTCAGCGTTTTTTCGCGCTGCTGAATCAAATCTTCAAAGCGAATCGACATCACATCCGGCTGTTCCAGCCAGGCGAAGACGGCCTCGTATCTTTTATGGACATCGACCATATACAGCCCGTCACGATCGATCCCGCTGATTGCAACTTTTAAGCGTTCATCAAAATCGGTCAGGGTCTGATAATACTCGTGCAAGCCATGCCCCTCGTGCATATCGGTCGCATAGAAGACGTGCGAAACGAGCATATCGCGCGGGTCACGATAGATGAAGTAATTGACACGCCCCGGCTGGCAGAGAAAGCCCAGATTTTCGGGCGTGGGATCGACATATCCCCAGCCAATCACACCGCGCCGAATCCGTTTCAATTGATTGAGCGTTTCTTGCGGATCAAACCGTCCGCCGCTGGCCTTAACCGTCCGCACCGGCTGGGTTTGGACATAGGCATACGGCATAATCTGGCAAAAACCGCTCAAAATCTGGGTCAGCAGGTGCGAGCCGCTCTTGGGTTTTGCATTCCCAAAAATCGGCGGGGCATCCCCAAACGAAAAACGCTTCCAGCGCAATACGGCCTGGGCATATTTCGCAGTTGGGCGGATAACGCGGTAGAGGCTATCAGAGATGGACATGATTTATTTATCCGCGGAGCAGGGCCGGCTGGCCCCTGGCGGGAATGGATTACTCGCTATCTGTGATGCGGCGCAGCTTCTTGCGCGAGGACATTTCACTTTCATAAACCTTTTTTACGCCATCGCCGAGACCCGCTTCGGTGACGCGAATGTACTTGACCAGCTTCTCAAAACCGCCCGGTTCAACCGACGCGGCCTGGTCACTGCCCCACATCGCCCGGTCGAGGGTGAAATGGCGCTCGACAGCGCAAGCGCCCAACGCCACGGCCACCGTCGAAGGCACCAGCCCCACCTCATGCCCAGAGTAACCAATCGGCGTGTTCGGAAATTCGCAGCGCAGGGTTTCGATCATGCGCAGGTTGAGTTCGTGCGGGTCACACGGATAAGCACTGGTGCAGTGCATAATCAACAGATTTTCCAGGCCAGCCGCCTCCACACCGCGCCGGATTTCGTCCATCGTAGACATGCCAGTCGAGATGATAATCGGCTTGCCACTCTGGCGGGCATATTTCAGGAGCGCCAGATCGGTCAGCGAAGCGGATGGCACTTTGTAGGCCGGGGTCTCGAACTGCTCCATAAAATCGACCGAAGGCTCATCCCAAACTGAAACCATCCAATCGACGCCCAAGCCGCGGCAGTGCCGGTCGATTTCAGCATAGGCAGCCTGGTCAAATTCGACTTTATAACGATAATCGAGATAACTGATATAGCCCCAGGGCGTCTCGCGCATTTGGCGCTGTTGCTCAGGCGGGGTGCAGACTTCAGGCGTGCGCTTTTGGAACTTGACCGCATCTGCCCCAGCATGGGCGGCGGCCGTAATCATTTCTTTTGCAATCTCCAGGTCGCCGTTATGGTTGATGCCAATTTCGGCGATGATATAAGCGGGATGTCCATCACCCACCCATTTGTTGCCAAGTTTTATTTCACGAGTCATTTTTTCTCCTGTTGGAAAGACAATTCTCGAAACCCGCAGATCGAATTGTCAATTTACCGAACGCTCTAAAATCAAATCACAGATTTCCCGCACCGCGCCATGCCCGCCGGTTTTGTGGGTAACATAATCGGCGGCGCGTAATACTTCGGGTTGGGCATCGGCGACTGCCACGGCCCAACCTGCCAGCTCAAAACAGGGCAGATCATTAATATCATTGCCGACATACACCACGCGCGAGGCGTCAATTTGACGCTCCTCCAGCAATTTCGCCAGTACTTTGGCCTTTTCATCGAGGCCCACGCCATGAATCGCCTCGACCCGCATTTTTTTTGCGCGCGCCGAAACCACCGGGTTGACTTCTGAGGACAAAATCACGACCTGCGTCCCGGCCTGGCGCAGTTTGGTCATAATCAGGCTGTCGCCGCGGTTGGCCGCAATCATCTCGCGGCCATCCTCGCTGACCCAAACCCGGTTATCGGTCAGGACACCGTCAAAATCCAGCACCAGCAAATCGACTTTTTTCGGCAGCGCGCGCCGGGCGCGTCCCGGCCAGACCAGCTCCAGGCCGCCATTTGTCTCGCGGTTTTCGGTGAGAAAGGCCAGCAGCCACTCGGCCCGCACCCAATCGCGCAAGTTGTCCAAATCGACCGTAAAATCCGGGTCAATCAGGAGCGGGTAAATCGCCTGGCCGCTCATCGAACCCGATAAAATGGCCGCCGGGCGAATGGCGTCGATATGTCCCGTTTGCCAGTAAATATTGGGAAGAATCTGACGGGGAGCATTATACGGTTCCTCGATTCCCTCTACTGCAAGCAGATTCGTCATCGGAGCGGCTTCGCCAGCCGGCAGCCGCCACATTTTGTGCGGGTTTTGCCCGGCCGGGACGATACCCCGCACCGAATCGGCGTCAGCGTGCTGGAGCAGGATTTGCACTGCGGCATCCACCAACCCAACCGGCCGAATCGGCGAGGTCGGCCGCAGCTGGACGACGACCTCCGGCTTGTAGGCCTCGTTCTGCTCCAGCCATTCGAGGGCATGTACAAAAACGGGCAGGTCGGTGGTTTTGTCCCCGGCAAACTCTGCCGGGCGCAGAAAAGGCGTCTCCGCGCCCCAGGCGCGGGCCACGGCAGCAATTTCGTCATCGTCCGTGCTGACAATGACGCGCGTCACCAGGGCTGATTGCCTGGCCGCCGCAATGCTCCAGGCGATCAGCGGAAAACCGCCAAACTCACGAATATTCTTGCGCGGAATACCTTTTGAACCGCCGCGCGCGGGGATGAGTGCCAAGACTTCAGTCATCATTCACCAGTTTCACAGATAATTGGTAAATGGCGATTAGTAATTACCATTTACCAATTACCAACTCACCAGGCCGTCCAGCCGCCATCAACGACGACATTGTTGCCGGTCATGTAAGAGGAAGCATCAGAAGCAAGGAACAATAATGCGCCGTTCATCTCGTCTTTTTTAGCCATCCGGCCCAAAATCGTCTTGGCGGCATAATTTTTGGCAAACAGTTCATCATGATGATTATAAACGCCGCCCGGCGTCAACATGTTGACGCGGATTTCGGTCTCCATGTAGTAAGCCGCCAGGTACTTGGTGAAACCAACGATCCCGGCTTTGGTCACGGTGTAATAAACGGGCTTGAAGGCCGGCTGGGAGCCGTCGGCTTTGCGGTAGATGCGCTGATCGGGGCCGTTCAGCCCATAGGTCGAGCAAATGTTGATGATGCTGCCCTTCCGGCCCTGGGCGACCATCTGCCGGGCAACCGCCTGGGTGACGAGAAAAGTGCCGGTCAGGTTGACGTTCAGGGCGGCGTTCCACTGATCGAGCGGATACTCCTCGAATTTGCCCGGCGCAATGCCCTTGTTGACAGCGTCCGGATCAAATTTCGGGTCGAGCGCGGCGCTGTTGACGAGGATATCAATTCGTCCAAATTCTGTCACCACTTTCTCCACCATCGCCCGGACCGAATCCGGGCTGGTGATGTCGGCGGCCTGGCTGAGGGCTTTATAGCCAGCCCCGCGCAGCTCCGCGGCGAGAGCGGCGCATTTCTGAGGGTCGAGGTCGACCACCGCCACGGCGGCCCCGGCCTCGGCCAGCGTGCGACAAAATTCGATACCGAGCAGGCCGGCCCCGCCGGTGACAATCGCCACACGATCTGTTAAGTCAAATTTGTCCTGAATTTTTGGCATACATCATCTCCTGCCCGGGCCTGGCTGGGCCAGGTGCGGTTTATGGTTTTCCGTAAAGGACATTCCCCTGAGATTTTTCGAGCAGGGTCAGGCCGTCGAATTGTAACGCGATTTCCTCCCCAAACGCATCCTCAATGTCTGACGTGTCAAAGAGAGCCAGCACCGCCCGCCCGGCGAGCAGATCGGCCCGCATTTCGGCCAGGGCTTGCTGATAGCCGCTGCGCGCCTGCCCGCTGACCGGATTGACCGAGGACGGGATGACGCGGCTGGCCCGCCCCGTGACCAGATAAACCGCCGGGGGCGAGTTGCTATAAATGACGGTCTCCGGCGGCAGTTCTTTGATGATCGCCAGGACGTTCATTTGCCGCCAGCGCCAGGAGGCGTAGCCCAAGCCGTCGATTTGGCGCAGTTCGGTCAGGGAGCGTTGAAAGTTGAAGGTTGAAAGCGCGAGAATGGCAGCTGCGACAGTCAAGGCAAATGGGACGCGGATTTGACGGATAACGCGAATAAACACAGATTTTTTTTCTTGTTCTTCCTTCGAGCCTTTCGTGTCCTTTGTGTTTATGCTCTTTAATATAGCAACCAGCAAAATCATCCACGAGACATACAGCGGCGAGAGGATGCGCTGCTGAAATTTGGTGCTGGCATCGAAAAAACTCATTGAAAATAAAACCGCGCCGAGGTAGCCAAAAATATACAGGGCGCTGGTAAAGAGGAGCGGGTTACCGGATGAACGCAAGAAAAACAGGCCATACGCCTGGTATGCCAGCCATACCAGTAAGATTAGTCCAACCGCAATTAGAAAGACGCTGACCGCGCCCGACCTGAAAAGCCAATCCTGCCAGGCGGGGAACGGAATCAAGAAACTGGCAGCGTTCCACAGGCCGCTGCGGATATTTGAGAGTTGAATCAGATTGAATTGGATCGTGCGATTGGTGGCCGATTCTGCAACCAGGCTGTTGCGGATGAACCAAGCCGCTATCGGCGGGGCGGCCCCCGCCAGGAAGAAGGCTGTCCGCTTCAGGCGTGATTGGCCCGGCAGCAGAAAAATGGCGATCAGGAAAGTGGCAATCAGGGCCAGGCCAGAGTAGCGGGTCAGGAAGGCCAGGGCGCTCAGCAGGCCCGTCAGAAGCAGCCAGAGGCCAGGCTTGAGGGAGCGGGCTGGCAGGGCGGGGGCAGGTTGGTTTTCAGTCGCAGCGGAAAATGCCAGAAAGGAGGCCAGCGAGAAGAAGATAAAGAGCGGTTCGCTCAAGACCTGGGCGTGAATGCGCAGGAATTGGGCGTTGCTGGCAAAGAGCAGGGCCAGGAAAATTCCCGCCGCCTGAGATTTGGTCATGCGCAGGCCGAGCAGGCCGAGCAGACCGGTATTGGCGGCCAACAGAAAAACCTGCAAAACACGCGCGCCGCGATAAGGGTCGAGGCCCAGCAGGCCGATCCCGGCCAGGGTCAGCGATAAAAGCGGCGGGTAGTGGGTAATCGCCTCGAGCGTGCTATCCAGCCAAATATCGCTGTAGCCGCTTCCAGCCAGCAGCGAGCGCGCCCCGCCCAGATAGGCAGCGGAATCGTTCGTCAGCCCAAGGCCGGCCGGGGTGGCGTACCAAAGCCCAAAACCGGCGGCGAGGGAGATTAAAAAAAGAAAGAGAAAATAAGGAGTGCGTGACAAGGGCAATAAAAACAATTGGGCTGGCTTGGAGAGCCTGTGCGCCCCAAGCCAGCAAATTTACGAATTACCAATCACTCCTTACTCGTTGAGCAGGAAGCCCTGTTCGAGCAGGTAGCCAATGACCTTGCGGGCATTCTCTGCGGGGGTTACGCCAGCGCCTTGCAGGGTAATTTCGGGGTCAATCGGCGGCTCGTAGGGATCATCGACGCCGGTGAAGCCCATCGGTTTGCCATCTTGCATGGCCTGGCGGGCTTTGGCGTACAGGCCCTTCACATCACGCTGTTCGCAGACTTCGACGGGGGTATCCATGTAGACCATGATGAAGTTTTCGCCGACCATCTTGCGGGCTTCGTTGCGGGCCGCGCGGTAGGGGCTGATGGCTGCGCAGATGACCGCGCCGCCGTGCCGGGAGATTTCTCCGGCGACAAAACCGATCCGCAAAATATTGGTGTCGCGGTCTTCTTTGCTGAAGCCGAGGCCTTTGCTAAGGTTGGTGCGGACAACATCCCCATCCAAAACGGTGGCTTCGCGGCCATGTTCGAGCATCAGTTCGGTCAGGATCTGGGTCGTGGCGCTTTTGCCAGAGCCGCTCAGGCCGGTGAACCACAGGCAAAATCCCTGTTTGTGGCGCGGCGGGTAGGATTGGCGCAGAATTTCAGCGGTTTCGGGGCGGGTGAACCACTCAGGCAGCAGATTGCCCTTGGCCAGGTAGTCATCACGCACCTGAGTACCAGAGATGTTGAGGGTTTTCGCGCCTGTCGGAATATCTTTTTGCTCGACATAGCGGGCTTCGTCGGGCAGGTAGACCAGCATTTCGAACGGAACCATTTTGACGCCCAATTCGGCCTCGTGCTCGGTCATACTGGCCTGGGCGTCGTAGGGGCCGTAGAAAGGTTTGCCGGAGCTGTCGTTGCCGGGGCCGGCATGGTCGCGGCCCACGATGAAGTGGTTGGCGCCATGGTTGCGGCGGATGATGGCGTGCAGCAGGACTTCCTTGGGGCCAGCCATCCGCATCGCCAGCGGCAGCAGGCTGAGCAGGGTGTTGCTCTTATCGTAGTAGTTTTCCACCAGGGCTTTGTAGGTGCGGGTGCGGGTGTAATGATCGACATCGCCGGGTTTGGTCATCCCCACCACGGGATGGATAATCAACGAGCCATTGACGGCGGCGGCGGCGCGTTTGGTCAGTTCTTCGTGGATGCGGTGGAGCGGGTTGCGAGTCTGAAAGGCGACCACGTTATCGTTGCCGAGTGCGGCAAGTTTTTCGCGCACCTGGGCCGGGGTTTGGCGCAGGCTGATGAAATCGTGGTACTTGGGCATGTTCAGCACTTTGAGCGGGCCGCTGATGCAAACCTTGCCCCAACGCGCCATTTCTGAAATCATCGGGTGCTTGGGGTCATTGCTGCCATAGGCCAGGTTGGCCTCGGTCTCAGGGTCCCAGTGGAAAACTTCGTCCAGTTCCATGATGGCGATAATGTCATTGTTGGCATTCCGCAGCACCAGCGATTCGCCGACAGTTGGCAGTTCGGCCGGGTCGGTCGGCAGGGTGATGGGCAGCGGCCAGAGCGTTCCATCGGCCAGGCGCATCTTGTGCAAAACACTTTCATAATCCGCTTTGCCCATGAAGGTGGTCAGGGGCGAAAAAGCGCCGCTGGCAAGCAGTTCCAGGTCGCATAGGGCGCGCATGGAAATCTTGATGGAAGGCAGTTTAGCTGCCTGGGCGAGCAGCGCTTCGCGGTCTGCACCTTCTACGACCAGGTTTACCAGCGTGCCGCCATACGGCGCAATAAGATTGGCTTTCGACATGAATTATTCTCCTGATATTCAATATTCAGTTGTTGAATTTTGAATATTATATCATGCAGCGTCCCGCGAATCGCGCCCAAAACGAGACAATTCTGAGAGAACACAAAACCGGCAGGCTCTCCGGCCTAATTTTCAAAAGTACCCGCTGCAAAATTGGACGCCCGTGCTATAATTTTTTTCAGATCTTCACGTTTCATTCTGCAATCAGAAAGCAAACGAAATCCCCAGCTGTAGTCATAAGGAGAGGTGCATGGTTGCCTTGCTGACAGCCCTGTTTTTTGGCTTTGTACCCTGCTTTGTGTTTGCATATATCCTGTATTGGCTCGATCACTACGAGAAAGAACCAAAAATTTTACTGGGCGCTGTCTTTCTATGGGGCGCAGTGGTTGCAGCGGGCGGATCGTACATTCTAAACAGCCTGTTTGGGATTGCTGTGTTCGGGTTGGCCGGCTCTCAAGGGCTGGCAGACGTGGCCGGGGCGACCCTGAGCGCCCCGCTGGTCGAGGAAACGCTCAAAGGAATGGCAGTCCTGATCGTCTTCCTGATTTTTCGCCACGAATTCGACTCGATCCTGGATGGCATTGTCTACGCCGGGATTACCGCGCTCGGGTTTGCAGCCACCGAAAACAGCATCTACATCTGGCGCGGCTATCTGGGCGATGGCTGGGGCGGCCTGGCCCTGCTGGTCTTCATCCGCGTCATTCTGGTAGGCTGGCAGCACCCATTTTATACCTCCTTTATTGGGATGGGGCTGGCCCTGGCCCGCACCAACAACAATCTCTTCGTAAAAATTATCACAGCCCTAACCGGCTGGGGACTGGCAATGTTCACCCATGCCACCCACAACTTCCTGGCCTCGATTCCGCTCTTCGGCGAATTGACCTGCCTGCTCGGCTCGGCCCTGGACTGGATCGGTGTCTTATTCATCTTCGTAATCATCCTGTGGGCCGGATGGATGGAACAAAGAAATATTATCTTGCACATACGCGAAGAAATGCAACTAGGGATCATCAGCCCGGCCCAATATCGGACCGCTTCTTCTGCAATTTCCCAATCTTTTGCCCGATTCACTTCTGTTTTCAACGGCCAATTCCTGGCAACTTCACGCTTCTACCAGGTGATCGGGGAGCTGGCCCACAAAAAAGAACAACTCGGCAAGCACGGTGAAGAATACGGCAACAGTTCTCTTGTCCAAAAATATCGACGTGAACTGGCTGCGCTGGCAGCCCGCGCCCAAAGCTAAAGTAAAAGACAGAAAAATATGATTCCACTTATCCGTAAAGAATGGCAATCGCATTTTGTCCCGTTGGGGTTCTTTCTGCTGGCCCTCGGCATGTTAATCCTGACTCCTTTCTGGGCCTGGGAATGGTATAACGCGCCGTTTGCCGGCTTTCTGGTTGAACCCAATAACGTCATCAGCCAGATTAGCGGTAAAAATTGGCAGGAAAAAACCCACGGCCTGCAATGGTCAGACCGATTAATTGCGCTCAACCAGCAGCCAACCGCCAATACAACCCAAATGTACGCCTTCCTGCGCGAAAACGGCTGGCAAGACTTCGACGCCACCTTCTACCGCCGCAGCGCTGACAGCACCTTTACCGTCACCATTACCCCCACCAGGGCCCAGCCCGAAGACCTGCTCTCGCTCTTCATCATCCCCTACCTGGTCGGGTTTTCCTCCCTGGCGATTGGTTTTTGGGCCTATCGCCTGCGGCCAGATTTCCGCCCCACGCGGGCTTTCGTCATCTTCGTCGCGTCAACCGCCCTGCTGACCTCCACCTTCCTGGACATGAACACCACTCACCGGGTCGTGCTGCTCTGGGCGCTCAGCCTGCCCGCCGGGGGAGCAGCGCTTGGCTATCTGGCGCTCATGTTTCCGCAGGAACTCGTCATCGTCCAGCGTTGGCCGATTCTGCGCTTTATCCCGTTTTTACTGGGGCTGATTCTGGCGATTTTTATCGCCCGAGATATTCTCCTACCCGCCTCCCCCTACGCCTATATTGACACCTGGCGCTGGGGCTATGTCTTCAACGCTCTCGGAATTTTGGCCTTTCTTTTCAGTCTGACGCGGCGTGTGCTCGGCGACAGTTCCCCGGTCACCCGTCAGCAAAGCCGTGTCATCATTTTTGGAGCGGCCCTGGCCTTCCTGCCGGTGCTTGTACTCTACCTGCTGCCGATCGGCTTTTCGAATAGCGTCCCAGAATTTCGTCCCGAACTGCTCTTTCCTCCCATCATCCTGCTGCCGCTTTCGGTCACATACGCCATCCTGCGCTACCGCCTGCTGGACGTAGACCGCTGGCTCAGCCGCGCCCTGACCTATCTTCTGACGACCAGCGCCGCGCTGATGATTTTCTTCCTGCTGCTCAATGCCGCTTCCTTCATCTTCCAACAGACCGTCCAAACAGACGACCCCTTCATCATCGCGGCCTACCTGCTCCTGCTCGTGGTCGGGCTGGCTCCCCTCCGAAACCTGATCCAGCGCGCGATAGACCGCATCTTCTACCGCTCTCAGGCCGACTATCGCCGCATCCTGACCAATCTCTCGCAAAGCCTGGTCGTCACGCCCGACCTGGAGCGCACCCTCGACCTGCTCAAAACTGAATTGGATCGCGCCCTGACCCCCGAAAAGTTCGCCATTTTCCTTTTCGAAGACGACCGTCAGCTGTATGTGCCATTCTCTGCTGAATTTGGATCCAACCAGGTCTTTGACGCCGAAGCGCCCCTGCCGCGCCTGCTCAACCAGAGCAACCAGCCGCTCTGGCTCGCGCCTGAGCGCCCGCTCCCGCCCGAATTGGAAAAACAACCGCCGCTGGGCTGCCAGGTTTTTGTCCCATTACGTTACGAAAACCGCCTGACCGGATTCCTGGCACTCGGCCGGCGCCGCTCCGGCGAACCCTACAGCACAGACGACCTCGAATTCCTGACCGCCGTCGCCGGACAATCGACTCTCGCCCTCGAAAACGCCCGCCTCTTTCAAAACCTGCGCCACACCCTTGATGAAACCCTCGAAATGAAAAGCCTGATGGACGACATCTTCTCCTCCGTCGCCACAGGCATCATCACGACCGATGTCGAGCAAAAAATAACCCTCTTCAACAGCGCCGCAGAAAGAATTCTGGGCGTGTCGCTCAAAAAAGTCCTCGGAAAACATCTCGATCTGGCCCTGCCCAGCCTGCCTCTTGAAAAAATCACGGCAA
>JAVEWN010000063.1:0-19945 GCA_034004515.1 Anaerolineales bacterium | reverse complement strand
CGTCTCAAACAAGTGGCGGTTGAAACCAAGCGTACCATTTATCGCGTCAAATATGATCTTTTGGATGAATATTTACGCCAACAAATCAAATCTCCCGACGTTCAAATGCGTCTTGCGTAAGTCCTATAGTACACGTTTCATTCTTCTTCCTCCTTGGGGAATTGAAAGGGGTTCTTCTGTTCGCCTGTCTGGCTTGATGGTCTGTATTGTCGCCATTTTTGCCGTGGCGAACGTGTACAGAATACGCGAAAAACTGGTTGTGGTCAACAGAAATGTCAGACATTAACGGATTTTTTATTACATTTTTGGCCCCTGGCGCTTTTGAGCGATAAACTCAAGAATTTAACTGCAAACGTGACAATTTGTTATAATCCTCTCGCTATGACCAAAAAGAATCTTGTTTTTCTGGCCGCTATTTTCACCATCAGCGCCGCGATTTATACCCTGACGGCGCGCGCGCTCAGCTTTCACGTTATCCTGAACGACTTCTGGACGGTTTTCTACTACGCCCGTCATTTAACCCAATCTGTTCCTGCTTCGCTCCAAAATAGCCTGTTCCCAATTGGATATGCTACCGTTTTACATCTGATACCCGTTCGCTACGCTTTGTGGATGGCTTTTTACCTGAATGTTGGCCTGGCCAGCCTGGCCGTGGCTGGGGCCTCGGCCCTGGCATTGACCGGAAACAATTTTTGGCGGGCGGCGCTGGTTGGGCTGGTTGCTATTTTTTATCCGCTCGCTTTTCGCTACGCCAACACCAGCGGGCCTGATCTGGGTGTCGCGACTTTCATCGCCTGGGGGCTGTTTTTTTTGTGGAAGAATGATTTGGCTGTCTCCCAGCCTCCTCCGAATTTCAAGGAGCATCGAATTTGGGAGAGGAGCGGCGATCTGCTCGCTGGAGCCTGTCTTGGTCTCGCTTCGCTCTGGCGCAGTCATGCGATTGTGGCTGGCGTTGCGATTTTGCTGGCCTACACTGTGGTGATGGGAGTCAAAGCGCTTTGGCAGCGCAAAAGCCTGTGGGTTGCTTTCCTGCTCGTGGCGGGTCTTCAGGCGCTGGTTAATCTCATCTCCGGGCATGGCTTGCTCGAAAACGCCCAATATTTCAACATTTACAAGACATTTTTTGGCAACGACTGGCTGGCCGTCCCGACCCAGGCTAGCGACAGCCTGTTGAGCCGGTTGTTTTCCAACCCCGGCGCGCTTGTTGCTGAATATGCTCCGCATGTCTGGGGAGTGCTGGTCTACGCCTGGCCGGCTGTCCCGCTCTTTTTTGTCAGCCGGGAAAAATCGATCAGACGCTGGGCCGTGTTCAGTGGGCTGGCCATTCTCTTCTACTCTATTCCGGTTGCCTTTGGCAGCAGCCCGCGCGCGCCGATTGCTATCCTGCCGCTTGCTTTTGTGACCTTTGGCTTTCTCATCAGCAAAAGTCTGGCGCGCCTGTCTGGCAAACGCCCCGTCCTGATTGCTGCGCTGACTCTTTGTGCGCTGGCGATGGCTTGGTTTGGCTGGCAGTGGTACGAAACCAATACCCGCATGATTCATGATTTTAGCAACCGGCACGAGCGCTACCTGCGCATCGAGCGTAAATTGCGCATGCAGGGTCTGACTTCGCCTGACCAGGTCTTTACCAACAGTTACAACTTTTACCTACCAGTCACCTCGCCCCACTACCCGCGCTCCAACGGCGGCTGGGACGTAACCGTCACCTGGAATTTTCGCGCCGAATACCCCGAACTGCCGCTTGCCACCTGGGACGAATTTGCGGCAGCGTGTCGCGCGCAGGGCATCCGCTTTCTGGTGCTGACTCCCTACAGTTATGAACTTGCGCCCTACTTTGGTGAGCTTTACCAGGGTACATTTATTCCCGAAGAGGTTGACACCCTGGGCTTCGACGGTGACTTCCAGCTGATTGTGTTCAAATAGCGGCCTAACTGGCAGAATGTATGCTGCACTGTCCGAGAGTCCTTGCTGCGAGGAACTTGGTTCGCCACTTTCCTCCCGTGCTAACATAAAAAATCGGACATGATTTGACGCAAGGTGGAATTTCTTATACACTATCAGAACCATGACAAACCCTGAGAAAACCTACGCAGGCATCTCTCTCGTCATCGCCAGCCTGGCGGTTGGCTTGATCTTCCTACCCGGCTGGCTTGGCATGGACGGGATGCGCGGCGGCTACGCCGTCTCATTTGTGGCGATTTTCATTGTCCTTGGGGCCGCCCTCGTCTCCTGGATTTTCTGGCAGCGCGCCAAAATCCTTGCAAAACTGCTTGCCGGAGAGAAACTGCTGGCGCATTGGAACTATTTGCCCGAAGAATGGCTGCCCTACGCAGAAGCCGAGTTAAAAGAACAAACCGCCCAAAACATAGCTCTCTTGATCCTGATGGTTTTCTGGGCGATCTTGGTTGGGGTTCTATTTTGGATACTGGATCACGATCCGGGCTGGATGGTCTTGCTGACCCTGCTCGGGTTGGTGCTGCTTCTGACGGCCGCCGCATTCTGGATTCCGCGCTGGCGTTACCGGCGTCAGCGACGCGGGCCTGGCCAGGCCTGGATTGGGCTAAACGCCATCTACTTTGACGGCGTTCTGACCAGTTGGCCTTTCCTGGGAACCCGTCTCCACCAGGTTGCCTGGCGCGAACCCAAAGTGAAAACACCTGCCATGCTCGAATTCAAGCTCAGCTACCCCAGCCGGGCCGGGATGGTGCGCCAGACTTTGCGCATTCCTGTCCCCGCTGGCCGGGAGGCCGAAGCCAAAGAGGTTTTGGGGAAGTTTGAGAGCGGCTCCCGCGCTTCAAAAACGCAGTCTGCAAAACCCTAGACGGGCGTGCCTGTCGGCGGAAGCGCATTTATCCCCTCCCCGGGCTGATAATCAGCCTCGACTGAGGGATTTTTATTTAACCGTCCCGCGCGCAAAAATGACGGGCAGCCCGCCGTTAATCAGGCGGATGCTGGTATCCAACGCCAGACCGGTTTGACCGAGCAGCATCAGGTCGTTCGATAAAATCCCGACCTGCCAGGCCCGGCAGTGGACGCGCAAAACGTTGCCAAATTGAGCGTATAGGTTGCGCAGATCTTTCCCGGCGCTGGCTCGTTCTCCGTAGGGCGGGTTGGTTACGACCCAGCCCGCTTGGGGCGGGGCCTGGATGGCAGAAACGGCCTGAGGAAGAAACTGGATATATTCCGACACACCGGCCCGCTCCGCGTTGGCGCGCGCCATCCGAATTGCGCCTTCGTCCCGGTCTGAAGCCAGGATCGGCGGCAGAGCGGTCTTTTGGGCCGCCTGGGCTGTCGCGCGGACAACCTGCCAGGCCGGCTCGTCGAACCCCGGCCAGGCCATGAACGCAAAGGAACGGTTCAGACCGGGCGGAATGTTGCCGGCCAGCAGGGCGGCTTCGATCGGGATGGTGCCAGAGCCGCAGAATGGATCCATGAGCGGGGCGGCCCCGTCCCAACCGGACAGCATCAGCAGGCTGGCGGCCAGGGTTTCGCGCAGAGGCGCTTTGGCCGTCGCGAGCCGATAGCCGCGCCGGTGCAGGTTTTCCCCCGAAGAATCGACGCTGATCGTCACCTGATCGTTGACCAGCCGCGCCAGGATTTGCTGGCTTGCGCTGCTTTTTTCCAACGGGCTGGCCTGCCCCAGCCGATCTGCGATCGCGAGCGCAATCCGCTCTGCGACGGCGTCGGAGTGGTAGAGTTTCGATTTATGGCAGGTGGCCCGGATTTCAATCGGCTGGCCGGGCGCGATAAAGCGCTCCCAGGGCAGGCGCGCGGCCCGGCTGCGCAGTTCGGCAAAGCTGCGGGCGTAGAAAAAATTCCCCAGCCGCACCAAAATCCGGCTGGCGCTGCGCAGGTGCAGGTTGGCGCGGTAGAGAGTCGCGCGGTCGGCGCGGAAACCGACTCCGCCTTGATCGAGGCTGTTCGAAACGGCGGTCAGGCCGGCCGGCAGCGCGCCGAGCGCTTGCAGTTCGAGCGCGGCCAAATCCCGTAATCCCGGGGCGGTGATGGCGTAGCAGTAAAAATCCATAGTGTGATTGTACCGTAGGCCTTTGGCTGGATGTGCCCGATTCTGTAACGAATAAGCGTTCGCGGGCCGCAAAGCTCAGGCGAATTTGGCTATCGTTGTATAATGAAAATCAAAAGCGCGGAGCGCATCTGAAAATGTCAGACTCAAAAACGACCTTTGATTTACAAGACCCCAAACTTTACCTGAATCGTGAGCTGGGTTTGCTTGAATTTCAGCGCCGTGTTTTGGCTGAAGCGGCCGACGAACGTTGGCCGCTGCTCGAACGGGTCAAATTCCTGTCCATTTTTGGCTCAAATATGGACGAATTTTTCATGGTGCGGGTCGGCGGCCTGAAAATGCAAATTGCCGAAGGCGTGTTTGACGCTTCTCCAGACGGCCTGACGCCCGCCGAGCAGGTGGCCGCCATTCGCAAGATCGCCGTCGGGCTGCTCCAGGAAGCCCACCTGCGCTGGGCCGACGATTTGCTCAAAAACCTGGACAAGGCCGGGATTCACGTGCTGGATTACGGGCAGCTCGATGAAAAACAGCGCGAGGCCTCCCAGGAATATTTTGACGAGGTGGTTTTTCCGGTGCTGACGCCGCTCGCCTTCGACCCCGGCCACCCGTTTCCACACATTTCGAACCTGAGCTTGAACCTGGCGATTTTGATTCGGGATCATCGCGGCAATGAGCGTTTTGCGCGCCTGAAGATCCCCGCCAGCCTGCCGCGTCTGATTCCGCTCAAGCGTTCTTCGGGCGGTACGCGCAAGGATGGCACGTCTCCCTATCATCATTATTTCGTCTGGATGGAGCAGGTGGTTCTGGCCCATCTTGCCAGCCTTTTCCCCGGCATGAAAATCGTCGAGGCTCATTTGTTCCGCGTCATTCGCAATGCCGATCTGGTGGTGCAAGAGCTGGAAGGCGACGACTTGCTCGAAACCATGCAGGAAAGCGTGCGCGAGCGCCGCTTTGGTTCGGTGGTCTGCGTCGAGATTAACCGTCAAATGCCGCCGCGCATTCGCGAAGTGCTCATCAGCCAGCTTGAAGTCGATTCGAGGGATGTTTTCGCCTTCGATGGCCCGCTTGGCTTGCAGGATTTCCGGTCACTGCTGGCGCTGGACCGCCCCGATTTGAAAGACCCGCTCTTTCAGCCGCGCATCCCCAAAATTTTGAAAAAGAATAACGGCGATGACGCCAACCTGGCCGATTCAATTCGGGCCGGGGATATCCTGCTCCATCATCCCTACGATTCGTTTGTGCCGGTGGTCAACTTTTTGCGCCAGGCCGCTTACGACCGCGATGTGCTCGCCATTAAACAGACTCTCTACCGGGTTGGGACGAATGCCCCGGTGGTGCGCGCCCTGCTTGAAGCCCGGCGCGATTATGGCAAACAGGTCTCGACCCTGGTGGAATTAAAAGCCCGTTTTGACGAAGAAAGCAACATCAGCTGGGCGCGCATGTTGGAGCAGGAAGGCGTTCATGTCGTTTATGGCTTGCTCGGCCTGAAAACCCACGCAAAAATGGCCCTCGTCGTCCGGCGCGAAGGCGAGCATATTCGACGTTACATTCACCTCGGCACGGGCAATTACAACGCCGCCACCGCCCAGCTTTATGAGGACATCGGCTTGTTCACCAGCGACCCTCAGATTTGCGCCGACGCCACCGACCTGTTCAACTATCTGACCGGTTATTCCGCCAAAACCGAATACCGTAAACTCTTGGTTGCCCCGGTCAATTTACGCCAAAAATTTGAAGCCCTGATCGACCGCGAAATCGAACATCACAAAGCTGGCCGGCCTGCCCACCTGGTTTTCAAGTTCAATGCCCTGGTCGATAAAGCCATCATCCAAAAACTATACACGGCCTCCCAGGCCGGCCTGAAAGTGGATTTGGTGGTGCGCAGTATCTGCTGTCTGCGGCCCGGCATCAAAGGCCTCAGTGAAAATATCCGCGTGGTCAGTATCCTTGGCAGGTTTCTGGAACACAGCCGGATTTACTATTTTGAGAACGCCGGTGACCCGCAGGTTTACCTGGGCAGCGCCGACCTGATGCCGCGCAACCTCGACCGGCGGGTTGAAGTTCTCTTCCCAATTGAAGACCCGCAAAATATCCGTTATATTCGCCAGCATGTCCTCGATACTTATTTACACGATAATTTTGCTGCCCACCTGATGCAGCCCGACGGTTCTTACAAACGCCTTTCGCCCCCGAAAGATGCCGCCGAAATTAACGCCCAGAAGGTTTTCCTGAGTCATGGCCGCTCGTAAATCATCTCAGCCGCCGCTTACAGCCCCTCCGCCTGCCCGCGAAAAACACCCGGCCGGGTTGAATACAGACTTGGCTTTGTCTGAATATGGTCGCGCCATCCTGCGCCTCCATTTTGACGCTTTGCTGCGCAACGAAGCCGGGACTCGCCTCGGCCAGGACATCCTCGCGCTGCACGATATGCGGGTCGCCGCGCGCCGCCTGCGGGCCGTTTTCGATGTCTTTGCGCCAGCCTTTTGCCCGCGTTCGGCGAGCCATCTCCTGCATCAACTGCGCGCTGTGCGGCGCGCGCTCGGCCCCGTCCGCGATCTGGATGTTTTCATCGAAAACGCCCGCCAATACGAAGAAAAAACCGGACTCAGCCTGCAAATCCTGATCACGTCCTGGCAGCGTGAGCGCCAGACAGCCCGTCAGCGGATGCTGGTTTATCTCGATAGTGCCGCTTTTGAAACCTTCAAGGCCGATTTTGGCAAATTTATCCAGACCCCCGGCCTGGGTGCGCGCGCTGATGACCCACAATCGCCGCACCCGCAGCTGACCTGGCAGGCTGCCCCGCTCCTGATTTACGAGCGTTATGCCGATCTGTTGGCTTGCGACAGCCTCATTCCGCAAGCCAGCCCGCAGCAACTGCACGACCTGCGCATCCGCTTTAAAAAACTGCGTTATGCTGTCGAATCCTTTCGCGAGCTTCTCGGCCAACCGGCCGCGCTCTTTATCGCCGACTTAAAAATTATGCAGGATCATCTGGGCAATTTGAATGACGCCCACCTGGCCTGTGAGTTGCTTTCCGGCTTGCTGGCCCGGCTTGAAGCCCAGGCTCAAAAGCTGCCGTTCGGCCTGCGGCCAGACCTGGACGGCATTCAGGCTTATCTAACCAGTTTGCGCGGCCAGCAGCGCCAGTTGTCTGAAACATTTCCTTCAGCCTGGGCGCACTTCAATCGCCCGGCCTGCCGTCAGAACCTGGCGCTGGGGCTTGCCGAATTATGAAAACTCTTTTCGTGCTGCGCCATGCCAAATCAAGCTGGAAGGAGGCCTCGCTCGAGGATCACGACCGGCCGCTCAATCAGCGCGGACGTGACGAAGCGCCCCAGATCGCGGCTTACCTGCTTCAGCGCGGACTGTGCCCGGCCTTTGTCGTCGTTTCGACCGCCCGGCGCGCCCTCCAAACCACTGCCGATGTCTTGTCTGGCCTCCGTTATCAGGGTTTGGTGCGCAGTTTGGGCGCGCTTTACCTGGCTGAGGCCGAGGCTTTGTTGGCGGTCATTGCGAAAACCCCTGAGCGTTACCCCAGCCTGATGGTGGTCGGCCACAATCCGGGCCTTGAGAACCTGCTGACAGGGTTAACCGGCCAGGCTGTCTCCATGCCTACTTCCGGCCTGGCGCAGGTTGAACTCTTCATCCAAACCTGGCGCAGCCTCGCTCCAGACCAGTCCGGCTCGCTGGTTGCAAGCTGGCATCCGGGACAACCAGATTGAAAAACTGACGCTCAAAATTTGTTGACAAGCCATCCAGTGGTGGTATAATCTCCATTCGCCTCTGCCCTGGCAGATATTTTGCCGGGGCGGGTTTATGTCAATCCCGGCTTACCCGTATTGTGGCCCTACTTCTACCAGGAAAGGGGCGATGCTTACGGCGAAGCGAAGACCAGGAGAATTTCTATGAAATTTGCAATTGTTGAAAGCGGCGGCAAACAGTATCGCGCCGTCGAAGGCGGCACGATTGAAGTCGACCGTCTTCAAATTACCCCCGGCGAAAGCATTGATATTGAACAAGTGCTGATGCTGGTGGATGGCGATGATGTCGCTGTAGGTACGCCAACTGTCAAAGGCGCGGCTGTAAAGGCTACCGTGCTGGAGCATTTCAAGGGTGAGAAGACCATCAACTTCCACTACAAGCCCAAGAAACGCATTCGCCAGAAGACCGGCCATCGCCAGCAGTACACTCGCCTTGAAATTGAGAAAATCGGTTAAGAGAGGTAGATATGGCTCATAAAAAAGGTGGCGGTTCCAGCCGCAACGGTCGTGACTCAAATGCCCAGCGCTTGGGCGTCAAACGCTATGCTGGTCAATTTGTCCTTTCTGGAAATATTCTCGTGCGCCAACGCGGCACACACATCAAACCCGGCCTGAACGTTGGCCGCGGCAAAGACGATACCCTTTTCGCAACTACGGATGGCCTCGTGGTTTTCGATATTTATCATGGTCGCAAACGCGTGAACATCCTTCCCGCCGAAATGCTCCAGGCCCAGGAATAAGAGGTTTACCATGAAGGCTGAAATTCATCCTAAATTTTACGAAGCCAAGGTCACTTGCGCTTCTTGTGGCACCAGCTGGACCACCGGCTCGACCAAAAAAGAACTGCGCGTTGAAATTTGCTCCAACTGCCACCCCTTCTTCACCGGCGAACAGGCGCGCATCATCGACATGGAAGGCCAGGTGGATCGCTTCTACCGCAAACTCCAGGCCCGCCAGGAATATGTCGAAACCCAGAAGGCCAGAGAAACCGAGAAGGTTTCCCCCAACCGCCCGATTGCCGATCTTGAGCTTGGCACGCGCGCCAACAAGGCCCTGCTTGAGGCCGGAATCACTGAGTTTGGACAACTGATTGCCAAGCTGGCCGAAGGTGACGAAGCTGCCCTGGCAATTGCCGGCTTTGGCCGCAAATCGCTGATCGACGCCAAGAAGAAAATGCGCGCTTTGGGATATCAACTTCCCGAAAGTTCAACGGAAGCCGCTTAAACTGCAAGATTTTCAGGTAAACTTGACAGGTAGATGAATGCTCATCTACCTGTTTTTTTATCCCCTTTGTAGGAGCGGACATGAACCATAAAACCGGTTCAATTGAAGTTGTATGCGGCTCGATGTTCAGCGGCAAAACAGATGAACTCATCAGGCGTTTGCGGCGGGCCGTGATTGCCCGCCAAAAAGTGCAGGTCTTTAAGCCCGCTGTCGATGTGCGCTATGCGGTCGAAAAAGTCACCTCGCACGCCGGGGCCGATTTCGAGGCCATCCCGGTTCAGAACTCCGGCGAGATTGGCGAAAAACTTGACCCGGATACGACCGTCGTCGGCGTGGATGAAGCCCAATTCTTTGACGAAGGCATTGTCGAAGTGACCCGCCATTTGGCCGAGCGCGGAATCCGGGTGTTGGTGGCCGGGTTGGATACGGATTTTCGGGCTGAACCGTTTGGCCCAATGCCGACCCTGATGTCGGTCGCCGAACGAGTCGATAAACTTCAGGCGATTTGTATGATCTGCGGCGAACCCGCCTCGCGCACCCAACGTTTGCTTAACGGTCAACCGGCCCGTTACGATGAACCGATTGTGGTGGTCGGCGCTTCTGAAATGTACGAAGCCCGCTGCCGTCTGCACTACCAACTTCCCCGCTGATTGGAGAGAATCAATGCAAGACTATCGTGAATTTATCGCTGAAATTCTGATCGACGAAACCGCGCTCCAAAAGCGGGTTGCTGAATTGGGCGCAGAAATCAGCCGCGACTACGCCGGCCAGGACCTGGTCCTGATTTGCATTTTACGGGGCGGGATTACTTTTATGGTCGATCTAATGCGCCACGTCACCGTTCCGCATGGGATGGACTGCATGGCAATTTCGTCTTATATGGTTGGCGTGCGCGCTTCTTCGGGCAATGTCCGCGTCACCTATGATTTGCAGACCAACATCGCTGGCCGGAATGTCTTGCTGGTCGAAGACATCGTCGATAGCGGTCATACCATTTCGCATGTGATCGAAATGCTTCAGACCCGCAGCCCGAAGAGCCTCAAGGTTTGCGCCCTGCTCGATAAGGCGGAACGCCGCGAAGTGGTGGTCCCGATCGACTATACCGGCTTTGTAATCCCAAATGCCTATGTCTTTGGCTACGGCCTCGATATCGACGAGTATTACCGCAACCTGCCTTTCATCGGGGTCGTCAACCTCGATAAATACAAACCCGAAGGTTAAAACCCGCGGGTGGCGTGGGGAATGCCATGTCTCTCTCTTCTGAGCCTCCTCCAATTCCGTCTGCTTATGCCGGGCGCTGGGTGGCGCTTGTCCGGGGACAGGTCGTTGCCCAGGCCGAAACGCGCGAAGCGGCTTTTTTGGCGGCCCGCGCCATTCGGCCCAAAGAACCCTTGGATCTGATTTTTATGTCTGAAACACCCTCAATTTTTAACAGCCCTCTGCTGCAAACCCTGCGTCAGCACTTGCCAGCAGACCTGCCGGTTTACTTGGTTGGCGGCGCGCTACGCGACTCCATCCTGGGCCGTGAAACTCACGACCTCGATTTTGCAGTCCCCAAAGATGCGCTCAAGCTGGCCCGCAAACTGGCCGATCAACTCTCAGCCGCTTTTTACCCGCTCGACCAGGATAATGACACCGCCCGCCTGGTAATTATCCGTTCAGATGGCGCGCGCGACATCCTCGATTTTGCCGGCTTTCGGGGTGAAACATTGGAAGACGATCTGCGCGGCCGCGATTTTACGGTCGGCGCTGTGGCTCTCGACCTGCACAGCGGCCAAATTCACGATCCGCTCGGCGGATTGGCCGATTTACGCGCCAAACGCCTGCGGGCCTGCGCCGAAACCTCGTTGGCCGATGACCCCGTCCGCATCTTGCGCGCGATCCGTCTGGCTGGCGCTTACCGCCTGAAGATTGACGCGCCAACCCGTCAGCAGATGAAGGCCTCAGTCGCAGGGCTGGCCGCGATTTCTGCAGAACGTATCCGCGATGAATTCTTAAAAATTCTGGCTGGCCCCCAGCCCGATACCGCCTTGCGCGCCCTCGAAATGCTCGGTGTTTTGCCGTATATCCTGCCCGAACTGAGCGCGTTGAAGGGCGTCGAGCAGTCGCCGCCCCATGTTCAGGATGTTTGGTCGCACACCCTTTCGGTTCTGCGCCATCTCGAAAACATCCTCGACCTGCTTGGGCCGCAATACGACGAGCAGAAATCGAATGCCGATCTCTATAACGGTCTGCTGGTGCTAAAACTGGGACGCTATCGCGCTCAATTGGCTGAGCACCTTGCTCAAAAATTGAACCTCGAGCGGCCCCTGCGCGCGCTGCTCTTCCTGGCCGCCCTTTATCACGATGCAGAGAAACCCGCCACCCGCACCGTCGAGCCGGGCGGCCGCATCCGCTTTTTTGACCACGACGACAAAGGCGCCCAAACCATCTTGCGACGGGCCATCGCTTTGCGCCTGAGCAACGATGAAATGGATCGGGTCAAGGCTGTTGTCGCTCATCACATGCGCATTCACGCCTATACCGACTCTTTGCGCAGAGGCCAGTCCCTCAGCCGCAGGACGATCTATCGCTTTTTCCGGGAAGCCGGCCCAGCCGGGGTGGATATCGTCCTGCACTCCCTGGCCGACCTGCGCGCCACCTACGAGCACGGTTTGCCGCAAGAAGTTTGGGCTGCCGAGCTGGATATTTGCCGCGCTTTGCTCGAAGCCTACTGGGAAACACCCGAACAGGTGGTCCGGCCCCCGCAATTGCTTAACGGCAACGACCTGATTCACGAACTGGGCCTGACCCCTGGCCGCCAAATTGGGCAATTGCTCGAAGCCATCCGCGAAAGCCAGGTCGAAGGCCAAATTACCAGCCGCGCAGAAGCCCTCGACTTTGCGCGCCGCTGGCTGCAAGAGAAGAAAGGAATCAAGAAATGAACCAACTCAATTACCTGCGGGCCGGCTCCGGCCAGCCGCTTGTCCTGATCCACGGTTTTCCACTCGACCACAGCCTGTGGGAGCCGCTTCTACCACACCTGACGGGCCAGTTTGACGTCATCCTGCCCGATTTATGTGGATTTGGCGCTTCGGCCCTGCCCGAATCTGGCTGCCGGATAGACGAGATGGCGGCCAGCCTGGGCAGCCTGCTGCTTGAGCTTGACCTGCCCCAAGTCTTTCTGGCCGGGCATTCGATGGGCGGATACGTCGCCCTGGCCTTTGCCCGCCAGTTTCCGCGGATGCTGTTGGGCCTTGGGCTGATCTCGACCCAAACCCTGCCCGATGATGCCGGGAAGCAGGCTGGCCGCCACAAAACCGCCGCAGAAGTTGAGCAACAAGGTTCCGCGGCGTTGGCTGAGGCGATGTCTAGCAAACTCTCGGCCAACCCGGCCCACGCCGGGCTGCTGCGCGAGGTCATCCTGCGTCAGCCTGTAGCGGGCATCGCCAACGGACTGAAAGCCATGGCGTCCCGCCCTGATTCGTCTGAGGTGCTTGCGGGCCTGGGCTGCCCTGTCAGCATCCTGCATGGCCTGGCCGACGCGCTCATCCCGCCCGAACGCGCTCGTGAGATGAAGGCCGCCCTGCCGAGCGCGACTCTGACAGAACTGTCCGGTGTCGGTCACATGCCCATGCTTGAAGCCCCTGCCGAAACCGCCGAGGCGTTGAAAAGCCTGAAATCCTAACCGAAAAGCACGGCTGAAACGTCTGAAAACTTTGACTTGACACACATTTGCGAGCGTGATAATCTTTCCCGGCTGGAAAACAGCAAAAAATTTTTCGCAGGAGAAAGAAAATGTCAGATCGATTTGTTGGAACAGTCAAATGGTTCAACCCCACCAAAGGCTACGGCTTCATTGGGCGCGACGAAGGCGAGGATGTCTTTGTCCATTTCTCGGCTATTCAAATGGAAGGTTACAAGCGCCTCGACCCCGAACAAAAGGTTGAGTTCGCGGTCGAAGAAGGCCCGCGCGGGCTGCAGGCCGCCAATGTGACCCTGCTGGCGTAAGCGCGAAGAAATGCGCTAAAATTGCTCCGGGCTGTCGAGACCAGACAGCCCGGTTTTGTTTGAAAATAGGGGTTGGATTTTTCTTTTTGCTCAGAAGGCTAAAAAACCGTGACAGAATCGATCAATCTTGTTTGCCCCTTGTGCAGCGGCCTATCCGCTTTTTTTGCGGAGAGCCGCGGGCGCGATTATTACAAGTGTCAAAACTGCCACGGGGTTTTTATGGATCGCGCCCAATTACCTGGCCCCGCGGAAGAAGAAGGCCGCTACCGGGAGCATAATAACCAGGTCGACGATCCGCGCTACCAGGATTTTGTCAGACCGATTGTTTCGGCTGTCCTGGCCGATTTTTCAGCCGCCCAGCAAGGCCTCGATTTTGGCGCGGGGACTGCCCCGGTGATTACCAAAATGCTACGGGACGCCGGCTATCATATTCGGTCGTATGACCCCTATTTTCAAAATTTTCCCCAACTTTTAACTGAACATTATGATTACATCGCCTGCTGCGAGGTGGCCGAGCATTTTTACCAACCCGCGCGTGAATTTGGCGTTTTAAAAGGTTTGCTCAACCCCGGCGGCGGGCTATATTGCATGACCGTTCTCTACGATGAAACCCTTTATTTTGAAGATTGGTACTATAAAAATGACCAGACCCATGTCTTTTTCTATCATGCCCAATCGATTGAGTGGATCAAAGTCCATTTTGGCTTTCAATCTGTTGAAATAAAAGGAAGGTTGATTACGCTGCGCGCTTGAGCCGCCGTCTTCAGATCAGAGTTGGCGCAGAGGCCTGGGTTGTATCCGCATTCAGGGTGAAGTAAAAAGTTGCTCCCTGGCCCGGCGCGGCCTCCGCCCAGATTTCGCCGGAGTGACGGCGGACGATGCGGAAGACGATTGCCAGCCCGATCCCGGTCCCTTCGTATTCATCCTGGCGGTGCAGGCGTTGAAAAACTTCGAATAATTTATCGGTGTAGGCCATGTCAAACCCCGCGCCATTATCGCGCACGTAGTAAACCGGGGTTTTGCCTTCCAGCCTGGCCCCGATTTCGATTTGAGCCGGGGAAGCATGGCGGGTAAATTTGAAGGCGTTTGTCAGCAGGTTGACGAATACCTGCCCGAGCAGCACCGGGTCTGCCACGCAAGCGGGCAGCTCCTTCAGCGTAACATCGATTTGACGTTCTTCTTCGAGCGATAATAGTTCATTCAGGATGGCTTGCACCATTTCATTCAGGTTTTTTGCGGATAAATGTTGCAGCTTAAGTTCGTGGCGTCCGGCGCGTGAAAGTGAAAGAATTTCATCAATTAACGAATTCATCTGCCGGGTGCTTTCAGAGATGTTCTGTAAATATCTTTGCCCGGTTTCGTCCAGATTTTCCTGGAAATCTTGACGGAGTATGTTTGAATAGCCGCTAATGCTGCGTAAGGGGGCGCGTAGATCGTGCGAGATGGAGTAGGCAAAAGATTCGAGGTCTTTGTTGGTACTTTCCAACTCGGCGGTGCGTTGGGCCACTCTCTCTTCCAACTCTTCATTCAGCCGCTTTAATTCATCGATATTTTGGGCAACAAGGTTCATGGTGCTATAGACCACGACCGCAATTGCAATCAGAAAAATGCTAATCAGAAACAAATCGTCGTAATCGGTATAAATCTGATAATTATTGACGAGCGCATTCGTTACTTCCAGGTAAATCAGGGTTGCGACGCATCCTATCCCGGCCAGGGTCGAATAGAGGGTCGCGCCTTTTCCGATCAGCAGGCCTGAAAGCGCAATCACCAGCGGGAATGCGAGCATTGCCACATCGTGGATGCCCTGCCCGTTGGAGACGATGAAGGTGACGCCCAACAGCAGCACGCTTGGAATGATATAGCTGGGAATGCCAAGTTTTTTATGACGCACCAGAAAGAAACTGACGATCAGGATAGCCCCAATCCCCTGAAGAATGTAAAACTGAATAATTTGTTGCTTTAAGCCCGCGAAGAGACTCAAAGCAAAATAGCTGACTATCAACATCTGAATCATGGGATAGATGATCAAGGCGCGCCTGTGGTCATCTTCATTATCAAACTTGGGCAAGTTTAACCATGCAATCAGTCTTTTCATTTTTGCCTATCCCGGTTGAGAGGCGGCGCAGGAGAACTACAGATGTTAAGAAAATGAATTTTACAGATCGACCCTGTGCCAACCTTGACCCTGGCACATTAAACAAATGTTTTATCAACTTCTTCCTGAGCATAGTCGAAGGACATTTTGCCGCAAATCACCCTGTGACTACGCTCCCTTCGACTACGCTGAGAAACGCTCCGCTCAGGGCCTGCGTCTCAAAATAAGTCTCTTAACTTCTATCTATTAAAACTATACACGAAAAGAGGCTCTTTTGATTCGACTGATTTGACTTTTTTATCAAATTTTGTTAGAATAATTTATCCCTACCCCCGTGGGGGGGGGAGAAAGGACAACATGGAACAAGCCACATTGAGACGTTTAAAATCTGCCGAAGGACACCTGAAAGGCGTTGTTCGCATGGCGGAAGAGGACGCCTACTGCATCGATCTGATTCGTCAGATTCAGGCGGTCCAGGCGGCCCTCAACAAGGTCAGCGCCCAAATTTTGGAGGATCATCTTCGATCGTGCGTGATTACCGCCATTCAGGGCGAAGACCAGAAGGAACGCGAACGCGTTTTGAAAGAGATCAGCGAAGTCTTTGAGATGGCTAATAAAGTCTAGCGTCTGCCTGCCAGGGCGGGCAGTTCATATCCGATAATTTTCTAAACTTACAAGGAGTTCACCCATGACAACCATTAAACTTTCTGTTCCGAACATTTCTTGCGGCCATTGTGTCAACACCATCCAAAACGAACTGGGCGAGTTGGAAGGCGTCCAGTCGGTTAAGGCGGATGCTGGCTCCAAGGCCGTCGAAATTGTGTTTGAAGCCCCCGCCAGCGAAGAAAAACTCAAGACCGCGCTGGCAGAGATTAATTACCCCGCGGTTGGCTTTGCCCTTTAGCGTGTAGTCGTAGAGTCGTCAGCCGCATAAACGCTTGCCGGCTTTCGACAAATATTGGTGGATAAAATGTCCAAATCTTTTACGTTACCTATTACTGGTATGACCTGCGCCAACTGCGTTGCCACAGTTGAGCGCAACCTGAAGAAACTGGATGGCGTCGAGGCGGCCTCGGTCAACCTTTCGAGTGAGCGCGCCGCTGTTGAGTTTGATTCTGCCAAACTGGGGCTGCCAGAAATCATTGCGCGCGTCGAACGCGCCGGCTACGGAATCGCCACCGGCGAAGCTGAACTGGTGATTAAGCGTCTGGCCGATGATAATGACGCGCGCCGCCTTGAAAAAGCGCTCGCCAAACTGGAAGGCGTACTGGAAGCCCAGGTGACTTTTACAACCGAAAAAGCGCGCGTCCAGTATGTCCCGACGATTATCTCGCAGGCCGAGATCCGCCGGGCGGTCAGTGCTGCCGGGTTTGAAGCGCTCGAGTTGGGCGGCGACGCCGAAGACGCCGAGGCCCTGGCCCGTCAGCACGAAATAGACACCCAGCGCCGCTTGCTGACGATTGGCGCGGCTTTCACGCTGCCGCTCTTCCTGCTTTCGATGAGCAAGGATTTTGGGCTGTTGCCTGCGTTTTTCTACGTGCAGGATGCCGGCATGGAGATGGGCGGAATGCCTCATGCCCAATGGTGGTTTAACTGGATTTTGCTGGCCCTGGCTGCGCCGGTCCAGTTTTACGTTGGCTGGCAATATTACGTCGGCGCGTTCAAGGCCCTTCGCAACCTTTCTGCCAACATGGATGTCTTGATTGCGCTGGGTTCCTCGGCCGCTTTCTTTTACTCCCTGCCGATCACCTTTGGCTGGCTGCCGGGCCACGTCTATTTTGAGACGGCTGCTGTTATCATCACGCTGATTAAGCTGGGGAAGTTCCTCGAGGCCCGGGCCAAGGGCCGCACTTCTGAAGCAATCAAGAAGCTGATGGGGCTGCGCGCCAAGACCGCCTGGGTCATCAGAGCTGGAGTCGAGGCCGAAATAGCGGTAGACGAGGTGCGGGTGGGGGATGTCGTCCTCGTTCGCCCGGGCCAGAAAATCCCGGTCGATGGGGTGGTGATCGAGGGCCGCAGCACGGTCGATGAGTCGATGCTGACCGGCGAATCGCTGCCGGTCGAAAAGAAATCCGGCGACGCGCTGATCGGCGCAACCATCAACAAACAGGGCTTGCTCAAATTTGAAGCCACCAAGGTTGGCAAAGAGACCGCGCTTGCCCAGATTGTGCGCCTGGTGGAAGAAGCCCAGGGCAGTAAAGCACCCATCCAAAAACTTGCCGACCAGGTTTCGGGCGTTTTTGTGCCGGTCGTGATTGCGATTGCCGCCCTGACTTTTGTAGGCTGGTACTTTTTTGGGGCAGTTATCCCGCCTGGCGCGGATACCAACCAATTTACGCGCGCCCTGATCAATATGGTGGCCGTGCTGGTGATTGCCTGCCCGTGCGCGATGGGGCTTGCCACGCCAACCGCCGTCATGGTTGGGGCCGGTAAAGGGGCAGAGTTGGGCATTTTGTTTCGTTCAAGCGAAGCGCTTGAGCGCGCCGGCAAGGTTTCGCTGGTTGTCCTCGATAAAACCGGCACGATTACGCGAGGTCAGCCAGTTGTGACCGACCTTGTGCTGAGTAAAAGGCTTTCGGAAAATAGCCAGCCGCCGCTCAGTGCGGACGAACTGCTTGCCCTGGCTGCCGCTGTGGAAAAAGGTTCTGAGCACCCGCTTGGGGAGGCGATTTGGGCCGAAGCAACCACCCGCGGCCTGACTCTCGTTGAATCGAGTGGTTTTTCTGCTGAGGCCGGTCACGGCGTCGAAGCCGAAGTAGATGGACAAAAAGTGGCGGTCGGCAACCTGCGCATGATGCAAAAGCGAGGTTACCCGTTAAATGGGCTTGAGCCTGATCTCGACCGCCTGCAAGCCGAAGCCAAAACCGCCATGTTTGTGGCCCTGAACGGGCAGGTGGCTGGCATCATCGCGGTGGCAGATACCCTCAAAGAAGGCTCTCCCGAAGCGATTGCTGAACTGCGCCGGATGGGACTCAAGGTGGTCATGCTGACCGGAGACAACCAGAAAACCGCCGCTGCGATTGCCAGGCAACTGACCCTGAACGGCGTCGAAGGATCGGGCGTGGATGAAGTCATCGCCGAAGTGCTGCCTGAAGGCAAGTCCGCCGAAATCAAACGCCTGCAAGCCTCCGCTGGGCAACCCAAATCTGCCGAGATTGTCGCGATGGTGGGCGATGGCGTCAACGATGCGCCCGCGCTGGCCCAGGCAGATGTCGGCCTGGCCATTGGGACCGGCACGGATGTCGCCATGGCGGCGGCTCCCGTCACGCTGATCAGCGGCGATCTGCGGGGCGTGGCGCGCGCCATCCGGCTTTCGCGCCAGACCGTCAGAACCATTAAGCAGAACCTGTTCTGGGCCTTTGTCTACAATATCATCCTGATTCCGACCGCGATGTTGGGCTATCTCAACCCGATGCTTGCGGCCGGAGCGATGGCCTTTAGCAGCGTCTTCGTCGTCTCCAACTCGCTGCGCTTACGCGGCGCGAAAATAGACTGAACGAGATTTGCAACCTTTGGCTAATTTGCAGGAGCGCATAGCTTGCTGAAACCCTGAAAAGGCACAAGCCCCTGCTCGCCCAGAATTTGAGCGAGCAGGGGCTGATGTGTCGTTGCACAACGACGACCCATCTGGGATGAGACATGTTCTGAAGCGATGCCTGACAGCAGAATGCCCAACCGACCAGAACAGGAGACAAGCCAAGACCGTTCAATCGTCGTGGTGCTGGTGACAATAGCCTGTATGCTCAACGGTTTGCTTTAGCGGCGGGTTGCCACGAGAACCAATCCACGAAACGGAATAATGTTTTCGAGCGAAAAAATGCCCTTAAACGGAACGTGGCAACACGTCAGCCTGCACGCGGTGTTGGGCAGATTTTGCAAGACGGTTTTGAATTTGAACTTGATGCTTCCATGATTCACTGCATATATCGGTGGCCTGCTTTTAGGTTAAGCATGAACTGTTGGTTGATGTAGAACCTTTACTTCGCGGTTGATGCGTTCACTTAAATCTTTTTCTGCAACTTCGAGTTCGTAGCGAACCTGTAAACGAAGCCAAACAGCCGCACTTGTGCCAAAATAACGCGCAAGACGCATAGCAGTATCAACCGTAATTGCCCGCTGACCATTTACGATTTGGCTGATACGAATAGGCGTAACCCCAATATCATGCGCCAAGCGATACTGGCTTAAACCAAGCGGTTTCATGAAGTCTTCGAGCAAGACTTCACCTGGGTGAATAGGGGATAAAGTGTCATCCATCATATTTACTCTCATCCGTGATAATCCACGATTTCGACATTTTTGGCTTTGTTGCCAACCCAATCGAAACAAATTCGCCATTGGTCATTGATTCGGATACTGTGCTGGCCCGCTCTATCACCTTTAAGTTTTTCAAGCCTGTTACCGGGCGGAGCAAGTAAATCTTGCAAATCGTCTGCGTCATCCAAATAGAGTAATTTGCGGCGAGCAGTGCGCTGAATATCTTTCGGCAATTTTGTGGAAGTTTCACCGAGAAATATTTTCTTTGTTTCGTCGGACGCGAAGGATTCAATCACAAGACGATAATATCACGGCGCGATAGTATTTTCAAGACTCAATTTCTGGAAGGCGCAGCCCAACGGTTTGCGTTACCTGCGTGTGGGCGAGCGTGGACAATGTTTGGGAGCAGGAAAAACTCGAAGCGAGGAAAATACTTGAAAATGCGGCAGAATCCCCAGCGTCCAGTGCACCCAATCAAGATCGCAAAAGAGCGATCATTTTTCCCGAAAGAAACCGCCCAGCGGCGGTGTTATAGGTAAAGTATACTGCTAAAATGGCAGGTCTGGAGGCCGTACAACGCATTGGAGACGC
>JAVEWN010000003.1:0-81077 GCA_034004515.1 Anaerolineales bacterium | reverse complement strand
AATAAAAATGCTTCCGCAAAAACCTGATGCCATTTTATTGGCTGACATTTTTCAGAAAATCGCCCGTTTGGGTGCTATTCACGCCGTTTCTAGCACCGCCGATAGTCCATAAGTGGCGATGGTATTGGAAAAGGAGCCTGTTTTTTGTTGCCGTGAATACGAAAAATGATTGGGGCAAGAATGCTTATGCCAGCGGCAAATAAAAAAATCAAATCGGGCGGGGCGGGATTATGGGTTTGGAATGCTGCTATTGACTTTTGTAAACAGGTTGCCAATGACTGGCCCTAAAACCGTGATGGCAGCAATCACAACCACCGCCACCAGCACCAGAATCAGGCCATATTCTAACAATCCTTGTCCATTTTCTTTTGCGAACAACAAGCTCATCACCTCCTTTCTACCATTCAATCCATCAGGAAGAGACTGTGAGTTTATTGTATCTTTTCGTCTTGCGGTTTTCAATTGCCAGTGCGCGTAATTCCGGTCTCACACAGCTTACAGATCGGACAGGCGGGGCAGTCTGGTTTACGGGCATGGCAAATTTCACGCCCCAGGCGGATGATGTTCAGGTGGGCGGCGTAATAGGTTTCGGGCGGAAAGACGGCTTCGAGATAGGGATGGGCCTGCTCCACGTTCATCTTTTCAGGACGCAGACCGATTCGGCCCGTGACGCGATAGACGTGGGTATCGACCGGGAAGGCGGGTTTCCCCAGCGAGAAACACAGGACGATTGCCGCCGTTTTGGGGCCGACTCCATTAAATTTTGTCAGCCAGGCCCGGGCTTTTTCGACCTCCCAACCGGCCAGGAAGGATAGATCCAGGCTGCCGCGTTCGGCGGTGATTTCTCGCAAGATCTGCTGCATCCGCGGGCCTTTTTGGTTGGCCAGCCCGGCCACGCGAATGGCCTCGATCACGGCGGCGGCTGGGGCGTCGCGGACTTCTTCCCAGGCGGGGAATTTGGCGCGCAAGGCGTGGAAGGCTTTATCGCGGTTGACGTCGTTGGTGTTCTGCGAGAGAATCGTCGAAACCAGTTCGTCGATGGCGGGCAGCGGATCGCGCCAGATTGGTTCGCCAAAAGCAGCCAGCAGGGTTTGGTGAATTTTCAGGGCGCGTTGGCGGGGGTTGGCAAGCATGGTTTAGTTAATTTCGAGTTGGAAGGCCGGCCGGCTTTGTCCGATGTGCAGTTTGCGATAGTTGCTGAGTTCTTTGACCGGGCCGAAGATAGCCAGTTTTTCGAGATCGGCCTGTGAGAGTGCGCCGAGCGCTTCCAGAATCGCGAGCGCAACGCCGCAGCGGGCGCGGCCGGAGGGGTCGCCGTCGCTGATTTTAATGGCGATCCCGATTCCGGGTGAGTCGCTTGCGAGTGCGCCGGGCAGCAGGCCAATCCCCTGGTAGCCTTCCGCGCCTCCTTTAACGAGAATCCTGCCTGCGCCCACTTCCATCAAAAGCGTATCGAAGCGTTCCGGGCCGGCAACCATATTGGGATGGCTGGTCATGGCGCTGGTGATGGTGCGGCAGGCGGCGGCGCGCTCGGCGGAAAGCCCGAACGGGTCGCACAGACGGGCGTAGCCCAGGGCGGCGTTGAACATGGGAACGGCGAAGTTGGGCGCGGAGCAGCCGTCGATGCCCAGCTCGACTTGGTCGACCGGCAGATCACACATTTCTGCAAAGGTTTGCAAAATGGCTTGCTGGACGGGGTGCTGCATCTCCAGATAATCTGCGAGCGATTCGCCGCGCATTTTGGCGTGGGCCAACATGCCGGTATGTTTGCCGGAACAGTTATGGCGGTAAGGCGTTGGCAGCTCGGCGCGTGCTTTCATGGCGTCGGTCGTGGCCTCGTGGTAAGGATAGTGCGTCCCGCACAGCAGGTCGTCGACGCTGATCCCAATTTTGGCCTGCATGGCCTCAATCGTGGCGACATGCTCATCTGTCCCGGAGTGGGAGGCGCAAGTGATGGCGATTTCACGCGGATCGAACTTGAAGGTTTCGTGTCCGCCGCGCTCGATGAAAGGCAGGGCCTGGAAGGGCTTGGCGGTCGAACGCAAAAAAGTGACTGCCTGCGGGTCGCCCAATTGGGCCAGCAGGCGGCCATGCGAATCGACCACCGCAGCGGCTCCAAAATGAATTGATTCAACGATATTGCCGCGAGTCAACTCAAAAACGGGCTGGTAAGGATTTTTCACGGTTATTCCTCTTCGGTTTCAAGGCTGGTGGTGGGGTGGTAGCGCCGCAGGTAAGATTGACGCAGGCCATGCCGCAGGCGCTGGGTGTATTGTTTCAGGCGTTCGGGCGCGGGTTGCAGGCCTGCGATCAGGCCGGGGATGATGGCTTCCAACTCGTCCATACTTTCAGGGCTTTTTCCGACTGATTCTACTTTTAGATGAATTTCCTTCATCAGGGTGAGCTGGTCTTCGATCTCTCTCTGACCAATCAGGCCGCCGCGACTGCTGACAATCAGCGAGTTGTCGTACTCGCCACTCAACAGCTGTTCAAGCGATGCCATCCAATCGACCAGGTTGGCGTTTGCCAGGAAGGGCGGCTGGCCCTTGAGAACCAGATCGCCGATAAAAATGACTTTTGGGACCGGGATGTGTACCCAGACCGCGCCAGAGGTCGGGCCGGGGTGATGCTCCAGGATGACCGGCACATTTCCCCATTGAATTTCCATGTGTTCGGTAAAGGTGATTTCTGGCGGGGCCCAGCGGACAGTTCCCAGGCCGACCACGGCTTCCCAATCTGCGCCGGTTTCTTCGGGCTGAGATTTGAAAGCGTTCGGACGATTGCGAAAAGCCTGGGCGGTTTTTTCGTGAGCGATGACGGTGCAGTCCATCGCGCGCACCCCCAGGGTGCGGTCGGGATGCGAGTCGAGGTTTACCAGAAAGCGCTCCACGCCGCTGTTCAGGCTGAGCAAGGTCGCCCGCCAGGAGCGTCCATCTTCAGGCGCGGGCGGGGCGTCAATTTGAATGAGGCCGTGCCCAAGGCTGATTGCGCCCAGGACAACGCCCGGGTATTGTTCTTCGATATAAACCTGTTCTGCGATCACTTGCATGAGGAGGTACTCCTAAAAAATTATTGGTTTCTTGGCAGGGTAAAGATAAACTTTGAACCTTGTTCGGGGGCAGATTCGATCCAGATTTTTCCGCCGTGGCCTTGCACGGCCAATTTGCAAAAAGCCAGCCCCACGCCCAGCCCGCCCGGGCCGCCTTGTTTTTTGAGCCGGGTGAATTTGTCAAAAACCCGTTCGCGGTCAATTTCGGGAATGCCCGGGCCGCAGTCCTGAACGGAGATTTGCAGCCAGCGCGGGTTGGCCTGCGCACGAATCACAATTTCGCTCTTAAGGGGTGAATACTTGATGGCATTTTCGGCCAGGTTAATCAAAACGCGCCGAATCATATCGACATCGATCGCTACTTCGGGCAGGTCAGCGGGCGCTTCAACCAGAATGTGCTGGTTGCGTCCTTCAGCGCCTGGTTTGACGGCCTCAATCGCTTCGCCAATCAGGTCAGCTGGTTTGATGGTTTGCTTCTCGCCCACCGGCTGGTTTTGTTCAAGCCGATTTAAGTCCAGCAGGGAGGCGATCAGGCGCTGGATGCGATCGAGCGAGTGCCGGGCAATTCGCATCAGGGTTTCACCATTCTCGCGCTCCCCGGCCGGAATCAGGCTGTCGAGCATTTCAATACTTGAAAGAATGTTCGCCAATGGCGAGCGCAAATCGTGGTAGATCATGGCTGCCAGGTCTTCGCGCAGGATATCCAAATCTTTGCGGACGGTAATATCGCGAAAAATCCACTGAAACGACTCGACATCATCGAAGAATACTTTCCGGGCATAAACCTCGACCGGGAACTGCTCGCCAAGTTTGTTATACAAGGTCGATTCGTAGATGGTGGCCGAAGAGGTGAGATTCTCAAAGCGCCGGCCCACTTTTTCAAAGTTGAGATCGTGCATTTGCTCAATCAGAAATTGGTTTAATTCATCGGGCCGGTAGCCTGAGAGCGTGGCGGCCTGCGCATTCGCTTCCTGAATGTAACCTTTCAGATCGCTAATCACAATCGGGTCGATGCTGTCTTCAAACAGATCGAGGTAGCGCCGACGGGCCGCATCGAGCCTTTCATACAACTGGGCATTTTGCAGAATCGCTCCGCCCAGGCTGCCGAGGCCGGTCAGCACCAGCAAGGCGTCGCCGTCAAAAATTTTATTGATTGGGTTGAAGACGGTCAGGACCCCAATCACCTTGCCGTGGGCGTGGATCGGAGCGCAGGCCAGCGCATGGGCGCGGCCATCCATGCGCTCCGCATCGGCCAGCAAGGTTTCTTCTGTGATGCTCGCAACGATTAAGCCGCGGCCCTCATGCGCCACTTTGCCCGCAATCCCCGCTTTGGGCTTAAGACTCTTTCCTTTGATATAAATCGCGTTGTCGCCCAGGGCCGCCCTGAAAATGATTTCGCCCAAAGGCTCGCTAATCATCCCCAAAGCAACCGTTTCAACCTGCAAAGCCTGGCGGGTTTGCTGCATGATGCGCTCGAAAGTTTCCTCGACGCGCAGCGAAACATTCATGCTGACGGCGCCCTCTGCCAGGGCGGTCATGACCCGTGCCTGGCGCTGGCTTTCAGAAAACAGGCGTGCATTCATCACGCTGACCCCGGCCTGGTCTGCAATCGCCTGCATCAGGGCCATATTTTCGGCGTTGTAGGTGCCGGGGACGGGGTGTACCAGTGTTAGCACGCCAACCAGTTTTTCGCGGGCCAGCAAAGGCACACAAATCGCCGACTTTGCGCCTGATCGCTCTACAGAATCGTCCTCGCGCCGCAGCCAGCGTTCGTCTTTGCTGGTATCTGGCACCAGGGCGGCTTCGCGGCTGCGCACCACCCAGCCCGCCAACCCGCGCTCGACCGTTTCGCGCAGTTGGATGGTCGTATTTTCACGGAGCTGGTTGCCGTAGACAATTGCAGAGTCAACCGCGCGCCCGTTATCATCCATGACCACCACACTGCCGCGCTCGCCGCCCACATTGTTAATTGCAGCAAACAAGACCCGTTGCAGCACGGTTTTTAGATCGAGCGCAGTCGCAAACTCACGGCTGACTTTGTATAATAGTTCGAGCGTAGCTCGCTGATCCATAGACACACCCTTAAAAAACAACCCGGCAGTTTCAGATTTCGAAACGAGTATAGCACAATTGACCCTTTTTCTCACCGTTCGCGGGCCGGGTAGGTTAGAATATTTCAATTCGATTTGTAGCTATTTTAGCGGGAGGCAAAGATGACCCTGGCGCTTGAACGCATTCGCGGCCTGTGCTTTGATGTGGATGGAACCCTGAGCGACACCGACGACTTATACGCCAAAAAATTTGAACCGTTTTTTAGGCCTTTTCGGCCCCTGCTCCGGCAGCGCGACTCACATCAGGCTGCCCGCCGTTTCGTGATGTGGGCCGAAGCCCCCGGCAACCGCCTGATCGCCATCCCCGATCGTTTGGGCTGGGATGATGAACTGTTTGCAATAGCCGAATGGGTCAACAAACGCCGCAACCCGCCCATGAAACATTATCTGTTGATCGACGGCGTGCGCGAAATGCTGGCGGCCCTCCATCCGCATTTCCCGATGACGGTTGTCAGCGCGCGCGAAGAACGCTCGACCCGCGCCTTTCTCGACCAATTTGAACTGACACCGTTCTTTCAGGAAATTGTGACAGCCGTCACGGTGGAGCGCTCCAAGCCTTTCCCTGACCCAATTCTCTACGCTGCTCAAAAAATGGGAGTCCAACCCGCAGAGTGCCTGATGATTGGCGACACGCCGGTCGATATTCTCGCCGGAAGAGCTGCCGGAGCGCAAACCGTCGGCGTCTTGTGCGGGTTTGGCGAAGAAGACGAACTGCGTCAGCTTGGGGCAGACCTGATCCTGGCGAGCACCGCCCAGTTGAGCGAGGTTCTGCTCCCAAAATGATTGTCTTCATCTCCTTCCTCCTGAAAAACTTCTCAAATGAACCTGCTTAACATCCGCGATTTGGGACAAATCGATTATCAAAGCGCCTGGGATTTGCAGAACGAATTGGCGGGCGAGGTGGCCGCTGGCCGCCAACCTGCGACGCTGCTGCTGCTCGAACACCCGCATACCTTTACATTTGGCCGGCGCGGACAGGCCGCCAACCTGCTTTGGAACGAACCCGAACTGGCCCGGCGCGGGGTCAGCGTCTATTGGGTCGACCGCGGCGGCGATGTGACCTATCATGGCCCGGGGCAGTTGGTCGGCTATCCAATCTTGAAGCTGGCCGACCGTGACCATGTCGGCTATCTGCGCAAGCTCGAACAGGCCCTGATCGTGTCTCTGGCGCGCCTGGGATTGGTGGCCGGGCAATTGGCGGGTTTGAGCGGCGTCTGGGTTCAGCCTGAAATTGCCAGCCGCTGTGGGCGCTGCCAGCCCAGTCAGCGTGGCAAACCGGCCAAGATAGCGGCGATCGGTGTCAAGGTCGATGCGAACAACGTCACCCGGCATGGGTTTGCGCTCAACGTCTGCCCGCAGATGGATTATTTTAACGGAATCATCCCGTGCGGCATCCCAGACCATGCCACCGTCAGCATGGCCGAGCTGCTGGCTGATCCGCCAGAGATGGAAAGGGTCAAAAGTGAGGTGGCGCGCGCTTTTTCAGAAACATTTGACTTTTTCTCATAAAATCATTACACTACAAACAGTTCTTATTATTTCGGAGGAGATATGGCTCAATATCAACTTGTTATGCACACAGGCCCTACGCCGGGCAAGACTTTCCCACTGGATGGGGATGTTCTGACCATTGGCCGTGAAGCCAGCAATGCGGTTGCCATCAATGATGCTGAAGTTTCGCGCAAGCACACCCAGTTGGTTTTCCAGGGCGGCAAATACATCATCACCGACCTGGGTTCGACCAACGGCACATTTGTCAACGGCCAGCGCGTGACCGGCCAGCATGTGCTTCAGCCGGGTGAAATTGTCTCACTCGGTGAGCAGATTAGTTTGCTCTACGAAGTTGTGGCCCAGGTAGACCCGAATGCGACCATGATTTCATCCGCGGTGCGCATGCCGGTTGCGCCCGTCCCGGCGGCTGCCGCCCCGCCGCCTTCGCAACCGAGAGCGCCGCAGTATTCGGGCCAAATCCCGGCCAGCCCTGAGCCTGAAGCGGCTTATTATCCGCCTCCAGCCAAGAAAAAAGGCTTGCCAATTCCGTTGATTATTGTTGGGATCGTGTTCTTTTGCCTGATCTGTTCCTGCGCCGGATTCTTGTATTGGGTCGACAGCACCGCCGCCTGGTGCCAATGGTTCCCGTTCCTGTTTGGCGGCGCCTGCGGATAATTCATAACGCGCTATCAACCCGAAACCTTAAATCCCCGTTTCTCCTCGCTTATCTTTGTTGTCCCGATAGGTTGGAAGGCGGGGATTTGACTATTCTTTTCTGGAGGAGACCCAATGTCACTCGACCTTTCTGTCATTCGCAGCCAGTTCCCGGCGCTTGACCGCCCGGCTATTTTCTTCGACAACCCGGGCGGGACGCAGATTGCGCGTGCCTCGCTCGACCGCATCACGCATTACCTGCTTGAGTGCAATGCCAACCACGAAGGCGTTTTTGCGACCAGCGTCGCCTCCGACCTGATCCTTGAGCAAGCCCACCAGGCGATGGCCGATTTCTACAATGCCGCCAGCCCTCAGGAAATCATCTTCGGCAACAACATGACCAGCCTGACCTTTCAGATCAGCCGCTCGCTGGCCCGCGACTGGCAGGCGGGCGACGAAATCGCCGTGACCCGCCTCGACCACGATGCCAACGTCAGCCCGTGGGTGCTGGCCGCCCAAGACAAAGGCGTTCACGTTAACTGGGTGGATTTTGACCTGGAAGATGGCACGCTCCAACTTGAGAGCCTTTCCAAAGCCCTCGAGCGCAAACCGCGCCTGCTGGCGGTTGGCTACGCATCCAACTCACTTGGGACGATTAACCCGCTCAGGCAAATCATCGAGATGGCCCATGCCGCCGGGGCGCTGGTCTACGTCGATGCGGTTCAATACGCCGCGCACGGCCCGATCGATGTTCAAAAGCTGGATTGCGACTTCCTGGTTTCTTCGAGCTATAAATTTTTTGGCCCGCACGCCGGAATTTTATTTGGCAAGCGCGAGCTGCTTGAGCCGCTGTTTGCCTACAAAGTCCGCCCGGCAACGGACGCCCTGCCTGGTCGTTTTGAGACCGGAACCCAGAACCACGAAGGCCTGGCTGGCGTTCTGGGCGCTATCGAATATTTCGAGTGGCTGGGCAAAACTTTTGGGGCGGAATATGAAGAAGGTTTGATGGAAGAAGGTTATACCGGGCGCGCCTGGAAAATTAAAAAAGGGCTGAGCGCGATCCAGGCCTACGAGCTTGAACTCAGCCGCAGCCTGCTGGCCGCGCTCCAATCGATTCCTGGCCTGAGGATTTACGGCCCGCAAGACATGCGCCATCTCGAAAAACGGGTGGCGACCTTTTCCTTCCGCCTGCGCGACCTGCATCCGCGCCGGGTGGCCGAGAAACTGGCCGAAGCCGGCATCTATGTTTGGGACGGCAACTACTACGCCCTCAACGTCAGCGAACGGCTGGGCCTGGAGGAGAGCGGAGGCATGGTGCGGGTTGGGGCCGTCCATTACAACACGCTCGAAGAAATCGAGAGCCTGCGTCAGGTTTTGCTAACGCTATGACCCAGGCCGAAATCATTGCCCAAACCGAAGCCTACGTCCGCGAGACGCTCGCCGCGGGCGGGGCCGGCCACGACTGGTGGCACGTTTACCGCGTCTGGAAGAATGCCCTGCACATCGCCCAGACCGAGCCTGTGGATTTGTTCGTGGTCGAACTGGCTGCCCTGCTGCACGACATCGCCGACCACAAATTTCACGGCGGCGATGAGCGCATCGGCCCGGAAACTGCCCGGGCCTGGCTTGAAAAGCTGAACGTCGCAGAAAACGTCAGCGCGCACGTGACCGAAATCATCGCCACACTTTCCTTCAAGGGGGCCAACGTGCCTTCTCCCATGCGCACCGCCGAGGGCCGGGTTGTCCAGGATGCCGACCGCCTGGACGCCATCGGCGCGATCGGGATTGCGCGCGCCTTTGCCTATGGCGGCTCAAAGGGCCGGCTTTTGCACGACCCCAATCTTCCGCTTGAATTTCACGAGTCGTTTGAAAGCTACAAGAACAGCCCCGCGCCGACGATTAATCACTTCTACGAGAAACTGCTGCTGCTGAAAGACCTGATGAACACCGAAACTGCCCGAAAAATCGCCGTCGGGCGTCACCAGTACATGCAAGATTTCCTAAAACAGTTCCATGCCGAATGGGAAGGCCAGGATTACCAGCCTTGACATTCGCCCCATTCTGGCGATAATTACCCGCAACAGGCGAGCTTTTCCAAAGGCACTGACCGAGGAAAGTAGATTGGCAGAAGTTGCCAGAGACGCACAGCAGAACCGCTGAAAGCTGCGCTCAACCCAACCCAACCGAAGTTCCCTCGCGAGCCGACCGGGTGAAACGTTGCAAGTAGTCCGGCCCGCAGTCCCAGCGTTAACGGGGAAGCCGTTTCGTCAAGCTGACGCGCCGGCTGCGAGAAAAAAATTTGGGTGGTAGCGCGAGATATACCTCTCGTCCCAATTTGGGCGGGAGGCTTTTTGTTGGTAATTGGCAAATAGTAATTCAGGCCTCACCTGCCGGGAACAACCATTTACCAGTTACGAATTACCAATTTCGGAGGTGGTTATGCTTGAAAAACTTGCACAAATTGAAAAAGAAGCCCTGGCCGCCCTGGCCGCAGTCGAGGACGAATCTGCCCTGGACAAGTGGCGCGTGGCGAATATTGGCCGCTCTTCGCCGGTGATGGCCGTCTTTAGCCAGATGGGTGCTTTATCGAAGGAAGAACGGCCGCTTGCGGGCCAACGCGCCAACCAGGTCAAGCTGGCGATTGAAGCAGCCTTTGCTGAAAAAGCCGCAGCCCTGAAAGCAGCCTCCCTCCAAAAATCGATTTCCAGCGAAAAGCTGGACGTGACCCTGCCGGGACGCGCCCTCCAGCACGGACGTTTGCATCCGGCCACCCAGAACCTGCGCCGGATACTCGCCATTCTGGCTGAGATGGGCTTTCAGGTCTATACCTCGCGCGATGTCGAGAGTGATGAATACAACTTCCAACTGCTCAACATTCCGCCTTATCACCCGGCCCGCGAAATGCAGGATACCTTCTACATCGACAGCGGCGCAACCGCCGAAGCCGAAAAACAGGTCTTGCGGACGCATACCTCGCCCGGCCAGATCCGCGCGATGCGCCAGTTCTCGGCTGAAAACCCGCAAAACCCGCCCTCGATCCGGATTGCGCTGCCGGGCATGTGCTACCGCTTCGAGCAGATCACAGCCCGCTCTGAAGTCCAGTTCAACCAGGTGGAAGGATTGGTGGTCGGTGAGAACATCACCTTCGCCGATCTGAAAGGGACTCTGGCCGAGTTTGCCCGGCGCATGTTGGGCCGCGAAGCCAGGACCCGCTTCCGGGCCTCGTATTTCCCATTTACCGAACCCAGCGCCGAAATGGACGCCGAATGTTATGTCTGTGGCGGCAAAGGCTGCCAGGTTTGCAAAAATTCTGGCTGGCTTGAAATTTTGGGCTGCGGCATGGTTCATCCGCTGGTTCTACAAAATGGCGGCTATGACCCCGCCCGTTATACCGGTTTTGCCTTCGGGATGGGGCCGGAGCGCCAGCTGATGCTGCGCCACAAAATCAACGACATCCGCTACTTCTGGGGCAACGACATCCGTTTCCTGGAGCAGTTTTAAATTAGAGAATAGTGAAAAGAGAGTAGAGAGAAGGAAGCATGAGCGTTCAAGGATTGCAGCGTCTGGAGGTTTGGCGAAGGGCAAAAGATTTTGCGATAAAAGTTTATCGTGATGCCTTGCCTCTCTTGCCGCCTGAAGAAAAATGGGGACTCAACCAGCAGCTTCGCCGTTCGTCCACCAGCATTCCGGCAAACATCGCAGAAGGCTACGGACGCTTTTACTATCAAGACAATGTTCGTTTCTGCTACAACGCTCGGGATTCGCTGGAAGAAACCTTAAGTCATTTGGTTTTCTGCCATCAGGTCGGCTACATTTCTGAAACAATTTATCAGCCCTTTGAACAAGAAGGCGAAGGAATTGGCAAAATGCTGAATGGCTATATCGCTTACCTGAAAAAAACCAAACAAGGTGAAAAAGAACCGGGCGCGAACCAATTCTTCTTAAAGATGAACAATCGCCTGACTTTACTCAGAAGACTGCGTCTGACGATCTGACTACTCTCTAACTATCTCATTTCTACTCATCTGGAGATTTTTTATGAAACTACCCATTTCCTGGCTGCAAGAATATGTAGACCTGAGCGGTCTTGAAGTTGTCGAAATTGCCCGCCTGCTGACCCTGGCCGGGCTGGAAATTGACGAGATTCATTTTGCCGGGCTGCCCCTGCCGGAGAGTGACGATCACGGCTTCAAGGTCAACGGGATTGCCTGGGACAAAGACAGGATCGTCGTGGCCGAAATCCGCGAGGTCGGCTCCCATCCCAACGCCGACCGGCTGACGCTGTGTCAGCTGTTTGACGGTGAACAGGTTCATACCGTCCTGACCGGCGCACCCAACCTGTTCCCGTTCAAGGGCCAGGGCAAGCTCGCAGCGCCGATCAAGGTCGCCTATGCCAAAGAAGGCGCGAGCATTTACGATGGTCATGCCGACGGCCTGGCGCTGACCACCCTCAAACGCGCCAAAATCCGCGGCGTCGAATCGTACTCGATGGTCTGCTCCGAAAAGGAACTCGGCATCAGCGACGAACACGAAGGCGTGATATTCCTCGACGATGACGCCCTCGCCGGAACCCCGCTGGTCGATTACATGGGCGATGCAGTCCTGGAGATCAGCATCCTGCCCAATAACGCCCGCAATACCTCCGTCCTGGGGGTCGCCCGTGAGTTGGCCGCCCTGACCGGTCGCAAACTGCGAAAGCCCGATACCCAATTACAAATGAGCGGTGAAAGCATAGACAGCAAAGTAAAGATTGAGATTTCCAACCCGGAACTCAATCCGCGCTTCACGCTCGGTTTAATCCGAAACGTCGAGATCAAACCCAGCCCATACTGGGTCCAGAAACGCCTGCGCCTGTGCGGGATGCGCCCAATCAGCAACATCGTCGATGCCACCAATTACACCATGCTCGAGCTTGGCGAACCGCTGCACGCCTTCGACTATGATGTGCTTGTGGGACGGGTTGCCAACCCGTCCGCGCCGCTGATTATCTCCACTCGCACCGCCAAACCCGGCGAAAAACTGACCACCCTCGACGATGTCGAACGGACGCTGAGCGAAACCAACGTCCTGGTCTGTGATTCGGCTGGCCCGCTCTCGCTGGCCGGTGTGATGGGTGGCGCAGAAAGCGAAGTGTATGATGCCTCGAAAGAGCTTTTGGATGCGACTGGTCCAGAATTGAAAGAAGGCAAAGGCAAAGCCAGTGTCCGCTCACAAAGCACGGCCAACATCCTGCTCGAGGCCGCGGCCTGGAATTTCATCAACATCCGCAAGACCGCCAACCAGCACAACCTGCCCTCCGAAGCCTCCTACCGCTTCTCGCGCGGCGTCCATCCCGGCCTGGCGCTGGAGGGCCTGCGGCGCTGTCTGTACTGGATGGCGCACTGGAGCGGCGGCCAAATTGCGCCTGGGATTGTGGACGAGTACCCGCTCCCGCCCACCAACCCGACCGTTGAACTCCGCGAAAGCGACATTCGGCGCGCTTTGGGCATCGAAATCCCGCTGGACGAAGTCAAAGCGATGCTGGAGCGGCTCGAATTTACCTGTCAACGGACAAAAGCGGACGTTTTACGGGTGACTGCCCCGCCGATTCGGATGGATATTGGCGAGGGCGTGGTCGGTCTGGCCGATGTGATGGAAGAAATTGCCCGCCTGTATGGTTTTGATCGCATCCCCGAAACGCGCATGGCCGACCCGCTCCCGCCCCAGCGCGGCAACCCGGGCCTCGAGGCCGAAGAGCGCATTCGCGATACGATGGTCGCGCTCGGTTTGCAGGAGGTTATCACCCATCGCATGACCGCGCCCGAAATCGAGAATCGCCTGCTGCCTGCAGGAGCGGTTTCTGAGATCGAATATGTCAAACTTGCCAACGTGATTGCCCCTGAAAAACGGGTTTTACGGCGTTCTTTGCTCAGTTCGGTGCTGAATGTGGTCGAGCGCAATGCCCGCCTGCGCGAAAGCCTGGCGATGTTTGAAATTGGTTCGGTCTACATCCCCAGCCCTTCGACAGGCTCGGGGCAGGCGGCCAACCTGCCGCTCGAACCGCGCCGCCTGGCTTTTGCCATCACGGGCCGCCGTTATGAAAGCGCCTGGGATAGCAAAGTCGGCGTCAAGCTCGATTTTTATGACCTGAAGGGTATTCTCGAAGCCTTGATCGATGCCCTGCACCTGGACGTCACCTACGTTCCGGCAGAACACCCGTCTTTCCACCCCGGAAAATGTGCTGCCGTTATTTTGACGGCCGGCAGCCCTTCGACTTCGCACCCCGATGCGCCGCGCAGCGCGCCCCTCGGCGTTTTTGGCGAGCTGCACCCGCAGGTCCAGGAAAACTACGACTTCACCGCCCCCGTCCTGGCCGCCGACTTTGATCTGGACGCAATCCTGGCGGCCATCCCGGCTGGCTACCCGATTCGCCCGGTCAGCGAGTTCCCGCCTGTTCTCGAAGATATCGCCGTCATCGTCGACGAAGCCCTGCCCGCCGACAAGGTGGAAGCCCTCATCCGCCAGACGGGCGGCAAGATGCTCGAATCGGCCCGCCTGTTCGACCTGTTCCGCAGCGAGCAGATTGGCCCTGGCAAAAAGAGCCTGGCCTATGCCCTGACCTATCGCTCGCCTGATGGAACCCTGACCGACAAAGACGCCGCTGGCATTCGGACGCGCATCATCAAACGCCTCGAAACCGAACTGGGCGCGAAACTGCGCAGTTAGGCGCTTCATCCATTCAATATGTCGCGTTGTAAAAAGGTTTTTCATCCAGCGCTATAATCCAGCCTATTACGGAGGAACCCCGCCCCATGACCCAACTCAACGGCCAGGAAAAGGCCCGCTATGTCCAGGATATTTTTACCCGGATTGCTCCGCGCTACGATTTAATGAACCGTCTGATGACGGGCGGACAGGACCTGCGCTGGCGCAAGGAAGTTGTCCGCCGGGCCGGGCTGCATCCCGGCGCAGCCCTGCTCGATCTGGGAGCGGGTACCGGCGATCTGGCGCGCGAGGCCCTCGCCCAGCAGCCCAGCGCCCAAATCACCGCCGCCGATTTCACCCTCGAAATGATGCGCGCCGGACGAAAACCAGCCGACACTTTCGGCTGGTCAGGCGCGGATGCGCTTTTCTTGCCTTTTCAGGCGGCCTCTTTTGACGCGGTTGTCTCCGGTTTTCTGATGCGCAATGTCGTCAATAACCTGCAGGCCTTGCGCGAGCAATGGCGCGTGCTGAAACCCGCCGGACGGATTGTAATTCTCGATACCACCCGCCCCCGGCCCAACCTGCTCAGCCCCTTTATCTGGATTCACATGCACGTTATCATCCCCACCTTGGGGACGCTGCTCTCCGGCCAGCGCGATGCCTACACCTACCTGCCCGATTCAACGGAGGCTTTTCTAAGCGCAGAAGAACTGGCCGCGCGCATGGCGGGGGCCGGATTCCGCGAAATTGGCTATAAACGCCTGATGTTTGGGACGATTGCCATGCACTGGGGCCAGAAATAAACCATGAGCGACGAACGTAATCTTGAAAAAGCGGCCCTGCGCGGCGAACCCTCCTACGTCTGGCGGGCGGGCCAGAAGCGCCGCCTCGGCATGATTTTACTGGCCGCCGGAGACCGGGCGCGCGGACGCATCCTTGAAAATGGCTGCGGTGTCGGCATGTACGTCGAACACCTGACGCCCTTGGGCGGACAGATTTTTGGCCTGGAATATGACTTCGAGCGCGCGGCTGAGGCGGGCCGCCGCTCCCCGCGCATTTTCAACGCTGCCGGTGAAAACCTGCCCTGCCCGGCTGCGGTTTTTGACCTGATTTTGAGCCATGAAGTGCTCGAACACGTTCTCGACGACCGCCAGGCCGTGGCCGAAATGGCGCGCGCGCTTAAACCTGGCGGGCGGGCGGTCATCTTTGTCCCCAACCGCGGCTACCCGTTTGAGACGCACGGGATCTACTGGCGCGGAAAATATCATTTTGGGAATGTTGCGCTGGTCAATTACCTGCCGCGCCGCTGGCGCAATCAGCTTGCCCCGCATGTCCGCGTCTACTCGTCCAAAGATTTGCAGAAATTGTTTGCAGGATTGCCAGTCCGGGTGGTCGAACGGAAGATTATTTTTGGCGCGTATGATAATCTCATCGCCCGCTTTGGCATATTCGGGAAATTTTTACGAACAGCCTTGCAATTCCTCGAGAAAACGCCCCTGCAAGGGCTGGGATTGTCCCATTTTTGGGTGGTGGAGAAGAACGATTAAAAAAAGTATAGGCTCCCGTTTTCGGGAGCCTATACTTTTTAATCCGGCCGGTTTATTCGCTTGAGTTTAGAGTTTACTTGGAATCAAAACTTTTTCGTACACGGATTGCACGGGTTACGCGGAATCTCACGGACTTTTCTTAAAAAATCCGCGTAAATCCGTTTCATTCGCGAAATCCGTGTCCAGATTTGGTTTTTAATCGCCTTTTAAACCAGCTTTCCTGTTTCTCCAGACTCGTAAAACGAACTCTAAAGTCAAGTTATTCACTCAAAATGGATTCGATCGCGTCCAGCTCGTCCGGGCCGAAAGATAGATTGGCGAGCGCGCCCAGGTTTTGCTCAAGTTGGGCAACGCTGCTCGCGCCGATTAAGGCCGAGGTGACCTGAGGTTTTCTCAGCACCCAGGCGATTGCCATTTGAGAGAGTTTTTGCCCGCGCTGCGCGGCCAGGTCATTCAGCTTTTGGATTTTCGTCCTGTTTTGTTGGATGTCCTGCGGCGTCAGCCAGACGCGCTCTGTTTTGCTGGCGCGGCTGCCAGCCGGGATTCCGCCCAGGTAGCGGTCGGTCAGCTGTCCCTGGGCCAGCGGCGAAAAAACAATCGAGCCGAGGCCCTGCTCGTCCAGTACATCCAGCAAGCCGTTTTCGATCCAGCGGTCGAACATGTTGTACGAGGGTTGGTGAATCAGGCAGGGCGTTCCCAGGCTGCGCAAAATTTCGGCGGCCCGGCGCGTGTCTTGCGGGGAATAAGACGAAATCCCAACGTAAAGCGCCTTGCCCTGGCGGACGGCCGTGTCGAGGGCGCCCATCGTCTCTTCGAGCGGGGTCTTGGGGTCGAAGCGGTGGCTGTAGAAAATATCGACATACTCCAGCCCCATCCGCCGCAGCGATTGGTCGAGGCTGGCCAGCAGGTACTTGCGCGAACCCCACTCGCCGTAAGGGCCGGGCCACATATCGTAACCGGCTTTGCTGGAGATGATTAATTCATCCCGGAAGGGGGCGAAATCTTTCTTCAGCAATTGGCCGAAGGTCTCCTCGGCAGAGCCGGGCGGCGGGCCGTAGTTGTTGGCCAGGTCAAAATGGGTGATGCCCAGGTCAAAAGCGCGCCGGGCAATGGCGCGCGCGTTCTCGAACGAATCGAGCCCGCCGAAGTTGTACCACATGCCCAAAGAGATGACGGGCAGCATCAGCCCGGAACGGCCGGCGCGTTGATAGGGCATCGACTGATAACGGGCAGGGGAAGGATTGTAGAGGCTCATCTTAACCTTTCTTGAACGGGGCGAAGCCCTCGCCGAGCGCTTCGTGGGCCGAGCCGATCACCATAAAGGCGTGCGTATCGGCATCCTGAACGATGGACTTGAGCATTTGTACTTCTGAGCGGGTTACGACGCAATACAAAATGGGGCGCGAAACCCCGGTGTAGGCCCCTGTGCCGGGGACGACGGTCACGCCGCGTTCCATGCGGCTCATGATCCGGTCGGTGACGGCCTGCGGCTCACCGGTCACAATCAGCGCAGTCCGAACGCTGCCGCCTTCCATAACGGTATCCACCACCAGCCCGCTGACGTAGAGCGTGATGACGGCGTAGAGGGCCGCTTCCCAGCCGAAGACAAATCCCGCTCCCAGAATGACCGCCAGATCGGTTAGCAGGTAGCTCTGGGTCATTGAGATGCCGCGGTAGTGGTTGAGGATGCGGGCCAGGATGTCGGACCCACCGCTGGTGCCGCGTCCGCGGTAGACCAGGGCATAGCCGACCCCCGAAATGACCGCGCCGTAGAGCGCGTTCAAGACCAGGTCATCGGTCACACCGTTTTTGGGGAAGAAGGGCAGCCAGAGCAGCGCGTCGGCAAAAAGTGAGAAGGTCGCAATCGCAAAGGCCGTCCGCATCGCAAAACTGCGTCCGCCCAAAAAACGCCATCCCAGCCCAAAGAGCGGAAGGTTGCCGAAAAAAACCATCAGGCCAATCGGCCAGCCAGTGTAGTGATTGATCAGCTGTGAAATGCCGCTGATCCCGCCGCTTGCCAGCTGGGCCGGGACGAGGAAAATCATCAGCCCAACGGCCTGAGTCAGTGAGCCAAGCATGACCAGTGTGTAATCACGCAGGCTGGGATAGTATTTTTTTAACATTTATTTACTCACATTCAGAAATATCTAACAGGCGGCGCAGATCGACCAGAACGCCGTCGTTGCTGCGCCGGTTTTGCACTTCCCCGATCAGTTTGACGCACGAATCCTGCAATAGCTCTCCGTAGCGGTTCGCAAAACGCAGGTCGTGGTAGAGGTAATCGTATCCGGCGGCTTTGAGCAGGCGCGGGGCCGGGTTGGCGGCCAGGGCGTCCCATTCGGGCAGGGTCGTTCCAAAGTTGAGCGCGGCAATCGCCGGGCGGCCCGTGACGGTGATTCCGCGCAGGTAATTGACATCGAAAACCAGCGCATCCGGTTCGACGCTGTTCCAATATTGATCAAACATCTGGTCGTCAAGATAGCCCAGAAACTCGCCATAAATTGGGTTGGGCATGGCCTGCATCTGGACCCCGAACAAGGCCAGGCCGCTCAGGCAGGCGGCCAGACCCCAAACCACCAGCCCGGCCTGAATTTCCTGCGATTTTGCGCGCGCCCAATTCCAGAGCAAAGGCACTGCCACGATTTTGATAACCAGCCCAAAGTGAGCGATCATACGCGAGATGGCGGTCGGGCCGGCGTTGCCGGTATATTCAAAGAAAATAATCAGAATACCGGGAATTAGCGAGGCCAGCCAGGCTGCTGAAATCCAGCGCCCGGCGCGGGTTTCTTCTTTGAGGAAGTTCAGAACCCAGGGCAGGGCCAGAATCGCCAGTCCCAGCTCGGCCAGGATTCCAAACCAGTGGAGCGGGTTGAGCAGCGAGAGGTAGCCCAGGTGGGCTGAAAGCACCGTCGGCGCTGCCAGCGCAAAGCTGACCCGATAAAGGCTGTTCTGGCTGCCGAGCGTGGCCCGTTCGATGGCGCTAAAAGCCACCTCGCTCAGCAGGCCGCCTTGCACCAGCGCCAACAACCCGCCCGCAAACAACACGCCCAACCAGCCCCACAGCGCGGGCGTTATGCGCAGCGAGCGTTTTTGCCAGGCCCAAAGCAGAAAGACAAATCCCAGCCCAAGATAAAGAAAGACAAAGGTGACTTCATTGGCGAGCGCCATGGCTGCCAGCAGGATGACCAGAACCGGGTTGGCCCAGCGGCTGAGGCGATTTTCTGCCAAAAGGACGACCAGCAGGGCGATCAGGATGGCGCTCGACCCGAATCCGGTGTGGGCCATCGAAAGGGAGGGGTCTACGCCTGAACCGTATAAAAACGGGAAAGGGTTTGGCCCGCTGCCTTCAATTTTCCAGGCGTTGTAGAGCGCAATTGCCAGGCTGGGGCCGCTGTCCGCTCCCGAGCCGATCAGTTGGACACTGGCCGAGAGCCGGTTGAGCAGGCTGGCTGGCAGCAAAAGCAAAATCCAGCGCGCGCCGCCGCTGAAGGTGATAAAGATCGCCGAGAGCGCGCCTGCCAGTTTGCTGCCGGTCATACGCCGGGCCAGCAGGCTGGTCAGCAGGATGGTCAGTGAAATTGCCAGTCCGCGCGCCAGGTCGAGCGCCACCCAGGGGCCGGTTTGAAGCAGGTTGACAAACTGGGCCGCCAGCAATAGTTGGAAGTAGTGATAGCCAAAGCGCAGACGCGGGTCGAAAGCGGTCTGAGGCGGGATGTCGCCGGCAGCCATGGTCGAAACGGGCGGCAGGTTTTGGTAATCGTCGAAGATGCCCAGCCCGCGCCCGATCAGGGTGAAGGTCAGGAAGATAAGGCCGAAAATAATCCACTGGCGCAGTTGCAGGCTTTCGGGCGGGAACAGGTTTGCAAGAATACGGCGGGGGCTACGCTCAGGCTGTGGGGTCAGGAACCAGGCTGCGGCCAGTCCGCATCCGACGACGACCAGCGCCGAAAGCCAGAAAGCGGCCAGGGGCGGCAACAGGCGCGCCAGCCAGTTGGCGATCCAGTTTGACAAAATGACGCCCAGGCTGATTCCGATTAATCCGCGTTCGTGTGGCGCAATTTTGAAGAGTTGGGCGGCCAGCAGCCAACCGCCCAACGCCCACAGCAGCAGGATAACGAGAAAAGGCAGGAGAGAGATTTCAGAAAAGAGATACATGCGGCTATTATAACGAGTCCAACAAAAAAGGCCGGGAATTGCTCCCGGCCTTGGGCGTTCGGTCAGACCGGTCAGCGCAGCTCAACGACCCGGCTGTGGATGCGATTTTCCCGGCGCAGAGCGTCCGCAGCCCCCTGCAATTGGGGTACAATTAAAACATGAAGCGAAACGAGGTCCTGTCCATCCTGCACAAGCATGAAGACGAACTGCGCGAAAAATATGGCGTGGAGTCTTTGGCGTTATTCGGCTCGATGGCCCGCGACGAAGCCTGCCCGGACAGCGATGTGGATTTGCTGGTCAAGTTCAACCGCCCGGTGGGCTTGTTTGGGCTGATCGCCTTGCAGCAGCACCTGGAGTCGCTTTTAGGCTGCAAGGTGGACCTGGGAACGCCGCGTTCCCTGCGCCCCGATATGAAAGAGCAGGTCTTGCAGGAAGCTGTCCATGTCGCCTAGGCCTGGCAGGAGCGAGTCCGCGATATTTTGCAGGCCATCGAGGAAGTCCGACGTTTTACCGAGGGCATGGATTTCGAGGCGTTCCAAAACGACGGCAAGACCATCCGCGCGGTCGAGATGAACTTGATTATCATCGGCGAGGCGGCAGGCCAAATTCCTGACGATGTTCAGGAAGCGCATTCTCAAATCCCCTGGTCGCTGATGCGCGCGATGCGCAACCGCATGGCGCACGTCTACTTTTCAGTCGATGAAGGCCTGCTCTGGGAGACGGCGACAGAAGAGTTGGGTGAACTGGTTGCCTTGCTGGAAGCGATTGTGTAAAGCCAGTAAGCGTAATCACAAGCAAAGAGCGAGACCCGCCAAAATGGGTTTCGCTCTTTGCTTATGACGCGCAGAGTTGTGGGGGTGGCAAATGGCTATGACTCAACCATAAATCAAGATACGCCTGGGGCCTGCCCTGGCGGCTTATTGGGGCATGCCGTTCATTATCCACAAGATAAAGATATCGATGATGGCGGGTTTGAGTTGGCTCTTGGGCGGCATGACGCCGATCACCTCGCTCCCATTTTCATCCAGAACCACCTGGTGTTGGATGGTTTGAAGCAGATTCGAGTTCATCTCTCCGGCGATGACGTTGTTCTCGGCATGGTCGCCGCTGGTCAGGATGTTGGCGTAGGTATCCATGAAGTAGTTGTTGCTGTCTTTGCCGGGCCGGTGACAGGAGATGCAGTAGCGTTTGACGATCGGCTGGATGTGGACGCTGTAGGTCGGGATCTCCCCCTCAGCCAGGGCCGGGTAAAGCGGTTTGACCGGCGGGGCTTCGAAGCGGTCGTCCCAGGTGTAGCGCATGAAAAGCACAATGTAGTCAATTTCGGAGCGGCTTAGGCCTTCCGGGTTGTAGGCTTTGCCAAAGGGGTTCATGCCCGCATCCGGCCGGCCATAGGCGATGATTTCGGCCATGGAGGCATCGTTGACGGTGTACAGCACGTCTTTGCTGTTAATCATGCTGATTTGTTTGCCTTCGAGGCCTTCCACGCCGCTAATTTCCTCCACTTTGCCATCGTCACCGTGACATTCGACGCAGTGGATCGAGTACAAATCCTGCCCGGCGGCAATCTGGTCGGCCAGGGCAGTCGGGACTTCGACGGTTTCAACGACGGGCGGCTGGTAAACCAGGAGCGTGGCGGCGGTCAGGGCGATCATCAGCAAGCCGGCGATTGCGGCGGTCCAGGTGATGGCCCGGACGGCGTTTTCCTTTTGGGTGTAGGCCAGGCCGATAAAGGCGATGTAGGCCAGGGTCGGCAAGATCAGCCCGGCCGTGGTTTGCAACATGCCGAGCAGGGTTGAGCCATCTGGCAGGACGGTCGGAATATCGGCCAGCACGGTTAGCAGCACGATCCCCAGAACCATAATGAACATGATTGCCAGCGGAAGAGCGCGCTTGGCGTAATAGCGATGGGGCGATTTGTCGATGAAGGGTAAAAGGGTCAAAACCGCCAGGGCTGCGCCAGGAATCAGGATGGTGGCAATCCATTCAATTTGGCCGAGCAGCGGAATTTGGCCGTAGAGCGCCAGAAATTTGAACAGGAACAGGAAGTACCATTCCGGGCGCGGAATGTAGGAAGTGTCGCTGGGGTCGGCTTTGGGCGAGTCGTGCACGCCGACAAAGGTCGCCAGTAAAACTAGCAGGACGAAAATTGCCAGGGCGACCACCACATCTTTGTAGATGCTATCGGGCCAGAAGCGTTCACCATGCAGGAGTTTGCGTTCGTATTTGGTGTTGATTTGTTTTTTTGTTTCCTGGTTCATAGAATATCTCCCTGAGCAGAGTCGCTCCAAGCGGCGCATTCGAAGAGCCGGGTTGTGAAAGCTGCTTTGGCTGCGTCCCCGTGGTTACTCCGCTCAACGCAATCAGTCTTCTTTATCCGGCCAGTCTGATTCACCGTGTTTCATGATGAGGAACAGATGGACGCCGATTAGCGCGACCAGAATCGCAGGCAGAATCCAGATATGGGCGGCGTAGAAACGCTGCAGGGTCAGGGCGCTTAAATCGGGGCCGCCGCGCAGAACTTTCAGGATGAAATCGCCCAGGAACGGGACACTGCCTGCAATCTGCGTCCCGACGGTGGTGGCCCAATAAGCCATCTGGTGCCAGGGCAGCAGGTAGCCGGTGAAGCCCATCCCAACCGTCAACAGAAGCAGGCCAATTCCGACCAGCCAGGTTAGCTCACGCGGATATTTGTAGGAGCCGCTTACGAAGGTTCTGAGCATGTGAACGAAAACCACCAGCACCATCAGCGAGGCCCCCCAGTGATGAATGCCGCGCACCAGCCAGCCAAACTGGATTCCGTTCATGATGTAGAGAATCGAATCGTAGGCGTGATCGGGCGAGGGCGTGTAGTAAACCGTCAGAAAGATGCCCGTCAGGCCTTGCATAATAAACAGGAACAGGCTGGCCGAGCCAAGCGTGTTCCACCAATTGCCGCGTGGTTCGGGCCGGTCGAGCAGGTTTTTGTAGAAATCGTCGAAGCCGATCCGTTCATCCAGCCAGGTATAAACTTTTTGCCATAAAGTGCCGGACATGGGTTAACCTTCCTTTATTTCAACCGGGGTGATGGTCAGGTTGCCTTCGGCGTCGACTTCAAAAGCGAAGCGGCGCAGCGGCTCAGGCGGCGGGCCGTTCAGGACCTTGCCGTCGATGTCGAAGAAGGCGTCGTGGCAGGGGCACAGGAAACCCTGGGCTTCGTCGTTCCAGTTGACGCGGCACGAAAGATGGGTGCAACGGCTCGAAAGGATGATGATATCCGCCGGGTCTGGCGAGCGGCGGATGACGAATCCGCCATAACTGGCGGCGGTGCGCTCCCAGCCGTTGACCTTGGTGACGGTGAATGAAAACGGATGCGGTTTGCCGATTGGGATGTCTTGCAGTTTGCCAATGATGACGGGTTTGCCGGCTTTATCTTCGCGCAGGGCCGGAGAAACGAGATAGGCGACTGCCGGGATTCCCGTGACGGCTGCGATCACTCCCCCGATGGCGCCGGTCGTGATTTTCATGAAATCGCGGCGGCTGATGTGTGTTGAACCTGACATGCGCACCTCCTTGGGCTTAGGTTGATACCGTTTCGGGCGTTACGGCGCGTGATTGAGTAAGAATCACTCGCATCAGAAGGGCAATTGGGCTAAAATTAGTTAACGTCAGTTCGGAATAATAATCCCGTGTGAAAATTTTTTCAGCAAAATCGAGCTCAAAAACCTATCCTGAAATCACGTTCGTTATTCGCTTAACAGATTCAAGAATTTATATTAGACTTGCTTATGGAAACAACCAGGAATGCCAGGGTAAAAATAATAACGCTACCTGGATTATAAGTTCCATGCCCTACTTCTTTATAGGATGTCTGGAATAAAATAAATAGGACAATCGTCACTTTCTTAGGAATAATTTCACCTAAAATCGTGCTGAAGCTCATTTTACCTTTACAATATACATCGTTATCTCAAAAGATTTTAAAGCAATTTTTGGGCAGGCAAAACTGCGCCAGAATTGACAAACTTTTCGGAGGCATCTATGGGCATCTCGAGGAACGTCGGTCTGATGACCGCCCTGCGCTATAAAGGTCAGGGACCCATGCTTACCTTCATCTTGCATCGTCTGGGCGGGATGGGGATGGCAATTTTTATCTCGATGCACATTCTGGCATCGGCCCTGGGGGGCAACATCGGTAATTTTCTCAACGATATTTACACCAATTGGGCTTTCCAGATCATCATCTTTTTCTTTGTGCTGTTTCACGCGACAAATGGCCTGCGCATTACCCTGCTTGATCTCTCGCCCAAAATGCTTGAATATCAGCGCGAAGCCACCTGGGCCCAGTGGGCGGTCTTCATTCCGCTTTATGGTTTCGCGGTCTTTTCGATCATCCGCGCCGCATTTGGAGGCTAGCCATGGATACAAAAACTCGCACCCTTTCTCTTAAACAGCGCGGCTTGAATTTTGAAATGCTGATGTGGATTTTCACCCGCCTTTCTGCGCTGGCGATGTATGCCATTTTTCTGGTGGGTTTGGTGGGCGCTTTCTGGATGGGAGCGCGCTACCAGATGAATTTTGTGGATGTGATGCGCTGGGCGTTTGTTAGCAGCTACACCCATGTCCAATCGACCGGCGTCCCCGAACTTGAACCGTGGATGTTCTGGTTTTGGCGGCTTGTCGCGAGCGGCATGGTTTTGGTCGCTACCGCGCACGGCGTCCACGGGCTGGTCGTCATCGCGGATGACTATATCGTTTCCTCGGGCGGGCGCAAGGTTGTCCGCTTTTTAAGCATGGTTGCCATGGCCGGCATGGGGCTGGCTGGCCTGTACGTTTTGTGGACTTACTAGGAGAAGACAACAATGAGCACCCATCAATTCGATGTTGTGGTGATTGGCGCGGGCGGCGCGGGGCTGATGGCAGGCCTGTATGCTTCTAAAACCGCCAAAACCGCCGTCATCAGCAAACTTTATCCCACCCGCTCCCATACCGGCGCGGCCCAGGGCGGTATCAGCGCCGCTTTTGGCAACAGCGAAGAAGACCGCGCCGAATGGCACACCTACGACACCGTCAAAGGCTCTGATTACCTCGGCGACCAGGACGCGATTGAGTTCATGTGCAACGAAGCGCCGCAGGCCGTGCTGGAACTGGAACACTACGGCCTGCCCTTCGACCGGACGCCCGAGGGACGCATTTCCCAGCGCCCGTTTGGCGGCCATACCAACAACGAGACCGGAAAACCCGTCCGGCGCGCCTGCCACGCCGCCGACCGAACCGGCCACATGATTTTGCAGACTCTTTATCAGCAATGCCTCAAGAAAAACGTCGATTTCTATGACGAATTTCAGGTAATCGATCTGCTGATGGACGGCAAGCGGGCTGTCGGCGTGGTCGCGGTCGAACTGGCTACCGGCGAACTGCACACCTTCCACGCCAAATCGGTCATCTTTGCCACCGGTGGACATGGCCGCATCTGGGAAATTACCTCCAACGCTTATGCCTATTCCGGCGACGGGGCCGCAATCACCTATCGCCGCGGAATCCCGCTTGAGGATATGGAATTTTTCCAATTTCACCCAACCGGCATCTACAAACTCGGCATCCTGATCACCGAAGCGGTGCGCGGCGAGGGCGGCGTTTTGCTGAATAACAAGGGCGAGCGTTTTATGAACAAATACGCCCCAACGGTCAAAGATCTGGCCTCGCGCGATGTGGTCAGCCGCGCCATCTATCTCGAAATTCGGGATGGGAACGGGATTAACGGCAGCAATTATGTCTACCTGGACGTGCGCCCCGAAACGGTCAATAAATTTGCCGCCCTGGATGGCCGCACCAACCCCGATGGTTCCCCGATCATCGTCACCGGCGAACAGATCATGAAAAAACTGCCCGATATTATCGACTTTAACCGGGTCTACCTGGGCGTCGATCCCATCACCCAGCCGATGCCGATCCAGCCGACTGCTCACTACACGATGGGCGGCATTCCGACCAACAAGTTTGGCGAGGTGCTCGACGAGCACGGAAGTCCCTACGACGGCCTGTACGCCGTTGGTGAAGCGGCCTGTGTCTCTGTGCATGGGGCCAACCGCCTCGGGACAAATTCCCTGCTCGATCTGGTCGTGTTCGGCAAGCACGCTGGTCTGCGCGCTGCCGAATATGCCCGCCAGGCCGATTTCGCGCCCCTGCCCGCCGACCCGACCGAATATACTCGTCAGCAGTTCGATGCTCTCCGCAATGGTGACGGCACTCAGAATCTGACCGACATCTCCAACGCGATGAAGCAAATGATGTTTGCAGATGTCGGCGTTTTTCGGACCCACGAAGGAATGGAGCGCGCCCTTGAAACCCTGGCCGAACTGCGCGAACGCTACAAACATGTCCACGTTCAGGATACTGGAAAGATTTTCAACACCGACTTGCTGAACGCCTGGGAATTGGGCAACCTGCTCGAACTGGCCGAAGTGGTCACTTTCTCTGCCCTCAACCGCCAGGAAAGCCGCGGCGGACACGCCCGCGAAGACTTTCCCAAGCGCGACGACCAAAACTGGCTCAAACACACCCTGGCCTGGAAACGCGGCGAAAAAATTGAGATCGCCTACAAGCCAGTCGTCATTACCAAATACCAGCCAAAGGAACGGGTTTACTAATATGAACGTTACCCTGAAAATTTTCCGCTATAACCCCGAAGTGGATAAGAAATGGCATTATGAGACCTACAATATCGAGGCTCAGCCCACCGACCGCGTCCTCGACCTGCTGGAACATGTCAAAGGCTACCAGGATGGCACGCTCTCCTTCCGCCGTTCTTGTGCGCACGGCATCTGCGGCTCAGACGCGATGCGCATCAACGGCAAAAATTCGCTGGCCTGCAAGACCCTCGTCCGCGATTTAGGCGACAAGATTACCGTTGAACCGATTCTCGGCTTGAAAGTTGAAAAAGACTTGATTGTCGACATGAAGCCCTTCTTCGACAATTACAAAAAGGTTTTGCCGTGGTTCGTCAACGACAGCCCGCTGCCCGCCGATGGCAAGGAACGCCTGCAAAGCCCCGAACAGCGCGAGCGATTCGACGACACCACCAAGTGTATCCTGTGCGCTTGCTGCACCACCTCCTGCCCCTCCTTCTGGGCCAGCGATGATTATCTCGGCCCGGCCTCGCTCGTCACCGCCCACCGCTTCATTTTCGACAGCCGCGACGAAGCCGCCGCCGAACGAATCGCAATTGTCAGCGAAACTCACGGCCTGGCGCGCTGCCATACCGTTTTTAACTGCACCATGGCTTGCCCGCGCGACATCCAGGTTACAAAAGCCATTGGCGAACTAAAGATGCTGACCATCACCGGTAAATTGGAGTGATTATGGACGCGATTGTGATGGCTGGCGGCATTCCCCTGCCAGAAGACCCGCTCTACACCTACACCCAGGGCAATTCCAAGGCCCTGCTCGATATTGCCGGAAAACCCATGGTGCAATGGGTCTTGGACGCGCTCAGCGCTGCCAAATCGGTCGAAAATGTTATTTTGATCGGCTTGAGCGCCAAAAGCGGCGTCACTTGTCAGAAACCGATTCATTTTCTGCCCAATCAGGGCCGCATGTTGGCGAATATTGTCGCAGGCGTTGAAAAATCGCAGCAGTTGGATCCGCAAAGCGAGTACGTGATGATCGTCTCGTCGGACGTGCCGGGCATCAAGCCCGAAATGATCGACTGGCTGGCCGAAACTTGCCTGCAAACTCACGACGATTTGTATTACGGCGTCGTGCCGCGCGAGATCATGGAAAAGCGTTATCCCAACTCCCGGCGCACCTTTACCCGCCTGAAAGACATGGAAGTCTGCGGCGCAGATGTCAACGTGACCCATGTCAACATGGCGCACGAACACCTCGATACCTGGGAGCAGCTGATCGGCAATCGCAAAAATCCGCTTTTGCAAGCGCGCGTCATCGGCCTGGATACCCTCTTTCAGCTCATGTTCCGCCAACTGAGCATTGACGACATTGTTCAACGCGTCATGGCCCGGATCGGCGTGCGCGGCCGCGCCATTATTTGGCAACATGCCGAAGCCGGGATGGATGTTGACAAGCCTCACCAATTGGAAATCATGCGCGCCGACCTTTCTGGCAGGCAGGACGCCCGCGCGTGAGTTGGAAGCAATTGCTCGAGCGGGATCGGGATTGGTCTTATGGCCTGCGCGTGGCCGAAAAGCCCGGAACGCGCCGCACCCTGGCCATGCTCTTTGCCCATTCGGGCGATTCCTGGTTTTGGGGGCTGGGGCTGCTGCTGCTCTGGCTTTCTGGCAATTCGTTCTGGAAACAATGGGCGCTTTACCAGCTGTTCTGGATCTCTAGCCTGGCTGTCCTGGTCATCGTCCTGAAATTCAGCATCCGCCGCCGCCGCCCTGAAGGCGAATGGGGCGCGATCTACCGCAACACCGACCCGCACTCCTTCCCCTCCGGCCATGCCGCGCGCGCTTTCCTGATTGCCGCCCTGGCGAGCTGGCTCGGCCCGTTTCCGCTGGCCCTGGCCCTTTGGATTTGGGCGCCCTTGGTCTCGCTGGCGCGGGTGGCGATGGGCGTTCACTACGTTTCAGATGTTTTGGCGGGCGCGCTGGTCGGCCTGATCGTCGCGGCCCTGGCCTGGCCGGTTTCCCCGGCTCTCTTCAGCAGCCTGAACGCCTGGCTGGTCAGTATTTTAGGCCTGCCGCTCTGGTAAACCTTTGCGCGGCCTGATAATTCTCATTCCATAACCAACAAGGACGGTCAACTGGCCGTCCTTGTGCTTTTTAAGCGGCTGGTTTGTGTGTCAAGCGGCGCTCCAAACGTATAGCCAATTGATAGCCTGCCGCAACCGGTTTATCTGTAAAATGGAAATAGCGCTTCATACTTTATCGGAGGACAACATGCAATTCCCAGCCTATCAAGATTTTTTACACCAAATTGAGACCCAGCGCGTCAGCATCCGTGAAACGCTTGCGCGTTATCAAACCCCAAGCATTTCGCGCAGCGCCTGGCAGTTAATCAACACCCTCGTCCCGTTTTTTGGCCTGTGGGCCGCTGCGGCTTACGTTTACGCTCACTTTTCTTACTGGTTTGTTTTGCCCCTGCTGGTGGTGGCCGCTGGATTTATGATGCGGGCCTTTATCATCTTTCACGACACTTGTCACGGCTCGTTTTTTGCCAGTAAACAGGCCAACGATCTGGTTGGGCGCATTTTGGGCGTGATCGTCTTCACGCCTTACGAGTACTGGAAACACGATCACGCTGTCCACCACGCCAGCGCTGGCAACCTGGACAAGCGCGGCGTGGGCGATGTGCCCACCTGGACGGTCGCAGAATACCGCGCGAAACCGTGGTACGCTCGCCTCGGCTACCGACTGATGCGCAACCCGCTCATTCTGCTGACCGTCGTCGCCTTTTATATTTTCGCCATTTCGCATCGTTTCTGGCTGCCCGACGCCGGTCGGCGCGAGAAGCTGAGCGTGATTTACACCAATCTGGCCCTGGCGGTTGTGATTGCGGGCCTGGTCTGGCTGGTTGGCTGGCAAACCTTTCTGGCGGTCCAACTGCCGATCTTATTTTTGGCATCCTCAGGCGGAATTTGGCTGTTTTATGTCCAGCATAATTTTGATGGCACTTACTGGGCTAATCAAAAAGAGTGGGATTTCTACAAAGCGGGCTTGCTGGGAAGCTCCTTCTACAAATTGCCCGCCGTCTTAAACTGGTTCACTGGCAATATCGGCTATCACCACATCCACCATCTCAGCCCGCGCATCCCGAACTATTACCTGCCCAAAGTGCAGAAAGACAACCCCTTCTTTGCGCAAGTCCAGCCGCTGACTCTGTTGGGCAGCCTGAAATCGCTCTCCTACCGCCTGTGGGACGAAAATCTCAAAACCCTGGTCGGATTCAATGCCGCCTGAGCCGATCCCGGCCAGGTGATCCCCGCAAACCAAAACCGGATGGCGAGCAGCCATCCGGTTTTTACTTTTGAAGAACGTCCTGCCATTTGCGCGGGCAAATAGGCGCTCAGGGCTGGGGGAGAGCGCTCATGACGGCCTCGCCATACAGTTTGCGGTGGACAACGCTCAGAGCGCGTACCTGATCGTAGGCATGGTAGGACGAGCGCACCAGCGGGTTCGACTCCACCCATTGGAAGCCAATCGAAAGGCCGTATTCACGCAGCTCGCCAAACTCTTCCATCGTGTAGTAACGTGAGATCGGATAATGTTTCTTGCTCGGTTGCAGGTATTGGCCGATGGTCAGGATATCCACGCCCCAGCCGCGCTGATCGCGCATGACCGCTTTGACTTCTTCGATCTCCTCACCCAGGCCGACCATGATTCCGCTTTTGGTCAGCACCTCCGGGTCGAGTTTTTTGGCATTTGTCAGCGTGGCGGCGGCCCACTCGTAGTTATCCTGCGGCTGGATTTTTTTGAACAGGCGCGGCACCGTCTCGACGTTGTGGTTGAGAATTTCCGGTCTGGACTCCATCACAATTTTCAAGGCTTCGAGCGATCCCTTGAAATCGGGAATCAACACTTCAATCGAGCAGCCCGGCTGCAGCTCACGGATGCGGCGGATGACCATGGCGAAAATCGGCGCACCGCCATCCTTGCGTTCGTCGCGGTTGACGGAGGTGATGACCGCGTGCTTGAGGTTCATCGATTTGACGGCCTGGGCAACCCGTTCCGGTTCCAGCCAATCCATCGCGTTCGGCTTGCCGTGTTTGATGTCGCAAAAAACGCACGAACGCGTGCAGACATCGCCCAGCATCAGAAAAGTGGCTGTGCCGCTGCCCCAGCATTCGCCCAGGTTGGGGCACATGGCCTCCTCGCAAACGGTGTGCAGGGCTTTCGAGCGCATGATGGTGTGCAAACGCTCATAGGTTTCGCCCGAAGGTGCCCGGACTTTAATCCATTCCGGGCGGCGCAGGGGCGCGGTATTAATAGTTTCGGGGTTGACCCGCTCTCTCGTGGGTGTGGCTGGCATAAGGTCTCCTTGTTTCACCTGTAAAGTTGGCTAATTGTACTCGAAGCACCGCAACTGTCCAGTTTTTAGCGCCAAACGCTAACCTGCTTCTAAAGCGCAGCACCCGGCTGGCCCATTTGGGCTATTTTCCTGTTTTTAACCTAAAAATATACACGCAGAAAAAGTTTCTTGCGTATAATCTCCTCTAATCGGAGGCGCCATGTTGGTTGTTGCCAGTGATATCCATCTTACAGATGAGACCGTCAGCGTTCTTGTTTCAGAGAAAACCTTCTCGCTTTTTGCGAGCCGCCTGCGCGAGCTGGCTTATCAGGCTTCCTGGCGCGCCGGCGGACGCTACGAACCTGTCCGTCAGGTGGACATTCTCTTGCTCGGCGATATTCTCGACCCGCTCCAATCGAGCGCCTGGCTCGATCAATATCCCGGACAGGCAGGCTATGTCCGGCCCTGGCACGATCCACAATCGGAGCTGTTCACACAGAAAGTGACCGAAATTACCCGGGCTATTCTCAAAAAAAATGAACAGGCGCTGGGCGTCTTAAAAAAAATAGCCCAAGGCGATGCCGTCTATCTGCCGCCCGCCGCCCCGCAAGGCAAGCCAGACCCGTACACACGCGAGCGCTTCAGGCCGCAGGTAAACATTTACTACATGGTGGGCAACCACGATTGGTTTTATCACCTGCCCGGCCTGGCCTACGATACCCTGCGCGCAGAAATTATTAATGCGCTCGGTCTCAGCAATTCGGCACAGCCTTTTCCATACGGGCCCGAAAGTGCTGTGGATGACCTGGCCGAGGCCTTTGGCCGCTATCGGCTGGTTGCGCGGCACGGCGACCGCTACGACCCGATGAGCTACAATCGCAGCCTCGGGCGCGCAGCCGCTGCGCTTTCGGATATTTATTCGAGCGAGGTGCTTTATCGTTTTCCCTTTGAAGTCCGCCGCCAACTGGGAGAGGAACTGCCCCCCAACCTGGTGCGCGGCATTCAGCGTATGATCAATGTCCGCCCGCTTACGGCGACCCCACTTTGGGTGTTCGACCAGATTCACCGGCATGGTTCAGATTCAACCGAGATCAAGAAAGTCAAAAAGATTTGGGACGCTGTCGTCGAGGACTATCTTAATCTCGATATTCTGCGCAACAAACAATTCGCCAGCCCGTACACACTTAACACGCTCAAAATGGCTTTCAGGATATCCAGAAAAGCATCTCTGCCGGCCATGGCCAAAGTCAGCCGGATGGTGCGTAACCATCTGGAACAGGAACACATTTCGATTGCGCGTTTTGCGGCGCGTGAACCAAATATTCAGAGCGGCCTGGCGGATATTGTGATTTACGGGCATACCCATAGCCACGAAGTTGTCCCGATTGATAAACGCGCCCGCATCGCCAGCCAGACTGGCCCGGTTTACATCAACACCGGCTCGTGGGCGACCATCTTTGATTATTATCATCAGCCCAAGATTGAACAGAAAACCAGGCCAACCTACCTGTTGACCTGCGTTGCACTTTATCAGGATGGCGAGCGTCAGGGCCGGCGCTACGAAAATTGGTGGGCCAACTTCGTGTGACATTTTCCATTAAAATGGAGTTTGCTTCTCTGCGGAGAACGGCCTGCTTTTGGGTGGAGCGGGCGTAAATACTCGGATATACTAACAGCCGGGAGCCAGCCTCCCGGTTCTCTCATTCCCTCTGTCCCGGACAAAAAATGCCCCTTCTCGGTGAATTCTCTGCACTGGTAACATCTTTCTGCTGGGCCATGAGCGCTGTCGGCTTCAGCAACGCCACCCGCCTGCTTGGCTCACAAGTCACCAACCGCCTGCGGGTTGTGCTGGCCCTGATTGCCCTCATCTTGATTAACATCCTTTTGTACGGCAAACCGATTCCTTTCGACGCCGGCCTCGAACGCTGGGGCTGGCTGACGCTTTCAGGCGTGATCGGCCTGGCCCTGGGCGACGCTTTCCTTTTCAGTTGCTACCGCCAGATCGGCCCGCGCCTGGGCCTCTTGCTGCTCAGCCTCGCCCCGATTTTTAGCGCGATCATCGCCTGGGGCCTGTTTGGCGAAACCCTGAGCCTGATCCAAATTGCCGGGATCGCCGTCACCCTGGCCGGAATCTCGTGGGTGGTGCTGGTGCGCACGGAAGAGGGGGATCACAACCGCCGGAACTGGCGCAAAGGAGTCCTGTTCGGCGTCCTGGCCGCCCTCGGACAGGCCGCCGGGCTGGTGCTTTCCAAACAAGCCATGGGCGACAACTTCTCCCCTTTCTCGGCCACCCTGATTCGCATGATCGCCGCTGTGGCAACGCTCTGGATTATCGCGGTTTTTCAGGGGCAGGCTGTCAAAACGGTCCAGACGGTCGCTGCCAACCCAAAAGGCCTGCGCTGGGCGATGTTTGGCGCGTTTTTTGGCCCGGTTTTTGGCGTCTCGGCCTCGCTCCTGGCCGTCCAGCACACCGCGGTTGGGGTTGCCAGCACGATCATGGCCCTGCCGCCAGTGGTCATGCTGCCGATCAGCTACTTCTTCTATAAAGAGAAACTCAACTGGCAGTCGATTCTCGGCACGCTGGTTGCAATCGGCGGTGTGGCGTTGTTGTTTTTACATTGACCCGTGGCGCGGGATGCTATCCCGCTCTACGCCTGATTCAATGGCGGGATAGCATCCCGCCCTACGCCTGATTCAATGGCGGGATAGCATCCCGCCCTACGCCTGATTTGATAGCGGGATAGCATCCCGCCCTACGCCTGATTCAATGGCGGGATAGCATCCCGCCCTACGCCTGATTCAATGGCGGGATAGCATCCCGCTCTACGCCTGATTCAATGGCGGGATAGCATCCCGCCCTATGCCTGATTCAATGGCGGGATAGCATCCCGCTCTACGCCTGATTTGATAGCGGGATAGCATCCCGCCCTACGCCTGATTCAATGGCGGGATAGCATCCCGCCCTACAGTGGATGAATATATGACTCTTATCTACCCCCTGGCCGCTCTGCGCGCTTTTGCTTTACACACCCTCAAACTGGATACGCCCAACGGCAGCGAAGCCAGCCCCAGCCTGGATTCCGTTTATGAAACGGTCAACCAGCTTGGGGCAATTCAGATCGACACTTTGCAAATGGTGGCGCGCGCCCATTCTCTGGCGCTTTGGTCGCGGCATGGAAGTTATGATCCGGGCCTCCTGACCGAACTGGCTTTCCGGCCCGATCAGCGCCGCCTGTTCGAAGGCTTGTATCACGCCGCTTGTTACATCCCGACGGATGAGTATCGCTACCAAATGCCGCGCCAGCGCAGAACCCGCGAGGGCGGCCGCTATGCCGAGTGGCTCGAAAACCCTGAAAACCAGGCGTTGGTCGCAGCCGTCCGCCAGCGGATTCAGGCGGAGGGTGGCTTGCGCGCGCGAGATTTCGAGAACCCCGCAGCCCGGCCCGGCAGCTGGTGGAATTGGAAACCGGCAAAAATTGCCCTCGAATATCTGTACAATTATGGCGATCTGATGATTGCCGACCGGCCGGCCTTCCAGCGCGTCTATGACCTGAGCGAGCGCGTTTTGCCGGCCTGGGTCGACCAGACCGAACCAAGCCCAGAAGAACGTGATCGCTTCTGGGTCGAGCGCGGCGCGAAAGCGCTCGGCGTCAGCCTGCCGCGCAACCCCGGCGATTACACCTGGATGAATGTCGGCAAAGGCCGCCGAATCACCGCCGAACTGGTCAGAGAGGGGATACTGCTCGAGGTGCAGGGCCAAACGCTGACGGGTGTCCAGACGCTGATCGTCCACCGTGACCAGCTTGAAGGGCTGGAGCGGGCGGCCAACGGCGAAATCCGTCCGCTGCGCACCACCTTCCTTAATCCCTGGGATAATTTTTGGTGGGCGCAAGATCGAGACGAGGTCTTGTGGGGCTTCAAACACCTGATTGAAGCGTATGTGCCGGCCCCGAAGCGGATTTATGGCTATTACCTGATGCCCATTTTGCACAGAGAGCGCCTGGTGGGCCGTTTTGACCCAAAGTTGGAACGAAAAACCGGCCTGCTGCGCCTGAAAGCCCTCCATCTGGAGCCGGGGATTGCCCCGGACGAGGAACTGGCCGCCGATGTGGCCGCTGCCTTGCGCGATTTTATGAAATTTCATGCTGCAAAAGATTTGCAGATTGAAATCAGCAACCCGCCTGAGTTTGCTGGTAAACTGATGAAACTGCTTTAACTTTTGATGAAATGAAAGGAGCTGCGATGCCTGCCAAATTAATCACGAAGAACCCGCAAATCTCAGGCCGGACAGCCCGCCTGCTCTGGCAGGGAGACTCTCCTCCGCAGGTGATTAGCGACCTGCACGGCTGGGACGAAAACCCGCAAGCCATGACGACAGACGGGGACGGGCAGTGGCGTTTTGATTTTGATCTGGACGAGGACGCTTACCTCGAATATGCCCTGATCGATCCACTTGGCGGCAAGCGCCGCACAGATCCGCTTAACTCGCGCCGGGTGTATAACGGCATGGGCGCATACAATCATTTTTTCTACATGCCAGGCGCAAAACCCAGCCCGCTCATCCGCGCTCCACGCGGCGGGCTGCGCGGCAGGGTCGAGCGTTTCACGGTTCCGGCGGAGTACGTCAGCACCAGCCGCACCCGGCGGGTGTATCTGTACCAGCCGCCAGTTCGGGAAGCTGTGCCGCTTTTGGCCGTTTACGATGGCATGGACTATTTCAAGCGCGGCAAATTGACTGAGATCGTTGACCATCTCATCCTGAAAAAGCGCATCCGCCCGATGGCGCTGGCTTTCCTGCAAAACGCTGGCAAGGCCCGCATGGTCGAATATGCCTGCGCCGAGACAACCCTCGCTTTTGTGATCGACCCCGTCCTGGCGCTGGCCACGCGTGAGTTGAAACTGGTCGATTATCAGAAAAACCCCGGCGCGCACGGCATCCTGGGCGCGTCGATGGGCGGGCTGATGGCGGTCTACACTACCCTGCGCCTGCCCCATGTTTTTGGACGGGCTTTGAGCCAGGCGGGGGCCTTTGAACTCTGGCAGCGCGAAACGGTTGCGATGGAATGGGTGCGTTACGCGCCCAGATCGCAGGTCAGGCTCTGGCTGGATTGCGGGCGCAACGATTCGCTGCGCGCCTGTAATCAGCGCATGAGCGCTCTTTTGGCCGAAAAAGGCTGCGATTTCACCTACCGCGAGAACGGCGGGGGCCATAACTACACGACCTGGCGCGATCACCTGGCCCCTGGCCTGGAATCGCTGTTTGGAGACGGATGAAGCTCGCCACGCTGATTTACCTCAAGCGCGCCGGGCAAACCCTCATGATTCACCGCATCAAGAAAGAGCGCGACATCCACTCCGGCAAGTGGAACGGGCTGGGCGGCAAACTGGAAGCGGGCGAAAGCCCCGAAGCCTGCGCCATCCGCGAGGTGCGCGAGGAATCGGGGCTGGAGATTAAAAATCTGCGCTATGGCGGTTTGTTGGTTTTTGCCGGTTTCAAGGGCGAGGATTGGTACGTTTGGGCCTTCACGGCAGACCAGTTCGACGGCCAATTGATCGACTCAAACGAAGGCAATCTGAAGTGGATTCCGGACGACGAGATTCGTTCACTGCCGCTCTGGCCGAGCGACCTGCTGTTTTTAGACTGGCTGCAGGCCGGGAAAATTTTTTCGGCCCGCTTCAGCTACAGCCCACAAGACGAAATGCTCGCCCATCAAGTTGTTTTTTATGAATAAAAGCAGCTACGCAGCCCCAGCCAAAAAAGCTGTTGCAAATGACCGCGCGCACCGCCCTGAGCGTAGTCGCAGGGTGATTTGCAGAAAAATGTCCTTCGACTGCGGCCCGCAGAAGCGCGCTGGCCTGCGCTCAGGACGAAGTTGATCGGGCATTTGTTTAATGTGAGATTCTCAAGGTAAATACGAGTAAAATTATCGAAAAATGCCCAAACGGGCAGTAAAGAATTTGTTTTCCAAGGAAAGCGCATGACCTTGCTCAAGATTGTTATGATTGCATTCATTTTGCTGGAACTGTCCAACGTTGTGGCGCTATATTTTGCGCCTGGCTCCAAACGCGCAAACTCAGTCGGCGTTTTTAAGGCGTGGGAGCAATCCAAGCAATACCCTGAAATTCATGAGTTTGTCAAATACCTTGTGAATTGGATTGCCGGCTCAAAGTTGATCTTTCTCCTGCTGCTGATCGTCATCATCCTGTTTGGCGATATGAACCTCCAGCGCCTGAGCCTGGCCGCATTGGCCCTGGCAACTTCAACTTTTTACTGGCGTTTGTTCCCGCTCATCAAAAAGATGGATCGAAACGGCCAGATTGAACCGAAAAACTATTCAATGGCTTTGGCAATCATGATTTTCATCTTTGTCGGAGTATTTATCCTCGCCATTTTTATCTAGCACATCCACGACAAAAAAGGACGACCCCACCGGGGTCGTCCTTTTTGTTTTAACTGCTGTTTTCACTGCTCTTCATCCCAAACAAGCGCGTCACCAGTGGGTTGGGCTTTACGCCAATCTCATAGATCAGCACCGGAACCAGCAGCGCGAACGGATAAACCAGGAGCGGCGTGTAGAGGCTGCCGCCAATCAACCAGTCCAATTTACCGGTCAGGTAAGACTGAACCGGGTTGTGGAAGATCAAAATCAAGACCGAAATCCGGCCCATGTAAGAGAAAAAAGACACCAGCCAGGCCGGGCCGCGCGTCAGCTGCCAGGAAATTGCCAGCACCATCACAATCCCAATCAGCGCCTCGAGCGTGTTCAAGAAGGGGGCATCCCAGCGGCGGGTATTCAAATCGATGGTTGCCGGGAAAAACCAGGTCAGGGCCAGCAAGGAGAGCGCTGCCGCTCCCAGCAGCCACCACGAGCCGAACCACTCCTGCGGCAGCGTGCGATAGACCTCGCGCCCCGCAATAAAGAAGAATCCGCCTACCAGGGCCAGGTCGAGGCTAAAAGGCAGCCCTTGCAGGGTCAGGCTGCGTCCGAGCAGGTTCAAATCAAAAGACATAAAAGTGTTGAGGGTCAGCACCCCCACGGCTTGCATCAACGCCAGCGCAATCCAGCGCGGCCAGGGCAGGCTGAACCGTCCAAACAGGCGGTAAAAGACAAAAGCCGCCAGATTCATCACAAACAGGGCCGGCAGAAACCACATCGCCACCCAGTCCAGAAAAAAACCGTTGCCGTAAAAAGACTTGACAATCCGCGACCAGGCAATTGGCAGGCCCATTTTGCCCAGAAAAATCTCGAAGAAATAGATCAAAAAGATGGTAAAGAAATAAGGCAGTAGCAAACTGTTGAAGCGTTTTCTCAGCAGCTCCAGCAGGCCAATCTCTGGCTTGAAAAACATCCCCGAAAGAAAGAAAAAGAGCGGCATGTGAAACGCATAAATGAAATGATGCAAAAAAGGCGCATAAGCCGTCAGGCCGTTGTGGGCCAGCACCACCAGCAAAATGCCAATCCCTTTGGCAATATCAATGTAAACGATTCTTTGGGACATCGGGGCTTTTCTCCTGTCTGGAAGTTAATCGCCAAAAACGAAGCTGGGCTGTCCCTGCACATCTGTTTCCAGACGGAACAGGCCACCCGAAGCCGGGAAGGCCGTTAAATCAGCTGTATCCAACCCGCTCCGGGCCGACGTAACGTAGAGCGTATTCTGTTGCGAACCGCCGAATGCGCACGAGGTAACGTTTTTGGCCGGGAAGTCGATTTTTTCAAGCAAGCGGCCTTTTTGTGCGTCCCAAACCGTGAGGGCCGCGCCGCCCCACAGGGCAACCCACAGGCGGCCCTGGCTGTCCGCAGTCATCCCGTCCGGCCAGCCAAGCCCAGCCGGGACGCGGATTACCACGCGCGGGTTGGCGATCTCGCCGCTGGACAGGTCGTAATCGTAGGCCACAATCTCGCGGGTGGGCGTATCGATATGGTAGAAGGTCTTGTGGTCGGCGCTCCAGGCCAGACCATTTGAGATGCGCACATTTTTTTTGAGGACCCGCAAAGTACCGTCCGGCGAGAGCGAATACAACCCGCCGGACGGGTCTTTTTCGCGCATGTCCATTGTCCCGGCGATGAAGCGCCCATCGGGGCCGCATTTGCCGTCGTTGAAGCGGTTGTTGGGCAGTTGTGGCTCCGGCTGCGCAACCCAGGCCACTTGCCCGGAATCGAGGCTGAAAGCGGCCAGCCCGCTTTTCATCCCTAAAATAAATTTCCCGCTCCGGCAGGCGGCGGCGCAGCCGAGCGGTTGTCCCAGTTCGATCAGGTCTGCGCGGCCCGTTTCGGGCTGGTACTGGTGCAGGCGGCCTTTCAGAATATCAAGCCACCACAGGCAGCTGCGGGTTTCGTCCCAGAAAGGGCCTTCGCCCAGTTCGGCCTGGGCGTCCAAAATCAGTTCAGGAGTGGAATATTTCATCCTAAAACCATTTGCGTTTGTAGAAAATGGCAATCGCCACCACGCTCAGCAGAATCGAAAGCGCCATGATGATCGCAAAAGACCAGGGATGATTCTCGCCGGGCAAGACCACATTCATCCCGTAAAAAGAGGCCACAATGACTGGCATGTTCAGGATGATGGTCAGGGCGGCCAGGGCTTTCATGACCACGTTCAGGTTGTTAGAAATGATGCTGGCAAAAGCATCCATCAACCCCGCCAGAATTTCTGAGTAGATATTTGCCATCTGAATGGCCTGTTGGTTTTCGGTCAGCACGTCTTCGAGCAAGTCTTGATCTTCTTCATACTGGTTAAACATTTGCATCCGTTGCAGGCGTTCCATCATCACTTCGTTGGAGCGCAGGGCCGTCGCAAAATAGGTCAGGCTTTTCTGATATTTCAGGAGTTCGAGCAGTTCTTTGTTCTGGGTCGAGGCCTGCAAACGGTCTTCCACCACGTCGACTGTTTTGTTGATCTCGCGCAGGTGGGCCAGGTAACGCGTGGCGGTTTCGAGCAGGGCATACAGCACAAAGCGATATCGCTTGCCGGTCCGCAGGCCGCGATACTTGCCATTGCACAAAACGCGGATGATGTCATTGTCAGAGCGGCAAATGGTCACGACAAAGTTCGGAAAGACCAAAATGCCCATTGGAATGCTGGTATAGGGGATGTCGGCGGCGGCCCCGTTGTAGTGCGGGATGCGCAACAGGATGAAGACGTAATCTTCATCGCGTTCGCTGCGCGCCATTTCATCGAGGTCGAGAGAATACTGGACGTATTCTGGATACACTCCCCACTCTTCCAGGCGGATGATTTCTTCAGGTGTTGGGTCGATCACGTTGATCCAGCAGCCATTGACGAAGTTTTCGAGGACTTGCAAGCCTTGCTCGGTGTTCTTGAGGATAGTCAGCATGGGCAGGCTCCTTTCTGATTGCGTAGAATAAGTCAGAAGAGACGCGCCATAGCGTCCGTCTGACGATAATTTGTCCCAGAATAACTGGGAGGCTGACTTTCAGCTGGGTCAGAACGTTCGCTTTCTTGTAACATGCTTGCCTATCCTCCTTTCTTGAGGGGTTGGGGTAAGTTTTGCCAAGTATACGACTTAAGTGGGAATGGGGCAACTTTTTAACGTCACGAAGCCGGATTAAAAAGAAAGACACCAAGATCAGCAGAAACTGTCCTGGTGTCTTTCTTTTTAGTCTGACGGCTGCTATTTTTTCAGGCGCGCGGCCACAATTTCGGCCACATCTAAAACTTGGATGGCCTGGTCGGCTTTGGCGGCGTCGGTCAGCATCGTCAGGCAGAAGGGACAAGCCACAGCCAGGGTGGCTGCGCCGGTGCTTTTTGCCTCGGCATAGCGCGCGGCGTTGATCCGTTCTGTGCCGGGTTCTTCTTCCTTCCACATTTGCGCGCCGCCTGCGCCGCAGCAGAACGATTTTGCGGCATGGCGCGCCATTTCGATGGTTTCTGCGCCAACATTTTTAAGGGCCTGCCGGGGCGCTTCGATAATTCCGTTGTGGCGGCCCAAATAGCATGGATCGTGGAAAGTAATTGGAGAGTTCTGGGTCTCCGCATTAGCAAGTACCGAATTGCCAACACCACCTTCAAGTTCCAATTGCCCGGCCCCAATCAGTTCGTTAATCAGCTGGGTATGGTGAATGACCTGGTACTGCCCGCCAAAAGCCGGGTATTCGTTTTTGAGTGTGTGCAGGCAGTGCGGACAGGTCGTCACGATCCGGCGGGGGCCAATTTCGTTCAAGATTTCGACATTGGCCGTTGCCAGACCGAAGAAAATATCCTCGCGCCCGGCCCGGCGGGCAGAATCTCCGGTGCATTGTTCGTTTTTGCCCAAAACCGCATAATTTACACCGGCTGTATTCAGGATGGTGGCAAAGGCGCGCGCGGTCTTTTGGGCGCGGGCGTCTGTGGCCGGGGCGCAGCCCACCCACCAGAGCAGTTCCGGCTCAGGGTTTTCGTCAATCGTCGGCACAGACAGGCCTTCAGCCCACTTCAGGCGGTCGGCGGGTGAGACGTTCCAGGGGTTGGCGTTGCGCTCCATGCCCCTGAAAGCCGATTCGAGCTGCTTGGGCACGCTGGCTTCCATCAGGGCCAGGTTGCGCCGAATGTCGAGAATATCGCGCATCGGCTCATTGCCAACCGGGCAAATATCGATGCAGGCGCCGCAAGCGGTGCAGGCCCAAACCGCTTCTTCAGGAATCAGCTCCAGAAGCGGCTTGTCGCTTCCGCCGCCCAGGTTGAAGTTGTAGCGTTTGTTGATTTCGAGGGCCGCCGGCGACAAAATTTTGCCGGTGTTGTAGGCCGGGCAAACTTCCTGACAGCGAAAACACATGATGCAGGCGTAGGCATCCAGAATTTGCTCGTAGCCCAGGTCGCTGACCGTGGCTGCGCCAAACTGTTCGATCTTATCGTCGTCCATGTTCAGGTAGCTCAATTCGCCAATCGATCTGCGATCCGGCTTGAGCGCAAAGTTAATCGGCGCGAAGAACAGGTGGATATGTTTGGAATAGGCGAAGTAGGGCAGGAAGGCGGCGATGGCCCCCATCGACAGCCAGAAGGCGATCCGTTCGCCGGTTAACAGGCTTTCCGGGTTCATTCCAACCCACAGCCTGGATACCGTTGTGACGAACGGCTGCCAACGGTCTGGGCCGTGCTCGGCCACGAAGAACGATTCGCCGATTAATCGGGCGGCGTTGTGCAGGAAGATGAACCCGGCCACAATCGCCGAATCACGGCGGATGCCGCTGCGCGCTGCGGGTAGTAAAAACGTCGTGGGGCGGGTTGAAAGCGCCGGGGGGCGCAGCACGAAACGCCGCAGGGCCATCGCGACGATTCCCACCAGAATCAGCACGTTAACGGTGTCGGCCAAGAGCCGGTACATATCCCCAAAAAGACCGGTTTGATCGACCCAGCGCCAGTTGAAATAGGCATAGACGATGTCGTTCAGGTTAATCAGCAAGAAGGCTAAAAAGCCCCAGCCGATCAGGCTGTGCAGGATGCTGGCGACGGGCCGAAATCGGAAAACTGGCTGAAAGCTGAGGGCTTTTACAAGTGCGCCGCCCGCTTTGCGCCAGACGACTTGCCAGTTGGGCCGGCCTTGTCCGCTGGCGATGTTGGCGAGGATGCGCGCCAGGCCGCGCCAGGTGAAGTAGAGGGAAGTGAGCAGCGCGAGGGCAAAAAGGATTTTTTCAACAAGCGTGAGCATGGTTCCTCCCGGTTAGCGATGACGCGTCCCTTGCCCGGCTCCCGTCTGTGGGAGTCTCGAAAAGGGACGGAAACTTTTTCATTAGTTTAGCATAATTAGACGGCAGCAGTTATCCCTGAGAATCGCCCGGTGGCGGCCTGTAAGATTTGGGCGCGGTTTTCTTGGACAAAGTCCCAGAACCGGGCTTCGGCCCGGGTAAAGACCGCGCCCGCCTGGCGATAAAGGTAGATGCGCTGCAGAATATCCAAGCCGTGGATGTTGACTTGTTTGATGCGTCCCAAAGCCAGGCCGCGCGCGGCAACCAGCTCAGAGACAAAGGCGATTCCGATTCCTTCTTCGACGGCCATCGTGATGGCTTCTGCATTGCCCAACTCCATGACGACGTTCAGCATATCTGGCATGACGCCCTGTTGTTTGAGGGCGTTCGCCACCACTTCGGCTGTGCCGGAGCTTTCTTCGCGCACGATGAAGGGTTGGTCGAGCAGGTCGGCGGGCATGGCGCGTCCGTAATCTGCCCAGGGGTGGTTGACTGGCACAATCAGGATGACGCGGTCTTCGAGCAGGGGCATATATTCCAAATCGCGGTGTTCCACCTGGCGGCTCATCACGCCCAGGGCCAGGGTTTGATCGAGCAGGCGTTCGACCACTGCGCTGCGGCTGCTGATTGCAACCCGGCTGCGGACGAGGGAATATTCGCGTCGAAAGGCTGCCAACAAATAGGGCAGGATGTATTTTCCAGAGGTGGTGGAGCAGCCGATGGTTAATTCACCCGCGACATCGCCTTTGACATTAATCAGAGAATCTTCGAGCAGGCGCATGGAGTTCAAAACTTCGCGTGCCATCGGCAGAATGACATGCCCGACTTCACTTAACTGGACCGAGCGCCCGTGGCGCACAAACAGTTCGACCCCGTAGCTTTTTTCGATGGATTGTATATTTTGGCTGACAGCCGATTGGGAGAGATGCAAACGGGTGGCGGCCCGGCTAAAATTAAGTTCTTCAGCAGCCGTCACGAAAACACGTAATTCGGGAATGTTCATGGCTTATTTTGACCTTTGAATCAGATGGCAAAAAATTACCGATGCTAAAAATGGATTTTACATATCAGCCCTTCGGCTGCGCTGAAGAACGTTCCGCTCACCTGTGCCGGCGGCACTGGCCCAGGCAGGGCCTGCGTCTCAAAATGATTCTCTGAACATCCATAGTATTAGCAAAAGAGAATGAAAGTGCTTACATGATAAGCAAACCTGAAGCAAACTATAAGTTACATTAATCACAACATCGGCGCTTCAATGTCACACAAAATTTACAAAATTGAAATCATGTTAACATATTCCAGATGTTGCCCGCGCTGCGTGGGCGTGATAAACTTTCAGCATGGCTCAGCCCCTGTTGGTACTCTCCCCTCAGAAAACTTTTGGCGATTTAATCGCCCAGGGTTTGCCTGACTATAAGGTTTCCCTGACCGCAGATTTTTCTGAAGCCATTCAGTTTGTACGCCAGCATCAGCCCACGCCGCCCGTTTTGCTGGATGCGGATTTGGATGAAATTGATATTTCTGTGCTGGATATTGGCCTGGCCTTGCGCCAGATCAAGCCAGATGTTAATTTGATCCTGATTGCGCGCGAGGGCCAAAACACCATCCGCTTGAAGGATTTGCCTTTGCGGGCGATTTTGGTTAAACCGCTTTCCCTGCCTGATTTGACAAAGACCCTTAAAAAATTGTCTGAGAATGCGGCCTCGCCCTCCGCCACCATTCCGCCGCTCCCAGACCGGGAGCTGGACTGGATGCAAGATGTCAGCCGCGCGGCGCGTCATCTGACCCGCCTGATGCTGGAATCGTCGGCCCAGGCGGCCCTGATCACCCGTCAGAACGAGTTATGGGCCTATGCCGGCCAGCTTAAAAGGGAAGCGGCTCAAGAGTTGGCGCGTTCGGTTCAAAAGTATTGGGATACCCAATCACAAATTGATTTGCTGCGCTTTATCCGCCTCGAGGCAACCGAAGCCCAGCACATGCTGTATGCCCGCCGCCTGACGGCCTCGATGGTGCTGGCCCTGGTTTTTGATGCCGAGACGCCCTTTAGCACGATCCGCGCTCAGGCGGGTCAGCTGGTCCGTTCGCTGGCAGAAGTCCCTGTCGATCAGACCAACCAGGTCTATCTCACCGAAAGTATCAGCGAATTGACCGATACGGACGAGCTGGACAATTTGCCGCCGATTGCAGATTTGCTTGGCGAAGTCCCGCCGCCGCTGCCGCCCAAGCGTGAGCGCGGCAGCCGGGCCGCGGCCTATCGTGAAAATAAGCCCGCTCCCGCAGCAGAATCTGGGCCGGCGCTGGTCGAACCGCCGCTGGTGAATACGCGCCCGATGCTTTCTCCCGATTTCAGCCGTGAGAGCTCTCCCGCCATCCGCCGCCGCGAACAAATATCAGATTTGCCCTCGCTCGAGCAAACCCGCGCCAGCCAGGTTCATCAGGAACAGCGCCTCGTCGCTGAAGACCTGGAAGCGACCCGCGCCCAAAAAATTACCGATCCCAATTCGATCATCGAAACCCGGCCTCAGTCTGTAACCGAGGTGGCGCACCGGATTGTGCTCGAACCCGCTTCACCGGCGATGTACAATCTGAATTATGCCTGTTTGCTGGTTCCGCGTTTTGACAATCACCATTTGACCGGCGATATGGCCGACCAGCTTGCAGAATGGGTTTCGCAAGTTTGCATCGCTTTTGGCTGGCGGCTGGAGCATATTTCTGTCCGCCCTGAGTATTTGCAATGGGTGGTGAGCGTTCCGCCCGCCACCGCGCCGGGTTATATCATGCGCATCGTCCGCCAGCAGACTTCAGAGCGGGTTTTTAAGGAATTTCCACGCCACAAAAACGAGAACCCTTCCGGCGATTTTTGGGCACCGGGTTATCTGATTATGGGCGGGGCCAATCCGCATCCCCAAAAATTGGTACGCGATTTTATCGAACAAACCCGTCAGCGCCAGGGAGTGCGGCGCGAACGATAGCCCATTTTGAGCAGGAAATTAAAAAAGGCAGTTCTGGTGATCTCAGAACTGCCTTTTGATTTTTCACCGGCGGATAAAGATGTTAAGAAAATGAATTTTATGGATCGGCCCTGCGACTACGCTGAAGGATGCTCCGCTCACCTGTGCCGGCGGCACTGGCGCAGGCAGGGCCTGCGTCTCAAAATGATACTGTTAATGTCTATCGTTTTGGCCCAAGCCAACCCGCATCCTGCGGAGTTGACCGGTTCCCCCAGAATTTTTCAAAAAAAACTGGAGCGGCTTTCAACGCGCAGGAGGATGGACGCTTCTGGTCTGTTTCAGGCGATATGGCGTCCCTGGGGCGGCTCGCGCTTAAGGCTGAAGGCGGCCTCGATTGCTTCTCTGACTGAGCGGGCCTCGATGATTTCAATGTTCTCCGGCCAGGGTTCGGCTTTGCGCAGGCGTTTTGGCACAATCGCAACCTTGAATCCCAGTTTTTGGGCTTCGCGCAAGCGGACCGGCATTTGGCCGGGCAGGCGCAGCTCTCCGGCCAGGCCGATCTCGCCAATCAAGACCGCATCCGCCCGGATCGACAGGTCGCGCATCGAGGAGGTGATGGCCGCGCCAATTGCCAGGTCGGCGGCCGGTTCGTCGATTTTTATGCCGCCGACCACATTGACGAAAATATCCTGCTCAATCAACTTTAGTCCCATCCGGCGGGTCAGCACGGCGACAATCATCAGGAGGCGGTTGTAGTCAACGCCGTTCGGGGTGCGGCGGGCATTGCCAAATTGGGTCGGGGAGGTCAGCCCCTGCAACTCGACCAGCAGCGGCCGGGTGCCTTCCATCGTGACGGCGATGGCTGAACCGGGCGCATTAATCATGCGCTCCGCCAGGAAGGCTTCAGATGGGTTGCTGATCTCGGCCAATCCGCGCTCACGCATTTCAAAAACACCCACTTCGGCGGTTGGCCCAAAACGGTTTTTGACCGACCTGAGCAGGCGGTAGGCCTGGAAGCGGTCGCCTTCAAGATAAAGCACGGTATCAACAATATGTTCCAAGACGCGCGGCCCGGCGATTGCGCCTTCCTTGGTGACGTGCCCGATCACAAAAACGCTAATCCCTTGCGATTTCGCTAATTCGCGCAGTTGCGAGGAGCATTCCCGCACCTGCGAAACGGAACCAGCGCTCGATTCCAACTCTGGCAGGTAAACCGTCTGAATCGAGTCGATAATCAGCAGTTCCGGGCGTGTTTCGCGGATATGCTCAAGAATGGTTTGCAGGTTGGTTTCTGTCACCAGGTACAGGCTTTCAGGGAATTTCCCGCTCTTTTCCATCAGGCGGTCTGCCCGCATCTTGATTTGGCGCTCTGATTCTTCGCCAGATACATAAAGCACGCGCCGCGTCCCGGCCATGGCCAGGGTCATTTGCAGCATCAGGGTCGATTTGCCGATGCCAGGGTCGCCGCCCACCAGCACAATCGAACCGGGCACGATCCCGCCGCCCAAGACGCGCGAAAATTCTCCAATCGGAACCGGGATGCGTTCTTCAAAATCGTTGCTGATATCGCCGATTTTTCGGGGGGAGGTTCGGCCGGTCAGGCCGCGGGCCGCATTCGGACTTTTGGCTGGCCCCGCTTCGTGGACAACTTCTTCGACCATGCTGCTAAAAGAACCGCACTGTGGGCATTTTCCCATATATGAAGCGGCAACCCGCCCACACTGCTGGCAGACAAAACGACTGATTGATTTTGCCATAGTTACTCCTGTCTGGGTATAGTATAGCAGAATTTATGTTCTAAGCAGCGGCTGAAATCGTGGGTCATTCCAGCGATTCTAACCAATTCTGTGTTTCCTGCGGGGTGGTGAAGTGGAACAGTTGCAAATGGGCAGATTCAGGCTGGGCCAGGAATTGCGGAATCTGACGTTTACGCCGCCAGTAGGTTTTGAAAAGCCAGTGAAAGAGCGAATCGTCTGACCAGAGCTTGAAGTGCCTCCATAAATTGTCGTAATTGCTGCCCCAAAGCAGCTCGCGCGTCCACCAGCGGCGCAGGGTGCGGGTCAGCAGCCGCCAGAAAACGGTTGGCAGCGGATAATCGAGCCAGATGACGGCTTCGGCCCGCGGCCAGGTCAGGTCGCGCACGGCGCTATAATTGCCCGCCAGCGACCAGGCCGGGCCAGCGATGGCCGCCTCGACCCGCTCCCGAAAAACATCCAGCGGCGCATCGAGCCAGTTGGCTTCCCAATGGAGAGCGTCCAGCTCGATGAATTCGAGCTTGAGTTTCCGGGACAGGTTTTCGGCCAGCGTCGATTTGCCGGAGCTGGTAACGCCGATCACGATCATTCGTCGATAAGGAAAGGTAGGCATGGCTCTCCTGTTTGTGAGGGAAAAAGGGAAAAGGTCGCGTATTATACCCGCCAGCCTTCAAAATGCGAAGGGACTTTCGGGCTGTTGTTTCACGGCTGTCCCGGTATTCAGCCCCTCTTCTTAATGCTATAATCGGTCGTGCTACTCAAAAGGAGAAAAAAATGAGCAAACTTAAAATCTTATCTGTGGTTGTTGTGCTGTTTACGATTTTAGCAATTTCGTTATCGGTGGTTTCGCCCGCTTTTGCCGGTACGCCAGAGCCTGCCAGGCCCGTTCCCGGCCTGGGCAAAATGACGGATACTGAAATCCGCAATACCTGGCTCAAAAAACGGGCCTGGTACGATAACCAGACTGCGGTCATTCGAGACGCTTACAAAACAGGAGCCGCCTTCCAATCCCTGATTGATGTCGAAAAGAAAAAAGGCCGCGATGTGTATGCCCTGGAAGTTGCGCTGGCTAATTTTTATGGAGCCATTACCACCGCTGAACAGGCGCGCATCAACGCCAATGTCATTTTTACAAGCAACCCCGGTTTCAATGGCTTTTATAATGTGATCGATCGCAACCTGGCCGGGCAGAGTATCATCGATGTCCACAGTTCGCTCAAAAGCGTCCATTTTATTCTGTTTTTTGCGGTCAGGGATTTTAAGGCGGTTTACAGCAACTGGAAAGCCCGCTACATCAACCGCTAGGCCGGGCTGGAGTTTGTTGTGAAAAACCTGATGCTTGTCTCGGCAGTGTTGGTCGCGCTTGCGCTCCTGAGCGCCTGCCAGAATGACCAAAGCGCGAACCCTTACCCCACCTTGCCGCTGCCGCAGGTCCGATCCGAAAAACTGCCGACAGCCACGCCGACCAACACGCCTGAGCCTGTCACGCCTGACGCACTCCAACCCGCTGCCACAACAGCCAGCCAGCTTCAGGCCTGGCCCACCCTGGACGACGAATCGTACTTAATCCTTCAAATTGACGCATTGCTCGATAAAATGGAGCGGGAACTGAACTCAGTCGATACGCGCCTCAAGCCTTGAAAGATGATCGCGCACAATTTACATCCCGCATTTTGGTGCGGGATGTTTTTTACCTGTTTTGAAGAAGACCATCCAAATAACCCGTGGAGATAACCCATGTTCGACCTACCTGACGATCAGATTCTACCCCTCAGCCGCGAACACGCTTTTTATACCTGGTCGGCCCAGGCCAAAATCAATCCCATCGCGGTTAAACGCGCCAAAGGTGTCTACTTTTGGGATGTGGACGACAAACGCTATCTGGATTTCAACTCGATGACGATGTGCGTCAACATCGGCCACGGCGACGAGCGCGTCATCCGCGCCATTCAGCAGCAGGCCGCCGAACTGGCGTATGCCGCACCCGGCATGGCGACCAAAGTCCGGGCGCTGGCCTCGCAGGCCATTGCCGATATTTCGCCGGGCGGTAAACTGACCAAGGTGCTTTTTACCCTGGGCGGGGCCGACGCCAACGAAAACGCGATCAAAATAGCGCGCGCCCATACCAAACGACACAAAATCCTTGCGCGCTATCGTTCGTATCACGGCGCGACGGCTGGAGCAATGGCCGCCACCGGCGACCCGCGCCGCCTGACCTGGGAGCCAAACTTGATGACCGGTGTGGTTCATTTCCTGGATCCCTATCGCTATCGTTCGACCTTCCACCGCAGCAACCCTGCCATTTCGGAGGCCGATTTCACGCAGGATTACCTCAACCACCTCGAGGAAATCATCCGCTACGAGGGGCCAGAAACGATCGCCGCCATTTTGATGGAGACTGTAACCGGCACGAACGGCATCCTCATTCCGCCCGAGGGCTACCTGCAGGGAGTCCGCGCGCTGTGCGACCAATACGGCATCCTGCTGATTGCAGATGAAGTCATGGCCGGCTTTGGCCGAACCGGCAAATGGTTTGCGGTCGAACACTGGGACGTGATCCCCGACCTGATGACGATGGCCAAGGGCCTGACCTCCGCCTATGCGCCGCTCGGCGCAGTGGCGATGAAGCCCGAAATCGCAGCGACTTTTGATGAGACCGTCTTCGAGAGCGGATTGACCTATACCGCCCATCCGATCTCGTTGGCCGCGGCCCTGGCCAATATCGAAGTGCTGCGGGCCGATAAAATCGTCGAACACGCCGCGGCAATGGGCCCGATTCTGCACAAAATGCTGACTGATTTGGGCGAGAGTCACCCATCTGTCGGCGAAGTGCGTTCGATTGGGTTGTTTGGGATCATCGAACTGGTCAAAAACCGGGAGACGAAGGAGCCGATGGCCCCTTGGAACAGTTCCAGCCCCGAAATGAACGCGCTCAAAAAATATTGCACAGCGCAGGGTCTCTTTATCTCCATCCACTGGCACACGATTTTGATTATCCCGCCCTTGATTATTAGCGAGCAACAGTTGCGAGAAGGCTTTGACGTGCTGGATCAAGCCCTGGAGATCACCGATAAGGCGGTTTTGGCCTGAGCGTAACTGCCGGGCCCACTCCTGAAAAACACCAGAAAAGTCACGGTAACAAAATCTGATATTCTGGCTATAATTAGTCTATGTCAAACGACACTTTTAAACGTCCGAATACTGGGATGATGTTCCTAATCGATGTCGGGGAGAATTCTCCGCAGAAGCTGACGTTGGTGCGGCTGGTGATGAAGGGCGCTCACATCAACCTTGAAACCTTGTGGCAAAATCTAAACAACCTGCCAGAGGAAAAGCACATGGATCGGAAAATGTTTGAGCAGTATTTGGAGGAACTGGTTACAGAAGAATGGCTCTGGAAAACCGAAACAGAAGGCCAGTTCATTTACAGCCCGCGCTTGAAGACCAACGAAGGCAAGCCGAGATAAAGCAAGATGAAAACGGGGTAGGTTTTCCTGCCCCGTTTTGATTTAACGAACCCGCGCGTTGTGTTTTACAGATTTCGACGCCCGCGAACGCCAAATTGATAAGCGCCAGGGCGTGATATACTGCCGATTATGTCTGATTTGCTTTGCCCACCGAATAAACCACTGCCTGAAAAAGTTTTGGAAGGGATCGCCGCGTTCAATGCCGGGCGTTACTTTGAGGCGCACGAACTGCTCGAAGAAGCCTGGTTGGCTGAAACGGGCGAGATTCGCGATTTATATCGGGGGATTTTGCAGATTGCGGTCTGTTATTACCATCTTACCCGCCAGAATTACGAAGGCGCGCAGAAAATGTATGCCCGCAGCCTGAAATGGCTCACCAAATGGCAGCCCAACTGTCGGGGGGTGCGCGTCAGCCAACTGCTGCGGGATGCTGAAAATGTTATCCAGACCCTGGGCGCGTTGGGCCCAGACAGAATCTCCGAATTTCAAATCAGTGATTTACCCCCCATCCAATTTGACGAAGCGTTTAACCATAAAGAATAGCAGCGCGGATACGGGCGCGGCCAGGATGAGGGTGTTTGTTACTCTTCCAAGATCGGGCCGGCTCTGGCGAGCAATTCGTCCAGCGTAGCCAGGTTGCTGCTCAAGGCGGGCGGGATGTCGCCTTCCAGCGCGTCAAGCGCCTCGCTTAAATCAGCGCGGCGGCGCACGATAAGCTCAAGGTCTTTCTCTTTTTGATCGGACTTGCCCCGTACGACCAGCTGAGACCAAAGAATGGTGAGAATGGCCGCCAGGGGCGGCGCCAGGAGCGTCCAACGCAGGCCAAAAGCTTGCGCAAAAGCTAAAGCCAAGACCAAGGAAAGAATGGGAGAATCCCATTTTTTCTTATACAGGCCCGGCCAGATGAAGAGACGCATCAGAACCAGCACGACGGTCACAAAGAGCATGATCCAGGGGGTAAAAGTATAGCCAGCGAGCAACCCGGTAAAAAACTTAACGACCAGGGCGAGCGGAATGCCGATGATGGGCACCAGGCTGCTGATTGCGACGGCCAGCCCTGCCAGGACGGGGAAAGGTGAACCGAGCAAATGACTGCCCGTGCTGATGACGATCCAGGTCAGCAAAAATTGCGCGGCCAGAAAACGTCCATAAGCGCCCAGGCTTTCGACAATGTGCTGCCAAATGGCGCGCGCCTTTTGACGTGTTTCCGAGGGCAGGAGCGAAAGCCATAAACGCTGAAAGTGATCTTGGGAACTGACCCAGTAGATGCTCAAAAAAGTGATAATCAAGGTTCCACTCAGCACGGCAAGAACGCTCTTGCTGGTCGTCTCAAGAACGGGCAGCAGAGTCTGTCCGCCATCTCCTGTGCCAGCTTCAAACAGCAAAGCGGGAGCGGGCAGCAGATCGAAGAGCGTCCGCACCCAGAGCAGACGCGCCAACCAAAACGGAACATGCCAGTTTTCCATGCTGGCAATGTTCTCGGTGATCCGGTTTAGTTCGTCTCCCAAAAGGCCGGAGACGCGATAGATCAGAAAGAAGGCGGTTAAAATCGCCAGCCCCACCAGGAAATAGATGCCCAGGCGGTAAAATTTGGTCTTGCTTTGGGCCAGGTCAACAATCGGGCGCAGCGTAGCGCCTAAAAATAACGAGAAGAGCAGATAGGTTAGGATCTGGCGCGTCAGCCAGAGCGCAAGCAGCCCGAAGAGCGTAAAAAATATTGCCCCTGAAATGGTGGTTACCCGTCTGTTCATTGAGACTCCTCGGTCTCTTTCTGCGCGAGAAGTTGCTCCAGGTCGTCTGCCATGTGTTCCATTTGATCCATGATCTCGTCTACTTTCATGATCCTCTCCGGGCTGCCCTGTTTATCTGCGCGGGCGTGGTTACGCAAACCGGTGGCGAAATCCTGGGTCGCATAGCGCAGCAGACCCAGCCCGGCCCGGCCTTCTGAAAGCGTGGAGGCTTCAGGTTCACGCTCGAAGACGAAGGATTCGAGCAAAAGCTGGAGGATGGCCGCCAGGGGGATGGCCATCAAAGCCCCCGCAATCCCATACAGCGAGGAAAAGGTGGCGATGGAAAGTAACGAAACAAAAGGGTTGATGCCGACGACTTTGTTCATCACGCGCGGGACGAGCAGGTTATTTTCCAACTGCTGCATGACCACCGTGGCGATTAAAACCCAGACTAATTGGACCGGCGATTGTGAGAGAGCAATCACCCCGGCGGGAAGGGCCCCGATCAGCGGGCCAACCATCGGCACCGCTTCAAAGAATCCAGCCAGCAAACCGAGGACAATCGCGTTCGGCAAACCGATAATCAGGTAGGAGATGGTAGCCACCAGCCCGATGGCGATACACAGGATGGCCTGCCCCACCAAATATTGGCGAACCTTGTTTTCAATTTCGGTGATCACGGCTTGCGCGCGCAGGCGCTGATCTGGCTGCAAAAAGAGCAGCAAACTTTGGAGAATGCGCGGGCCTTCAGTCATCCAATAATACGTCAGCAGGGTCGTGGAGATGGCAACAAAGACCGTCGTAAAGCCAGTTGAGAAATAGGAAACGGCGCGGCCAGCCATGATGAGCAAGTCGTCATCGGAAGCAGGGCCGGGGGAGGTCAGTTGATCGATGGAGAGCGGAAGGAGCGGGCTTAAACGGACGATAAGCGCGTTGGGGCTGTTGATCACCCAACCGCGCCAGGTATCGTAATAATAAGGAATGAGAGCGGTCAGGCGCGTGCCCTGTTCCGTGAGCAGGGGCGTGACTAGAAAGCCGAACAGGATCAGAAAGGTGAGAATGCCCATCAGCATAATGGCGACGGCCAGGCTGGCGGGCAAGCCGGCGCCTGTCATTTTTTGCATGAGGGGCCGCAGCACGGTTCCAAGGATGATGGAGGTGAAAAGAATAAAGACAACCTGATGGAATTGGTAGAGCAGAAAAAAGCCAAAACCGACTGCAACGAACGTCAGCGTGAGACCGACGGTCTTGCGAAAAAGATTGGATTGGTCGGCCTGTTCCATTAGGTCAGTTGGTTTTTTGGGTATTTCCATCGCTGGCATATTCAATGTCCGCCTTGCGTCATAGTAACTGCTCCATCCGCTCTGCCTTTGGCGAGAGCCTTCCCGGAAGTGTGCAGGCTGGGCCGCAGATTAAGATTTTTCGCCCTGAGCGTAGTTCGCAGGGTAGCGGATCGTTTTTCAGCCTGGCAGCAGGGCAATTTGCCGGTAAATGTCCTTCGACTGCGGCCCGCAAAATCGTGCGGGCCTCCGCTCAGGACGAGGCCATATTGACTGACACCCTACCCTGAAACGGGCCTGATCTTATGAGGAGGGCGCTTTTCCCGGCGAAGCACTCGCCTTTTTGACGGGGAAAGACCCAATCTGAGAACTTTTTGCCGTGTAAGGTGGAGATTGCTCACCTGCCCAGAACCGCAGGTGCTGGGACGCCACCCTTTGCCTGCGCTCAGGACCGATCTGATAATCACCCAAAACCCCACCATTGGGGGCCGGCTCCAGGCAATGGTGGGGTAAGTTGAGCTTTTACCCGTCAGGGTCATGCTGGATGAAGCTCAAGCTGATATCTGTGTGACAACTTTTCCGCTCCAACAATCAGGACGGGCCGTAGCTGCCAGGCTCGGCTGTTATTTCAGGTTTTCTTGAAGTTTCTTTTTTTCGGCCTTGAAGTCTTTCATGATGGCCTGAATCTTTTCATCGGTCAGGACGATTTCTGTAACCGTGAACATGGTGCCTTCTTCTTCTTTGATGTGGTGCTCCACCATTTCTTTGAACACCGTTAATTTGGCAGCCCATTCATCCTTGTCCTTGGGCATTTTCTCCAGTTCTTTGAAGACCAGATCGCTGGCGTGATGTTCCTCCGTGCCCTCCAGGGCAACGTCACGGGTATCTTTCTTGGCGAGCAGCGGCTCATAAAAAGTGCTTTCCTCAGCCCGCATGTGCGGCAGCAACTCTTCCTTGAGCTTTTGGAATAATTCTTCGCGCTTCTTTGCCTCCTCGGTATCTTCAAGCTGGTCGAGGATATCCATGATTGTTTTGTGTTCTTTTTTTAGCAGCTGAAAAAATTCGTTCATTTTCGTTTTCCTTTCGTGGGTTTAATGAAGGTCTCAAGGTTGAGACTTCAAATTGCTTAGCGGGTCAAGTAACCGCGCCCTGTCGTTGCTGCCCACCCTGCTCATGTCACATTTCAATTTCCGCTGTTTGAGGAGAAAAACGTCACGGTTGAGTGTCAGGATTGTGTAATCGGGCGCTTTCTGTTGCGAGAGTTTACGTTTATAGCCGCAAGGATACTCGCCAGGCTTTTGCCCGTCATGTATCTTGGTTGCAGGAGCGGATATGTATCAAGATACATGACGCTCTTATGCCAGCCTCTCAGCCATCAAAGTTAAAGCCGCAACAATCGATCTGGCGGCTACCCTAACTCGGACAAGCCGGAAAAGAAAACCTTTAACCACGACGGCAATAACAGGACTCTACTGAAAACCTTAAATGTTCTTGTATTGAGATTTTGTGAATATTTTCTGAACCTGATGCGTATAATAGGTATTGTGTATTCAACACCTCTGGAGAAAAATGGCAACCATAAGCCCCCTGATTGAAACAATTGACCTCGTTAAAAAATATGGCGAAAAACTTGCCGTGGACAATGTTAGTATTGAAGTCTATGGCGGTGAAATCTTTGGTTTTCTTGGCCCAAACGGGGCCGGCAAAACCACCACCATCAAAATGATCGTTGGCCTGTTGCAGCCCAGTTCAGGAATGGTCAAAGTCGCCGGGCACGATGTCCAGGCCCAACCACTGCAGGCCAAAAGCGCCAGCGGATACGTGCCGGATACCCCCAATTTGTATGCCAAATTGAGCGGACGCGAGCTGCTGAGTTTTGTCGCCGAGCTGTATGACCTGGATCGCAAACAAGCCATTCGTCGGATCGACGAGTTGCTGCGGATGTTCGACCTGGCCGAAGCCGCCGACGACACCATCGACTCGTACAGCCATGGAATGCAGCAAAAGGCTTCCCTGGCCGCCGCCCTGATGCACGACCCCAAAGTTTTGGTGCTGGACGAGCCAACCGTTGGGCTTGACCCCAAATCAGCGCGCCTGATCAAAGATATTCTGCGCCAGATTGCGGATCGCGGCGCGGCTGTCATGTTATCGACCCACATTCTCGAAATCGCGGAACGGATGTGTGATCGGATTGGGATTATCAACAAAGGCCAATTGGTGGCCGTCGGTACCATGCAAGAGTTGCGCAACCTCGGCCAGACCGGCGAAGCCAGCCTGGAAGATATCTTCCTCGGCCTTACCGGAGGGGCCGAAGCCGCTGAGATTGCTGAGATTCTAAAATGAGCGCGTCTTTACACGACTCAACCCAAATGTTTTCAGCCGTGTGGAAGCTGCTGCGTTTGCGCGGGCAAATCAGCTTCAACAGTTTTAAACACGCCAAGAAAAGCCGGAAATTCTGGACTCTGATCGGGTGGGCCGGGCTGCTGGCTTTTATCGGCATTATTTTCTGGCTTAGTTTTTTGCTGCTCCGTTTTTTGCGTTCCCCCGAACTGCCCCAATATGTGGGGCTGGATGTATCGCCCTTTTTGCAGGCAATCCCCACCCTTATCTTTAGCATCCTGTTTTTTGGGATTTTCCTAACCAGTTTTGGCGTTTTGTTACAGGCACTTTATCTCTCCGGCGATATGGACTTTTTATTGGCCGCGCCAGTGCCGATCCGGGCCGTCTTCATTAGCAAACTGCTCCAGGCGGTTTTGCCAAATTTTGGAATCGCGGCCATCTTCGCCTTGCCGGTTTTATTTGGCCTGGGAATTTCCGGCGGTTATAGCCTGGCCTATTATCCGCTTGTGGTCTTGGTGATGTTTACCCTGACCCTGGCCGCTGCCGGCCTTTCTGCGCTGCTGGTAATGAGTGTCGTGCGGATTTTTCCGGCCCGGCGCGTGGCCGAAGTGCTCGGTTTCGTCGGCGCAATGGCATCGATGATTTGCTCCCAAACCGGCAACCTGAGCAACTCTCTGAATGGCTCCGGCGACCCTTCTTTGGCACAGGCCAACGAGCTGGCCACCCTGGTAACAAAATTGAACGTCCCCTGGCTGCCGCTTAATTGGGCAGGCCGCGGCCTGACGGAAATCGGCGAAGGCCGTTGGCTGGCAGGTTGGCTGCTGCTGGCCCTCACCTTTGGGCTGGCAGCGGCAGCCTTCTGGATTGCCCTCGTCACCGCGGAAGGTTGGTATTACAGCGGCTGGGCCCGGATTCAAGTTGTCACCAACAAGAAAAAACCTACCAGAGCCTCTTCAAGTGGTACTAACAAAGTGTCGCTGGCCGCCACCCTCAGCCAGCAGTTTCTTCCCGCCCCGGTGCGCGGACTGGTCAAGCGCGATTTTCTCATCCTGACCCGCGACCTGCGCCAGGTTTCGCAATTGGTCAGCCCGCTCATTTTTGGTTTACTTTACACCTTTATGTTTTTCCGCAATGGCAGCGAACCACCCGCCGGGCGTGGAGAAGCTCCAGATTGGTTCATGGAATCCCTGGGCGCGCTGCTGGTTTACGGCAATGTCGGCATGTCACTCTTTGTGGGCTGGATGTTGCTTGGGCGGCTATCGGGAACTGCTATTTCGCGGGAAGGCAAAAACTACTGGCTGCTCAAGGCCTCGCCCCTGCGCCCTGCTCACTTGCTCGCCGCTAAATTTATCGTTGCTTACCTGCCGGCCCTGGCCTTGGGCTGGTTCTTTTTAATTGGCATTTCCCTCCTGCAAGGCATTTCGTGGACGGGTTTTTTCTACGGTTTGCTGGTCGTGGCCATGTGCCTGGCCGGCATGAACGGAATCCTGCTCAGTCTTGGCGCGGCTGGCGCTAATTTTGCGTGGGAAGACCCCCGAAAAATGAACTCAGGCAACCTGGGTTGTCTTGGCACGATCCTGGCGGGTTTGTTCCTGCCCTTATCTTTTGGGCTGTTTATTGGGCCGCTCTGGGTTGTTGCGGCGCTTCAAATCCCCATGTTTTACGGCTACCTGACCGGGCTTGTTTTGGGAATCGCGCTCAGTCTCGTTTGCGCCTGGCTGCCATTAAAAATAGTCGAAGGCCGGGTTGCAAAACTGGACGAGGCCTAAAAAGGATTGCCAGAGATTCAGGTCTCAATCTCGATTGAATCGAGACGAAACTCTTCCCCTTTAATTACTTTCAGACGCGCGCTCTGGCAATCCGGGCAGAGCACGGACTCCGAAGCGGGATGGTAAACTTTGCCGCAATCCAGGCAGGTTAACTCGGTCGGGATGCGTTCAAAGTGCAGGGTTGCGCCTTGAGCGATGCTGCCCGCGCTGATCATATCCCAGTAAAACTGGACGGAGTCATCGACTACGCTCGACCACTGTCCCATCACGATGTATAGATGCGTTATTTTCGTGGCGTTTTGGGCCTCAGCGTGGCGCAGGGCAATTTCTAGAATCGATTCGGTCACGGCAAGTTCGTGCATAATAGGTCTATCTTATAAGGAATCTCTGAATTATTAGAGTGACGAATGTAACGATTTCGGCGCGTCAAAAGAGGGAGATTCCTGAACACACAAAAACGCGCCCATCTCAGGCGCGTTTTTGTGTCTCATAAATTGTCAGCTTCCGGGCATGCCAAGCTGGCTCGGGCAAAACACCCGGCTTAGATCAGGCCGACTTCATCATTGAAATCGACGATTAACGCATCAATCTCATCGGCCTGCTTTTGGACGGCCGTCCAGTAATCAGGCTGATACCACATCGCCTGAATCTCCTCGTAAGTTTTGCCTTGCTGTTCAACCCAGGTGTAATACTTCAGGTTGTGTACCCGGCGGCGGTCGGTGTAGCGCAGCTCGAGCATGTTGTCGGTCGTTTGTCCCATCAGCCAGCGCGCGAAATCAGCCGAAGCGTCACGGTCAGTGTAAGCGCCCATTTCGTCGTGCATTTCGTGCAGGCGGCTGTTGTAGAGTTCCATCGAGTCGGTTGCCAGGGTCAGGATGATGTCGTTTTCATCCATTTCATAGTATTTCGCCATCTTGATTGCCGTCAGCACATTGGAGATGCTCGAGAAACCGAGCAATTCAAGCTGGTCGATCAGCGCGGTCGGAATGCCAATCGAGGCCAGGTATTGTTTGCCCGCCGGTTCATTGAACAAACGCGCCAGGTTGACGACGGCGTTATCATCGATCGCTACCACCAGGTCGGTGTTTTTGACATTATGCACCCACGGAACGTGTTTGTCGCCAATCCCTTCGATGCGGTGCGCGCCAAATCCGTTTTCGAGCAGGGTCGGGCATTGCAAGGCTTCGCTCGCCGCAATTTTGCTTTCCGGGAACAATTGTTTCAAATAATCACCGCTGGCAATCGAACCCGCCGAACCGGTGGCGCTGGTCAGGCCGCGATAGCGGTCGCCGGGGCGCATGGTCTTTTTCAGCACTTCTTCCAGGGCGTGGCCGGTGATTTCATAATGCCACAGGTAATTGCCAAATTCCTGGAACTGATCGAAGATCATAATATCCTGGCCGGAATTGCGCAGTTCCCAGCATTTGTCAAAAATTTCTTTAACGTTCGATTCGGAACCGGGGGTCTTAATCGTCTCACCAGCCACATTTTTGAGCCAATCGAAGCGCTCCTTCGACATGCCCTCCGGCAGGATCGCGATTGATTCACAGGCCAGCAGGGCCGAATCATACGCCCCGCCGCGGCAGTAGTTGCCGGTCGAGGGCCACACCGCTTTTTGAGTGGTCGGGTCAAACTGACCTGTCACCAGCCGCGGAACGAGGCATGAAAATGCCGCCCCCACCTTGTGAGAGCCGGTTGGGAGCCATTTGCCCACCAGCGCAATAATCCGGGCCGGGGTTCCGGTTAGCTCAGAAGGCAGTTCAATATAATTGACACCACCAAACCCGCCGCCATGCGCTTTGGCTTCATTCTGCCAGGTAATGCGGAACAGGTTGCGCGGATGAATGTCCCACAGTCCGATACTGGCAAGTTCTTCTTTGATCTTGGCCGGTATTTTAGAGGGGTCTTTCATCTGGGCATAGGTCGGGATGATAATATTGCGTTCGCGGGCGCGCTGGATGGCGCGTTTGCGGCGTTCAGGGTGGATGGTTAAATCGATGCGGGACATGCAGAACTCCTTGAGAGAGGGGAGGAAGTTGTCAGACAACTCCATTATACCCGCCCCGGCCAAAAAGTGCTGAGCATCTCCCCGAAAAACGCAAGCTCAACCGCGCCCAAACAATCCCTGCCTTTTCACGGCTTGTGATACACTCAAATTACCCAAATTCTGGAGACTTTCATGATCGAATTTTCTTTTCCGCGTTACCTGCTCGCCAAACAAAGCGTAGATGACCGCGCCCTCAATCGCGGCGTCCTGGCCGATCTTCAGCTTGCGCTCGCCACCTGGCCTGCCAGTGAGCCGCTTCAGGTCGTCGAAGTTGGGGCGGGAATCGGAACCATGCTGGCCCGCCTGCTGCGCTGGCAGGTCTTGCCCGCCAAAATAGACTATACCCTCGTCGACGAAATGGACGAGAACATGCGCTACGCCCAACGCTGGCTGCCCGAATGGGCCGCTCAAAACGGTTTTGACGTGGAAATTGGTGAAAACGAAACCCGCCTCTCTGATTCCAGGATTTCTGTACGCGTCCATTTTATTCAGGCGGATGTCTTTGACTTTATTCAGGCCCAGGCCGGATTCCGTTATGATCTGCTGATCGCGCACGCCTTTCTTGACCTGCTGACGATGCCCGCCGCCTTGCTCTCGTTATTTTCGCTGCTCAAATCCGACGGCCTGGCCTGGCTGACGGTCAATTTTGACGGCGTTACCAGCCTCCAGCCAACGCTCGACCCGGCCCTGGATGCGCTCATCGAGCGGCTTTACCACCAAAGCATGGATTCCCGGCCCAGCGGCGGAGACAGCCAGGCCGGCCGCCACCTGTTTGGAAATTTGCAGCAGGCCGGAGCTGAGATCGTCTCTGCCGGGGCCTCCGATTGGGTAGTCTACCCGCGCCAGGGCCAGTATCCCGCTGATGAAGCCTACTTCCTGAATTTCATCCTGCACTTTTTCGAAACCGCCCTGGCCCAAGAGCCGGGCCTCGACCCGAATCGTTTTGCAGGCTGGATCCTCCGGCGGCGGGCACAGGTGGAACGCGGCGAACTGGTCTATATTGCCCACCAGATGGATTTTTTGGCAAAAATTATACAACCGCGTCCCTAAAAATTCGTAGACAGGGTAACGCGTAAGGAGCGCAATCATGCTGGTTTCTAGCTATCAAATCGAAGGCCTGACTCTGCGGACAGGCGATATTATCTGCACCATGAATGGCAAACCCGATATTTTGCCAGGTGAATTTTGGCGTTTGGTGGGCCGCTTGGTCCCGGGCGATGTCGATCATGTTGCCATCTATCTGGGGCCAGAGGGCCGCTGCGCCGAATCGGGCACGCGCGGGGTGATTACCTTTGAAGTGCCCGGCCACGATTGGAATACAGAGATTATGGCCCGCGAGCGCGGTTTGTTGTTCGATAGCTTCTATGGCGTGGCTGCCCCGCTCAATGGGCTGGGGCTTTCAGAGCAGGAAGAAGACGAGATGCGCAAAGTCGTTGCCAATTATTGCCTGGAACAGCTTGGCAAACCTTATAACCTCAATTTTCTCAACCCTGAAACTGAAGATTCCTTTTATTGCAGCCAGCTCATTTACAAGGCTTATTTGCAGGTGGGCATTAACCTGAACACCGGCCTGGCGATGGAACAACTGCCCGGCACAAATCAAATTGTCTACCCACAAGAAATTTGGGAGAGCAGCGCCCACCGCGTTCGCCCTGGCCTGCTCTTGCCGGGCTGAGATGTAAACGCCAGAGACAGGCAGAGGTCAATTTATGACCTCTGCCTGTCTTGTTTATGGCTTTCTCAAAGTCGCTTGACTGTTGGGTACAAATATGGCACGTCATTGCGAACCCGGCGTTCTTCAGCCGGGTGAAGCAATCTCCTATCCTGTCAGGGGATTGCCACGCCGCGAAAAAACTGCGGCTCGCAATGACCTTTCCGACTTTGAGAACGCCATGCCTGTCTTGTTTTCAGGCCTCCCATGCTGGCTGGCTGTTGTGCTACAATGCCTGCCATCCATTTTATATCGAGGTTTTTATGCGCCGAATCTTTTTGATGGGCACTTTCTTCGCCTTATTTTTGGCCGCTTGCGTTCCAGAAACGCCGGTTTTCGTGGCGACTGAAGCTGCGCCGCCAACCAGCCCGGCCCCCAGCGCCAGCCCGCCGACGGCTGTTCCTACTCCCGCGCCGAGCCTGTGGATTTCAGCCGCTGTGCCGGAGGAACTGCGCGAGGCTGCCGGGCTGCTGGGGTTTGATGCGGCTGCTGCGGCTGACGAAGCGAGCCTGACCCTCGAACCGGCCACCCAGGCGGACGACGCGCTGACCTCGACCTGGGTCTATACCCTTGTCGCCGCTTTCCCCACCGTCCGCGATGGAGTCGCTTTCAGCGACCTGCAAGCGGCCTGGAACGGAAACGGCCAAAGCCTGGTGATGACCGAACCCACTTATGGCGCAATCCAAACCCTGTTGGACGGCGAAGCAGGCCCAGGCGTGGTGCGCATCATTTCTGAACGGGACATGGAATATGCCCTGTGGGCGCAGCGCGAGGCCTGGGGGATTGTCCCCTTTGAATCCCTCAGCCCTAAAATGAAAGTGCTTGAAGTAGACCGCCAGGCCCCCATCCGCAAAGACTTTAACCTGGAAGAATATCCGCTGCGGGTGGGGTTTACCGTGCGCGGCGGCAAGCTGAGCCTGCCCGCCAGCAACCGGGATGCGGACAAAATGGCAACGGTCGTTATGACCGGCGTAACCGCCCTGGTGCGGGCAACCGCCTATAAAATGGAATTGAACGGCAATCTCTACCCGGCCCGTGATCTGGGAGATTTGCTGCGCCAGGCGGATATTGCCCATATCTCAAACGAAATTCCGTTTGCGGAGGGCTGCCCTTACCCGAACCCAGACCAACGCCGCCTGATTTTTTGTTCTGACCCCAAGTATATTGAATTGCTCGAATCTATCGGGACGGATGTGGTTGAATTGACCGGCAATCATTTTGAAGACTGGGGCAAGGAAGCAACTTTTCACACGATTGAAATGTATAAAGAACTCAATTGGCCTTATTTTGGGGGCGGAGCCGACCTGGCGGATGCTCAAAAGCCGGCAATTTTGGAGCGGGGCGGCATGAGTTTTGCTTTTATCGGCTGCAACCCGGTTGGCCCGGAATTTGCCTGGGCGCGCGCCGATGGCTGGCCCGGGGCCGCCCCCTGCGGCGATTACGAGTGGATTGTGGCTGAGATTGCGCGTCTGAAGGCCGAAGGCCATATCGTTCTGGCGACTTTCCAGTATTTTGAGTATTACAGCCCTGAGGCGCGTCCCTGGCAGCAGGCAGATTTCCGCCGCCTGGCCGATGCGGGCGCAGTCACGGTCAATGGTTCCCAGGCGCACTACCCGCAGGTCATGGAATTTTATGGTGATTCATTTATCCATTATGGGCTGGGCAACTTATTCTTTGACCAGATGGGGTATGATAACCCCAGCAGCGGCATTCGCACCACAAAAACCCGTTCCGCATTCATCACCCGCTATATTTTTTATGAGGGCAGGCTGGCAAGTGTTGAGCTGCTGACGACCATGCTCGAAGATTTTGCCAAACCGCGCCTGATGACCCCTCAAGAACGCGAAGCATTTTTGGATGAATATTTCAAAGCCAGCGGCTGGTAGGGACTCTGTGACCTTCTCAAATCATCACCCGGCTCGAAAAATGGCGATCTGTGACTGTTCCCCTCGCCTTTTAAGGGGCCTGCCGCCCAACCTGGCTGGTTGATCAAAATGAAGTCTTTCTATCGTATTTATCTTTTTGTGGCTTTATTTTTGGCCGGGGCAGTCGTCCTGAGCATTGCGATTGGCTCGGTATTTATTCCCCCGGCAGATGTGCTTGCGATCCTGTTCGGTCAGGCTGCTGAAATCCCCAAAGCGGCTTTGTATTTGGACATCCTGTTTAAGATCAGGCTGCCTCACACCGCCCTAATTTTGCTGACCGGCGCAGCCCTGGGCGGGAGCGGCGCAGCCTACCAGGGCTTGTTCCGCAACCCGCTGGCCGACCCCTATTTAATTGGGGTCGCTTCTGGCGCGGGATTGGGCGCAGTTTTTGCGATGTCTGCCAACTGGCCGAATTCGCTGCTGGGCTTTTACGCCGTCCCGGTTGCGGCCTTCCTCGGCTCCACGCTGACCGTTTTTATCGTTTATCAGATGGCCCGGGTCGGGAAAACCGTGCCGGTAACGACCATGATTTTGGCCGGGGTGGCGGTCAGTGCTTTTGCTTCCGCTCTGACCTCGCTCCTGATGCTGAGATCGACGGCTGAGCTGCACCGGGCCTTGTCCTGGCTGATGGGCGGCGGCGCGCTGGGCGGCTGGGACCCGGTCCTGGCAGTTTTGCCATACATTTTGTTGGGGCTGGGCGTGCTTACGTTCTCTGGCCACACCCTCAATGTGCTTCAGTTTGGCGACGAACAGGCCCAGAACCTAGGCTTAAACGTCGAACGCGCCAAATTGTGGTTAATTTTAGCGGCCTCGCTCGCAACCGCCGCGGCGGTCTCTTTTTCGGGGATTATTGGTTTTATTGGCCTGATCGTACCGCATGTCGTGCGCCTGCTGTGGGGGCCGGATTATCGCCACGCCATCCCGCTCTCCATTTTTGGCGGGGCCAGCGTTTTATTGCTTGCGGATACCCTGGCCCGGGTGGTGCTTGCGCCACAGGTTTTACCGGTCGGGATTATCACCGCCCTGGTCGGCGCTCCCTTTTTTCTATGGCTTCTCAAAAAAGCCCGCGACCAATCTTTCGGTTAGCGGGGCGGCAGGTATTTTTTACGGAGAGCCATCAGCGTCTTTTTGATGGGGGTCACACGCAAGAGCAGTAAAATCAGCGCAACTGCCCCGTAGGCCAAGGGCTGTAGAATATCGCCGCTCAGGGTCAGAAAACTGCCTTTCTTCGCCATAAAGAAATGTACAATCACCAGCGGGGAAATAATGTAAACCAGGCGGTGCAAACGTTTCCAGTTTTTACCGAGGCGTTTCATAAAATAGTTGAAGGAGGTTATCGCCAGCGGCAGCAGCAACAAAAATGCGATTGCGCCAATGATGATAAAAGATTTTGTGCCAACATCGCGCCAAATTGCGGATAAATCGAGGCCATAATCCAGGATAAAAAACGTGCTGACGTGGGTTGCGGCATACAAGAAACCATAATTGCCGAGCGCTTTACGGCGCTGGATCAGTTCCTTCCAGCCAAAAATCGCGGCGATTGGGGTACAGGCCAGGGAAAGTAACAGGAAAGTGACGGCGTTCAGCCCGCTGCGCTGTTCAATCGCCTGAATGGGATTGGCCGTCAGGTTATCGCGCAAAAAGTCAACGATCAGCAGGGCCAGCGGCAGCCAGCCTGCAAAATGAACAAGAATTTGGAGCGGGGTGAAACGAGGTTTTTTCATGAGCGGTTCCTATGCCAGCGGGCAGTTGTGCGAATTAGGTCATTATACATCGACCGCCCTTCCCTTTTTATGTTTGAGCAGCTTCGAAACGGCGGCCCAGGCCAAGGCAGCCGGGTTGGCGCGGGTTTCTAATCCCCCTTTGACGGTTGTCTTATCTATTGTTAATAAACCCCCTGTATAATTAAAATGTTGTACTTTAAAAAGATAATTTCAATGGAGGAAAATATGATCTCACAAGCAATGCAAGATGCGATTAACGAACAAATTAATAAAGAATTATTCTCGTCCTATCTCTATCTTTCGATGGCTGCTTATTTTGAGAGCCAAACGCTGCCTGGTTTTGGAAATTGGCTGCGCATTCAATCTCGTGAAGAGAATGAACATGCCATGAAACTTTATGATTTCATGCTTGAGCGCGGTGGCAAAGTAACTTTGAAATCGATTGCAGCCCCCAAAACCGATTGGGCCTCTGCCCTGGAAGCGGTTACGGAAGTGCTTGCGCACGAAGAGTTTGTCACCAAATCCATCCATAATTTGTATGAATTGGCCCTCACCGAGAAGGACTACGCCACCCAGGTGATGCTGCACTGGTTCATTGAAGAACAAGTGGAAGAAGAATCCAACGCGGCTGCCATCCTTGACAACATGAAGCGGATTGAAGCGCGCGAGAGCGCTATTATGATGCTCGACCACCGTCTGGCGAAGCGCGAAGACGATTAGTAAAAGTTAACACCTATTTAAAGGCGGCCTGTTATGGCCGCCTTTTTTGTTTTCATGTCGTATAATATTTTTGTAACAGCTTGGCTATGTCACATTAAACAAATGTTCTATCATCTGCGTCCTGAGCGGAGGCCCGCGCGATTCTGCGGGCCGCAGTCGAAGGAAATTTTCCTGCAAATTAGCCTGCGACTACGCTGAAAAACGTTCCGCTCTGAGCGCCGTCGCAGAATGGCGAGCCAGCACCTGCGCTTCCTGGCAGGCGAGCAAACTCCGCTTAAGCGGCAAAAAGTTCTCAGAATGGGGCTTTCCCGTCAAAAAGGCGAATGCTTCGGCGGGAAAAGCAGCCTCCTCACAAGGCCAGTCCCGTTTTGGGGTAAGGTATGTAGGATAAAAGGATACACGACTATGCTTATCATTATCAGTGACTTACACCTGGGCGATGGCACGTGCGGTAAATCCATTTCGCCAAGCGCTTTTTACCTTTTTGCCAGCCGAATGCGGGAACTGGCCTACCAGGCATCCTGGCGCAAGGATAATTTTTATCAGCCGATTGAGAGCATTGACGTGGTCTTAATGGGCGACATCCTCGACCCGCAACACTCGACCCACTGGCTGGATGGACAGCCCGGCGACCCGAATTACGCCCGCCCGTGGACGGATCCGAACGCGCCCCAATTTGCCGCCAAGCTGAGCCAGGCGACTCGCGCCATTTTGGAGCATAATGCTGAAGGCCTGAAAGTACTGCGGGATTGCGCTGAGGGCCATCTGATCTACCTGCCGCCGGCCAACCTCAACCGTAACCCCGATTTCCAATCGGCGAACCTCTCTTATCCAACGGTCAGAATCTACTATATGGTCGGCAATCATGATTGGTACTATCGTTTGCCAGGCCCGGCTTTTGACCAGATCCGCAAGGAAATTATCGAAACCCTCGGTTTAAGCAACCCGCTGGATGTTTTCCCCTGGGAAGCTGAGGAGTTGGAGCCGCTTAAAGACCTGTTTGCTCGTTATAAGTTCTATGGCCGGCATGGGGATGTCTACGATAAATTTAACTATGACTTTCAAAAGGGACGCAATGCTGCCGCCCTGGGAGATGTCTTTGCGGTCGAAATGCTCAATCGTTACCCGGTTGAAGTAGCCCGCCAGTTGGGTACCCAACTGCCTTTGGCGTTGGTCGACAGCCTGCGCAAGTTGACCAACATCCGCCCGGCGCTTGCCACTCCGCTTTGGATTAGCGGACAAATCAAGCAGCACGCCCCCAGCCTGAGCATGGAGACCCAATTAAAGAGAATTTGGGACGAAATGGGCCAGGAATTTCTCAACATCGATTTTGTGCGCCAGGCTGATAAATCTTTTCAGTTTGACATGGTGGATGGTTTGCAGCTCATTTTAGGCATCTCGCGCCGGGCTTCGTTTAAGCGCATCAATGATGTCGTGATGTGGGTGCGCGATAAAATGTGGGGCGGGCAAATTTCTTATGCCAAATACGCTCTCAACGAGCCAGCCTTCCTGCAAGGCGCAGCCCGTTATGTCGCCTACGGACACACCCACAACCCCGAAGTGATTCCGTTGGATAGCGATGGAACCCCGCCGACAACCGCCTATCAAATGTATATGAACAGTGGCAGTTGGCATTCTTATTACACCTTAACCGTGAAAAACCCGAAAGAGCAAAAATTTGTCCCGTATCAGATGCTTTCCTACCTGATTTATTATAATGACGACCAGCGCGGCGGACGGCACTTTGAATCGTGGTCGGGCGCGTTTGCCTGAGGACAGCTTTCTCAAAACCACCCAATCGCCGCCGGAGAATTTCTCCGGCGGCGATTTTATGTCTCAAAAGGGCTAATTTCAGGCTGTGCTTATTTTTTTTCGATTGGCAAGCGGATGAAGAAGGTGCTGCCCGGCAGGGTGGTTTCATCATAACCCGGGCTTTCTACCCAGATGCGTCCCTGATGGGCGCGGATAATTCCGGCAGCGATGGCCAGCCCCAGGCCGGGGCCGCCGCCCTTGAAGGTGGTCCGGCCCGAAGAATGCAATTCAACCTTCCCCAATTGGTAGAGTTTTTCAAAAATAACTTTGTGATTGGCCGGATCGATCCCAATCCCGCTGTCCTGGATGACAATTTCGATACATTCCCCCATCCGCTCGTCCACAACAGAACTGGCGTTGATGCTGACCAGGCCTCCATCTGGGGTGAATTTGACCGCATTGACAATCACGTTATCGAGGGCCTTTTGCAGCAATTGGGCATCAGCCATGAAGTAAGGCGCGCCGCGAACGCCCTCCTCAATCGTCAGGGTTATCTTGCGATCCTGCAAATCTTTACTGTAATCATTTTGAATCTGGGTCAGCATGGGGGCCAGGGCAATTTTTTCCAAATGCGGTTGCAGGGTCTGGTTGTCGAGTTTCACCACATCCAGCATACTGTTGACTACCTGGTGCAAGCGATCGGTGCCCTTCAAAACTCCATCAACCGCCTGAACGAGCATATCCTGTTCCTGGATGGCGGGCACGCCGCGCAGCATCGTCAGATAGCCTTTCATGACGGTCAGCGGGGTGCGCAGTTCATGGGCGGCCACCTGAATGAAGGATGTTTTATTCTTATCCAATTTTTCAAGGTGAATATAGGCGTTATTAAGTTCCTCCACCCGTTGAGAAACCATGCGCTCCATCAGCTCGTTGAATTTATTTAATTCATCGTAAAGGCGCGCGTTTTCGAGCGCAATCGCCGCTTGCATCCCAAATGTTGTCACCAGAAGCAAATCGTCTTTGCTAAATGCGCCGATTTCTTTACGGGTCAGGGAAAGCATCCCGATCACTTTGTTTTTTGAGTAGAGCGGGACGCCCATCCACGAGTGATGAAGCGGCAGCCATTCGACTTGCTTCCAGCCCGGGTCCTGGCTGACATCCTCAATCAGGAGCGCGTCGCCGGTGCGGGAGATTTGATCGTAAACGCCATCTTCATTAATTTCTATATGCAAATCGTCGACATCGGGAATATCCGGGAACCCGCGATGAGCCATGATGTGGGTCAGGCCGCCCGGCTCTTCGAGCAGGAGCGCGCCGCGTCCGTAGGGCAAGACTTGGGCCAGTTGCTCCAACACTTGCTGGGGCACTTCTTCAACCTTCAGTAAGGTTGAAAGCTGGCGCGATGACTTGGCAAGCGATTCCGCCTGTTGGCGGCGCGATTGTTCTGTGCCATACAGGCGCGCCAATTCGTTGGCGGTTTGCTCTGCCACGTCTTTGGCAATTGCCAATTCACCGGCGCGCTGCTTCGATTCTTCGAGCAGGCGCTCGATTTCCCTCTGTGCCAGTTCGCGCTGCTCGCCCAGCATGGTGCGCAGCAGCGCGCTCGAAATCAGGTTGCGGACGCGCGTATAGACTTCCCAGTCTGCCGGGCCTACTTCCATCCAGACAAAGCCGAAGCGATTTCTGGCGAGGGACAACGGCATGACCACGGCCGTGTAGCGGCGATCCTTGGGCTGTAAGACCGGGAGCAATTGCCCGGTCGGCATGCTCTCTTGTTTCTGAGGCATTTGCAAACCCGCCTCGTCGTATTTCATCAACAAGTTGTAACTTCTGGATGGCGGCAGGGCAACCGGCTCCGGGCGCGCGGAGTCGTGGTAAAGCAGCATATAGAAATGGTCGATATCCATCCGCGGGAAGTTTTCCTGGACGGCCTTGCCGATTTCAGTCATACTCATGGCGGGGGCCATCGAAAAGCTGAAGCCTTGCAAAATCTCTTCCTGCTGTTCAAGTTTGAGGCGGTGGAAGGCTTGGGCGCGCTGCGAAAGCTCGCCAACCAACATGCGCGCCTGCTGAAACAGGTTTTCAGCTTTGAGGGTCGCTTTTGCGTCGCTAATCCCGGCCAGGGCGTGGCGGCGCAAGGTCGAAATAACGTTATGCCAGGAGGTGGCTTCTTCATCCAACTCCTGCAAGACCAGCACCAGCGCCTGGATCGCTTGCAGAAAATTCTCGCTGCCAGAATGATCGTCCCGCAAGGAGACCAGGAGCGCATCCCAGGCCTGGCCGCTCAGTTTTCGATAGCGTTTTGAAATGGGCGATTCTTCAATAATCCGGCCGGCAGTCATCAAGGCCCGGATGGCGGCATCCCGTTTATTTTCGAGGTGGCCGGTCTGGGCAACTTCCTGCTGGCTGACGGCCGCCTGGATTACGCTTTCAGGCAGGCAGCCGCAAGACCAACGCACAATCATTTCTGCCGGAATTTTAATCTGCGGTTGGCTGGTTTCGCCATCCATCAGTTTGATGAGTGTCTCAACCGCCTGAACGCCCATATCATGAAAGGATTGGTGGACGGTCGTCAGTGGAACACCCAGCGATTGGGCCTCGCGCACATCGTCGAAGCCGGTCACGGCAATATCGGCGGGGACGTTAATGCCGCGTTGCTGGAGGGCTTCCATCACGCCAAATGCCATCCGGTCGTTGGCGGCAATAATTGCATCGGGTTTTAATTTGCGTTCACTAAACAACGTCTGGATGGCCGCGCGTCCGCTCTGTGCGCTGAAATCGCCCTCTACGACCAGGTTTTTATCGAACTTGAGATTGTGGGCTTTCAGCTCCTCACGATAGGCATGAAAACGCTGATCTGAATCGACCTGATCTTTGATGCCGCAAATGAAAGCCAGGTTTTTATGCCCGTGAACTTCTATCAAATGGCGTACGATGGCGCGCATTCCGGCAATGTTGTCTGAAAGCAAGTTGGTGGCTGTTTCAATTTCGATTGCATTGACCACTACCGGCAGGCCGGCGTAATGCTCGTAAAAGGATTGCAGGTCTTTGGCTTTGACGCCATGCGCAATGTCGGCGGCCATGATCAAGCCGTCGATCCGATCTGGCTTGGCCAGGTCGTACAAACCATAGGATGGCGTAAATTCCCCCGGGGTAATCAGGGCAGAGGGTTGTCCGCCGACAAAAATGACCAGATTGAGGTTGTTCGTTTCCGCAGCCTGAGAGAGGCCAGACATAAAATCCTGGCCCCAGGCCCGGCCGATCTGGGCGGCAAACACACCAATTGTTCTGCGGGCACTTGCTTTGTTTGTTTTTGTCATGCGGCCCTCATTCCATGATAATTCATTACCGATTATAAACCACCTTGCCCTGCCCCAAATTAAGAAACATAGAAATGCCCATAACGCCAGAGCGCGCCCACCAGGATTGCGATTTGGGCCAGGTGATAGGCGATCATATATCCGACCCGGCGCGTTCTTAAAGGCCGCACAAATTTGTTCCAGGCCAGCAGGCCATCAGACGCGCTGAACAGCAGTGCTCCTGCGGCCACCAGCAAGGCCGCCGGAAGCGGCCAGTCGCTCCGCAACAGGGTTGCCAGCCCAGCGAGGAGCATGAGGCTCAAGACAACCGAGTAAGCCAGGAGCGGGGCCTGCAAACGCCGCAAACCTTTTTCGAGCAGGCTCGTTTGAAGCCGTCGATAAAACCAGGCCGCCAGGAGGAATATAAAAGCTGTGGGCAGCAAAACAAGCGGGTGTGGAACAAGCACCGGCAGAGTAAAAGCAAGGATATAAAAAATATGCGCCAGAAGAAACATCGCCAGGCCCAGGTTGAAGCGGCGCGGAAAGAGCAGAAACACATCTCCGAGCAGCGAAAAGAGAATTGCGGCTGCAAAAAGCGCCAGGCCAGCCTCCAGGCGTGGACTGGCGGCCAGCAGAGCCAGGAAGAGGGCCAGCATGACTGCCGGTTTGAAAAACAGCTCCGCTTTGTACCAATTTTTGTAGACGATGAACCAATGGCTGACCGCCAGCAGAAAAGCCAGGCTCAAAAAGACGAGACTCATCGCCGCTTTTTCTTTTCGAGTTTGAAACCGAAGCGGCGCAGGTATTCTGCATTGTCGCGCCAGTCTTTCAGCACTTTGACGCGCAGTTCGGTGTGAACTTTTCGGCCGCTCATGGCTTCGATTTCTTTGCGGGCGTGGATGCCGATTTTCTTGAGCATTTGCCCGCCTTCGCCGATCACAATCGCCTTTTGAGATTCGCGCTCGACGAAGATGGTTGCGGCGATGTACGCCCCGGCCTCGCCGCGTTCGGTAAATTCATCCATGCGGACATGGACGCCATGCGGGATTTCATCGCGGAGATGAGTCAGGCAGGCTTCCCGAATCAGTTCGGCGGCAATATCGCGTTCGTAGTAGTCGGTCACTTGTTCTGGGTCGTAGTCCGCTTCGCGTTCGGGCAGGTGGACGAGCAAGGCATCCAGCAGGGCCCCCAAGCCCAGGGAGCGGGCGGCGGAGATCGGAACAATCTCAGAGTTGGAAACAAGATTGGCATACTGGGCTATTTTGGCGGGTAACTCGTCGGGTGGGACCAAATCCAGTTTATTGGCGGCCAGGATGAGGGCAGCCCGCCGCTTAAGTTGGGCCAGATAGGCGGCGATGCGCAGGTCATCCGGGGTGGGCGCTTCTGCGAGCGAGACCATCCACAAAATTGCGTCGACATGATCCAGCGCATCTTCGGCCTGTTGGTTGAGAATTTCGCCAAGTTTGTGGCGCGCTTCGTGAAGGCCGGGGGTATCGACGAAGATAAATTGGGCGTCGCCGCGCGTTAGGATTCCGAGCTGCTGGCGGCGGGTGGTTTGGGCTTTGGACGAGACCGCAGCGACTTTTTGGCCCAACAGGGCATTGATCAAGGTCGATTTTCCGACGTTGGGGCGGCCAATGACGGCCACGTAACCAGATTTCATTTTATATCTCCAGGGCCAGCAGCGGAATTTCCATCTCTTGCGGGGTCAGGCCGCCGTGATGACCGTAATATTTCTGTTCGTACTTGCCTTTTTCGTACCACCAGACCGATTCGTGGCGATAAGAAAGAATAACCAGGTTGGCGAGGCGGTCGAGCAGGCGCGGGGTGACGTTTGGCCCAAAATAACCGGCTTCCACCAGGTCGGCAGTGCGGACGACATCCGCTTTGGCTACCAGGCCTTCGGCCAGCATTGCCTGTACTTCGTCCAGATGGGCTTCCTTGATGTACAGGAACAGGTCGCGGCAGGAGCCGCCCGGCACGAGCAGTTGGCCGTTGGCGCTTGTTTTGATGAATTTCTCGATGCCGGGATAAGCCCGGTTGAGGTAGACCGTGGTTTTGGGGTCGACTTCCGCCTGGCCGTGATCTGCGCTGAGCAGCAGCAAGGTTCGCCCATGATTGGATTTTGGGTTTTTGGCGAAAAAATTGCGCTCGACCAGGGTTAGGAATGCGTCGATTTCGGCGTCGGCCTGGGGCGAATCGGGGCCGTATTCGTGGTTGATCGAATCAATTTTATCGTAGTAGAAAAAGAAGTAATTCTTGCCTTTGGTCTCGGCCAGCGCCTGGCGGATATTGACCATTGTTTCGGGCAGGGTTTTGAAGCCGTGGACGTTGGCGCCCTTAAAGGCGATATTCGAATAAGTGGACGGGGTATATTCGCGGTGCTGGAAGACCTGCGATTTGACGCCCAACCCTTTCAGACGGCTATAGATGCTGCGCGGCGGATAGAGCGTTTTGGGGTCAATCCCGGTCGCTTTGAGTTGGTCGCGCTCTGCGCTGCCGGAGAAAGAGAATAAAAGCGGCACAATCATGGCCTCCAGCAGCGGTTCGTAGTAGTTCCATTCGTACAGGCCGCTTTCGCCCGGCAGTTGTCCGCTGTGGATGAAGGGGACGTGGGTCGAGGTGGTGGAAGGAAAGAGCGAGGTCAGCCGGGCTGTTTTGCCATGCGCGGCAAAACGTTGCAGCATGGGATGTTCGGCAAATCGCTCGACAAAGCGCCAGCCAAAGCCATCGATAAAAAAGAGCAGAACGTTCTCGTAGGCTTCGTCCAGGCTGTCAAAGGGATGGGGCGCGGGCGGGCCGCCCAGCCGGCTTGTAATCAGGCCGGGCAGGTTGGCAAATCCGTGCTCGTCGTAACGCGGTTTGATGAAAGCGGGGTTCATGGAATCCATTATAAGGTCTTTATCTGCGCCAATTGACCAGGATCAGCCCCAAAATGCACAGGCCGATTCCGAGCAGGTTGAGCGGAGTCAATTTCTCGCGGAAGAAAATCAGTCCAACCGGTAAGAGCAGCAGGGCCGCGGCAATATTGACCACCAGCCCCAGCAGGCTGATCTGCCAACCGGCCCGGTAGGCCAGTAAAATTCCCAGCTCGAGGCCGACGATCCCCAGACCGAGGGCATAGCTGGCCCAGTTTAGTTTTGCGAGATCTTGCCCCAGGTTTTGGGGCGGGTAGAAAACCAACAATCCCAGCGTGGCAACCGCTGCCGTGGCATACGTCACCAGCAGGCTGAGAGCCGGGTTGACATCGCCCGGCGTGTTTTTCTGAAAGACATGGTAGAGCGTGGAGGCGAGAATCGCCAGGCTGGCAGAAAAAAGGAACATCATGCTGGTCTTTTTCATAGTCTCTTGAGAGCCAAAGCCGGGCAGACTTTGGCCTGTATCGAACCTTGCGTTTCTGTAATGGGTTTGTCGCCCAATCGTAGAGGAAACGTAGGTTAAGCGTCAAGCAGTCTCGCGCGCAAGGTTGTATAGTAGGGGCATAGGTGATTTCTCTTCTCCTCCTTTCAAAGGAGAGCCGGGGTCGGCGTCCCCGGCTCTTCTGATTCTAGCACAGGTTGCAAGCTGCCCGGAACGGGTATAATCACGCTGAAAACCCAGAGAAAAGCACAGGAGGCAGCATGGCTGTCCAACTTACAATCATTGGCATGGGTCAGGTCGGCACATCGATTGGGCTGGCGCTGGCGGCCTACCCCGAAAAGATTCGGCGCACCGGCCACGACAAAGACTTTGAGCAGGCCAATAAAGCCCAACGGCTTGGCGCACTCGATAAGGCCGAAATGAACCTGCCGCGCAGCGTGGAAGGGGCCGATTTGGTCATTCTGTCCCTGCCGCTGGACGCCATCCAGGAAACGCTGACCCTGATCGCCCCGGATCTGCGCCCCGGCTGCGTGGTGATGGATACGGCCCCCTTCAAAGCGCCGGTCAGCGAGTGGGCGCGCACTCAGCTTGGGCCTGACCGGCATTATATCGGTCTGGTGCCCGCCCTTAGCCCGCACCACATTGCCGAAATGGAACGCCCGCCGCACGCCGATTTGTTCCGGGCCGGGCTGGTGGGCCTGGTTAGCCCGGCGGGTACGCCGGCGGAAGCCCTGCAGCTGGCCTGCGACCTGATCACGCTGCTGGGGGCAGAACCCTTCTTCCTCGACCTGATCGAATCCGACGGCCTGATGGCCTCCGCCCACATTTTGCCGCAACTGATTTCTGCCAGCCTGCTCAACCTGACGGTTGATTCTCCCGGCTGGCTTGAAGTGCGGCGCTTGGCAGGCCGGCCCTACGCCACGGTCGCCCTGCCCGCCGCCAGCCAGGATAGCCCGGCCAGCCTGGCCCAGGCCTTGGTGGCAAATCCGCAAGCCAGCCTGGGGGCGCTCGATGGCTACATCCAGACCTTAAACACGCTGCGGGCCGCCATTGCTGCCGGAGACGAAGATCACCTGACGCGGCGCTTTGAACAAGCCAGGCTCGGACGTAACCAATGGTGGCTGGAACGCGCCAGCGGCGATTGGCGTAAAGTGGAAGCGGACGCCAAAGAATTGCCAAAGCGGCCCGGCTTATTCGGCAGCTTACTGGGGCTGGACAGAAGAAAATGAGTTTTTATTGTTACATCCTGGAGTGCGCCGACGGCACTTATTACACAGGCTGGACAACCGACCCCGCCCGCCGTGAGAAACAGCACAACGCTGGCAGCGGCGCGCGCTACACCAGCCCCCGCAGACCGGTCAAACTGGTCTACCTGGAAGAACAACCCGATAAAATTAGCGCCCTGAAGCGGGAACTGGCAATCAAAGCCCTCAAGCGTGAGCAAAAGACAAAACTGATCCAAAATTTCCGCCCAAACTGAGCCTGCTATGTATCGCCTCTTGCGGCCCCTGCTTTTCAAACTTGACCCCGAACTGGCCCACGCCCTGACCCTCAACCTGGTTCGTTTGGCGGGACGCATTCCGCTCTCGCGCGGGATGCTGGCCTCGATCTTTATGCCGCCCGAAAAGCCGGTGCAGGCCTTTGGGCTGACGTTCAAAAACCCTGTCGGCCTGGCTGCCGGTTACGATAAAGATTGCCAGGCCCTGGCCGGGCTTTCTGCGCTGGGGTTTGGTCATCTCGAGCTGGGAACGGTCACGCCGCGCCCGCAGCCGGGCAACCCCAAACCGCGCATCTTTCGGCTGATCGAGCAGGAAGCGGTCATTAACCGGATGGGTTTCCCGGGGCGGGGCATGGACTATGCCGCCGCGTCATTACTGCGGAGCGGCGGCCAGCGCAAGGAGACCCTCATTGGCATTAACCTCGGCAAAAACAAAGATACCGCGCTTGAAGCCGCTGCTGAAGATTATATTGGCCTGATGCGCACTTTCGCCCCGCAGGCCGATTACCTGGCGATCAACATCTCTTCGCCCAACACGGTCGGCTTGCGCCGCTTGCAGGGCCGCGAGATGCTGGAAGGCCTGCTAAAAGAACTGAGCGCAGAACGCTCGCGCTTGCCGGTTCAACCGCCGCTCCTGGTCAAGATTGCCCCCGATCTCTCTGACGAGGAGCTGGATGACGCGGTTGGCGCGATTTTGGATGCTGGCATGGACGGAATCATCGCCACAAATACCACCCTCAGCCGCGAGGGGCTGGCCGGCCCGTTGCGGGCAGAAACAGGCGGATTAAGCGGCAGGCCGCTGACGGGTTTGAGCGATTCTGTACTCAGAAAAGTCGTCGCGCGGGTCAATGGCCGAATTCCGGTAATAGGCGTGGGCGGGGTGACAAGTCCCGCAGATGCCAAAAGAAAATTAGACCTGGGCGCGGCCCTGGTGCAGGTCTATACGGGCATGATTTATTCCGGGCCGGGCCTGGTCAAGCAGATCGTCCAGCAGTTGTAGGCGCGCTTATTCGTGAAATTCTTCGACCTGGTAGGTCTGGACGCTCAGGTGCTGGCTGCGCCAGGCCTGCGGAGACGCGCCCATTTTCTGGCACAAGTGCGTTAGAAAGTCGGCTTTTTCTGGCAGCTGCTGCCAGACTTGCGGCAAAAAAGTGGCCCGGCGGCCAGACGAATCGCGCAGGGTGACGCCGTCTATGCCGGGCCGCAGGCCTTCGAGCAGGTCTTCGGCATCCCTGTACTGGAGCGGTTGGGGGGGCGTCAGGCGTGAAACTTCGATTTTGATTTCATCCAATTCGGCTGGGGTCACTTGCACAAAGCGGTAGTCGTTCAGGGCGGCGGCAACAGCATGTTCCTGAACATCCTTGGCCAGGGGCTGGTGGGCTTCGAGCGTGCCAATGCAGCCGCGCAGCTGTCCATGTTGGGTCAGGGTCACAAAGCAGGCCCCATTTTCGCGCAAGGCCGGCCCAAGTTTGGCATATTCGATCGGAACCGGCGTATCGCCGCGCACGCCCACTTCCAGCGCCTGGCGGGCCAGTTTTAGCAAAGTTTGTTTTTCCAGATCCGTGAGTTGTGTTTCCATGGAAACCTCCCGTTTTGTGCATGGACAGGACACAAATTAAGCATACATCATTTTTGGAGTTGGCGATACTGGCGGTCAAAATAAATTAAGGGCTGATGCTCGCCGAAGGTTTCGGCTGCCAGGACTTCGCCGATAAAGATTGTATGTTCGCCCGAATTAAGCGTATTGACGACGCGGCAATCGAAGCAGGCCAGCCCGCCGCGCAGAAAGGGCGCGCCGGTTTCCAGGCTGAAAGTTTCCAGCCCTTGAAAGCGGTCACGGTTGTCGGGCACTCGCCCGGCAAAGCGATCTGAAATTTCACTTTGATCGCTGGCAAGGATGCTGACCCCAAAAATTCCCGATGCGGCGATCAGCGGGCGGGTGCGGGCCTGCTGCGCGAGGGCGATCAAGACCTGGGGCGGGGTCAGCGACAAGGACGTGAACGAGCTAACCGTCATGCCGTGCCAAATGTTTTCATGAATAGAGGTCACAATTGCCACGCCAGTGCTCCACGAACGCATGGCCTGGCGGAATAGATCAGGGTCAAGGGGCATAAGACTCCAGTTTTAGAAAAGATGATACTTTGCCCGGCAGGCCGCGTCAAGGCAGAAAAGCATTCGAATTTCTGGTAATTTGACCAAAATCATCCAAATCGCTTGCTTTGCCACTTTCTCTTAAGGTACTATAATAGCAACCAATTATGCAAACCACTTCTAACATCTCCGAACGCCGCCGCAGGCGGTTCCCCGCCATCCTTCAGACGACCCTGCTCGTGGCCGCCCTGGTGGCGACCTTGTTCACCGCCTTTCCGCCGAGGGGCCTGTTCAGCGGGAATATCTCAGACCAACTGGGCGGCCTGCTAACCAGCGAACCGGAAGGCATGGTTTTACCCGGGACGCCCCTCCCGCAAGTCCGAATCGGAATTGTGGCAGGCCACTATGGCAACGATTCCGGCGCGGTTTGCGAAAACGGCGTGACAGAAGCCGAAGTCAATTTTAAAATTGCCACCATTGTCCAGCAAAAACTAACTGCTTTGGGCTTTCAGGCAGATTTGCTGGAAGAGTTTGACCCGCGCTTGCAAAATTATCGCGCGGCAGTGCTCGTCTCGATTCACAACGATTCTTGCGTCTACGTCAACGATCAGGCGACCGGATTCAAAGTCGCAGCCGCGATGAGTTCGCGCGATCTGAACCTGGCCAACCGGCTTGCCCTTTGCCTGCGTGACCGCTATCAGCGCACCACCAACCTGCCGCTCCATAACAGCATTACCAACGACATGACACTCTATCACGCTTTTGATGAAGTCAGCCCCAACACCACAGCGGCCATCATCGAAACCGGGTTCCTCAATCTCAATTATGACATTTTAACCCAACAACCCGACCTGGTTGCAACCGGAGTCGTTAACGGCATCCTGTGCTATATCAACAATGAGAGTATTGTCCCCGTTACCCCATGAATCCTAACCAGATAGCTGCTTTCCGCGCCCTGGAAGAAGCGCAAAAAGCCCTGCGCGCTCACGATAAATCGCTTGCGCGCCATTACGCTGTTCAGGCCGCTCAACTGGCCCCTGAACGCGAAGAAGCCTGGTTGATGCTGGCTGCTGTCGCCAGCCCGCGCGCCAGCGTGGCTTACCTTCAGGAAGCCCTGCGCATCAATCCGGACAGCGAACGCGCCCACAAAGGCATGGCCTGGGCGGTCAAACGCCTGCGCGAACAACAATCCACCCAAACCGTGAAAACCCCGATCCCCCTCTCTGCGCCCGCCGCCGCGCCCGCGCCGACGAAACCAACTGCGTCGGTCAAACCTGCGCCAGGGCCTTCCAACCGCCGCTCGCTGCCCTACACACCGATCCTGCTTGCTTTTCTGGGCCTGCTGCTTTTGTTTGCCATCTGGCAGGGAGTCACCCCGGCCCTGGCCCTGCTCAACAATTCCGCCCAGGGCGGGGTCGCCTGGGCAGAAGTCCAACTCGAAAAACCTCCCTACACCCTCACGCCCAGCGCCACCCTGACCCCGACCGCCACCTTCACCCCAACCCCCTCCAGCACCTTTACGCCCACCCCCACCGAAACCCCCACCGAAACGCCGACTGAAACCCCAACGGAGACGGCCACCCTCACGCTTACCCCGAGCGAAACGCCCATCCCGACCGCCACGGTTTTTGCGCCCGTACCGACCGAAATCCCGTATGTTCCACCCACCGCGCAGGTCAGCAGTGGTGAACGCTGGGTTGAGATCAACCTCAGCCAGCAAATGCTCTACGCCTGGGAAGGCGATCTTCTGGTTGGCTCCTTCGTCGTCTCCACCGGAACCTGGCAAACGCCGACCGTCACCGGCACCTATCGCGTTTACGCGCGCTATAAATACAAAGACATGAGCGGCCCCGGCTACTACCTGCCGAACGTCCCCAATACCATGTTTTTCTACCAGGGCTACGCCATTCACGGCACCTATTGGCACAACAACTTTGGCACGCCCATGAGCCACGGCTGCGTCAACATGACCATCCCCGAATCAGAATGGCTCTTCAACTGGTCGCCTTCCAATTTATTGGTGAATGTTCATTATTAACCCGCCGATCGGCCCCTCAGCCTGATCCCCGCTCAATCGCCATCTTCCACCCGCAAAGTGGACGCGCTCTGCCCCGCGCCTGTCCAGCGTTTCTCAAGCGTTATCCACCTCATAACATTTTCCAAAGGAGAATTGCCATGCACCCCTCATTTCTATACAAACAGTACCTGCTCAAGAAACAAGCCATCGCCCTGACCGGAAAACTGCGATTTTACAACCCGCAAGGTGTGGTCGTCTTGTTCAGCGAACAAAAAATGTTCAAACTGCGTGAAGACATCCGCGTCTTTTCAGACGAACAGAAAAGCCAGGAAGTCCTTGCCATCAAAGCCCGCCAGATCATCGATTTCTCCGCCGCCTATGATGTGATTGACTCAATCAGCGGTCAAAAAGTGGGCGCGCTGCGCCGCAAAGGCTTGAAGTCCATTCTCAAAGACGAATGGGAAGTTCTTGACCCCTCAGACAATGTGATTGGCCTGTGCTTTGAAGACAGCATGGCGATGGCCCTCTTGCGCCGCCTGATGCTTGGCAGCCTGCTGCCGCAAAACTACGACATCACCCTGGGGGCCAACCGCGTCGCCGATCTGAAACAACGCTTTAACCTCATTCGCTACGAAATGGATGTCGACTTTAGCATGGATATGTCCGGCCAGTTCGACACCCGGCTCGGGATTGCCGCCGCAGCCCTGCTCGCCATCATCGAAGGCAAACAGGAGTCCTGATGCCGCGCAATGCCCTCTTCGCCGGACTGATTTTTGACGAGTTTGATCACCCGCTCGAAACCGCCTACGTGGGTGATGAACCCTGCTATGTCGTTGATGAGGCTGGTTTCCGGCGTCATCTCGCCTCTGAACCGGTAGACCGCCAGGTGCTCCATCAAATTGCCAGCATGATGAAAGGCAGTGAAGACCTGCTCAGCCAGCAAGCCGCAAAAATGCTTGGCAGCGACGACCCTTTTAGCCGCGCAATGATCCAAAATCAGCTAAAAAATATCGAACAACAATTTGATATGCTCTTTGAAGTGGGCATCCCCGAAGAAATGCGGGCCTATCTGGGCATGACCGGCTTCAAGGTCATCATCGATTTAAACGGCCAGGTCCTGCGCTTCGAGCAGCCCGGCACGGCCTCCGGCGAAGACGAATAAAAAAGAGCCGAAATTTCGGCTCTTGCCCTGTAAACAAGATAGTGATAAAATCGGCATTCGCAAGACGGGCGCGTAGCTCAATGGTAGAGCAGCGGCCTTTTAAGCCGTTTGTTGAGGGTTCGAGCCCCTCCGCGCTCACAAGCTGTTTTACCCGTCGG